>JANYKK010000207.1 GCA_025361585.1 Methylobacter sp. | reverse complement strand
AAAACCGCTGAGACAAGGCAATGAACCAACTGATCGTCAAGTGTTGAGCTGACAATAATCTCTAAGCGGGACGGGGCAACATGCCTCGTCCCGCTCTAAAACCTACAGAACCTTTTCCAATATCTCCAAGCGCAAACCCGCAACTTTAGGCCTCCATAGCTCCGAATTCGCCGGAAACTCCTTGTTTATTCCGGTGAGCCGGTAGCCGCGCCGTTGGTAAAATGCAATCAGTTCGTTCCTGCATGCGATGACGGTCATAACCGATTTGTTGATGCCCCAGGTTTCCTGCGCGGCTTGCTCTGCGGCTTCCAGCAATCGCTTGCCTATGCCTCTTCCCTGTATCGACGGACTTACTGCCAGCATGCCGAGATAAACCTGATCCTCCTGTTTTTGCAAATGCACCGAACCGATTAGTTCCGCCTGAGTCTTACACAGCAAAAACATGGAATCGTCACTTGAGATCAAGCGCAGGATTTCTTCAGTATCGGTTCTTAGCCCGGCCAGTAAATCAGCTTCCGTGGTCCAGCCTTGTTTGCTGGATTCGCCGCGATAAGCCGAGTTAACCAGGGTGACAATTTGCCCGGCATCGTGTTTTTCTGCCCTGGACATCGTGTAAATCAGAGCAATCTCTCCACAATTTCGCATTCATCGGCAGTCAGTTCAAAATCGAAAACCGCCAGGTCTTCGCGCATGTGGCTTTCCGATGTGGTGCCCGTTAACGGAATAATGTCGATTTGACTCAAATAGCGGAAAAATATTTGGGCGGCGCTGCGCCGGTATTTCTCCGCCAGAACTTTCAGCATGGGGTGAGCCAGGACATTGGGATTGGCGGTCAACGTCCAGAAGCCTTGGTAAATGATCCGATGTTCCCGACAAAAATCGCGAATGGCGCGGTCGTAACCGGTCTGTGCATAAAAACGGTTCTGGATGACGGCCGGTTTGATCGTAGCATTGCGATACAGCAATTCAAACTGTCCGGGATCGTAGCAATTGCTAATTCCCAGCTGCTTGACGCCGCCGCTGTGAAATATTTGCTCCATCGCCTGCCACGCTTTCATAGTCTGTTGTGGGTTTGCCAATGGCGAATGCAGCACCAGACAATCCAGATAAGTGGTTTGCAGGTTTTTCAGCGAAGTCTGGAATGATTGCGCGATTTGCTCGCTAAGGCAGGCCTTAGTGTCATAAGGCACTTGCATCGGGTCTTGGCCGCTTAACGGGGTGAATTTGCTTTGCAGGTAAAGCTCACTGCGCTCTATCCCGTGACGCAGACTGGCGGCCACGCCGTCGCCGACCCCCGCTTCGTTGTAATGCTTGGGCTGGCAGGCGGTATCGATGCCGCGAAAACCCAGTACGATAACCTGTTCGACCAATGCCGCCGTGCGATCTTTCTTCCAGGCTGTGCCGTAAATAATCCGGGGCATCCGTACGCCGTAAGCGGAAATCAAAAAGTCTTTAGGGTTCATACGCGCTCCAAAAAATGTTGGCTTTGATCATCCCCGCACATTCTTCTTGCTTCCGTTCGTGCAATCGAATTGGATCACGATTAGCGTGTATTTGCGCCATATGAGAGAAGACTGTGGCCGGAGCCGATAACCCGACACACAAGCGTTGCCTGAATAACACTTTTAACAGCCTTCGGCCCACATTAGAACAGATGATTAAATTGGATATTTATCCCACGTATTTAATAACCGCATACTTTGAAATATCTTTTTTGGGCTCATCGTAATGAAGAGTGCGAACATAAACGCCATAACTATTAGCGGATGCTCCACCGGCCGAGTAAAAACTTTCAAGTTGGGATTGATTATTCAGTTTAATAACGGCATCCCCTCCAGCGTCACGAGCTTTTTTGACTATATCGCCACGGTAAGTCAACGTATCTATCCAGCCTGTTCCACGGGTATCATCAATAAAGCCAATTATCTTAAATTTACGGGGAGGTTCGCCATCTACCCAAATTTCCATGCCATCAATAACAACCTTAGCCCCTCCTTTACCGCTTACTATCCCGTCTTTCACTCCTTCAAACGCCTTATATTCTGTAGTTACGCCAGCACACCCTGCAAGCGAGAGAACTGAAACCAATGCAATGATTGTTGTTTTTATTTTCTTCAACTGCATGGCTCCAGAAGACACAACCCAGTCAGGTCGGTGAAGAATGGCGTAATTTTGATCTTCAATTCGCATAAAAATTCCTATAGTTTTTCAGATTAAAAGGCATGCATACAACTGGCGCGTATTCTGGTTAATTTAAACTAATGCATCGATAAAAGTAAATTTTTACTCCAAGTGTTCAACTTGGGTCAAGAAATTCATTCGTTATGACCGCCAATGTGGATTATT
>JANYKK010000167.1 GCA_025361585.1 Methylobacter sp. | reverse complement strand
CAAGGGGTATCCAACATCTTTCTCGCAATGACTCGACGCGATGTCGGGAAAGCCTGTATTTTCACTACGCAAAAAGCGCTTCGTGAAAACACATGCACTATCGCTTCTGGGGACTACTCGACTCCTGTCTCGCAGCGCCGGAAGACCTGGAAGACAACCCGCGCTATCGCCTGATCGATCCCTTAGCCTACCATGAATCGTTCCAGATCATGGAAGACTTCGTTGACAGTCTCGGCGATACCAAGGAAGCGGGCAAACTCCAAGACGCACTTAACCGCCGCAAACCGTTCCGCCAGTTTAAGGACACCCTGCACGAACACACTAATCTAAGTGATGCTTGATATGCATTCGAGCAGCTGGAACTAAAGCGTCTGGCCGAGGAATGGTGCGAGGTGAAAAGGATTAAGGCTGAGTGGGTTTGAAGGATTAATTTATGACTCTGAGTTAATGTAGGCCGCTATTGTTACTTTTAATTGCTCTGCGTAATTATAAATATCATCAACGTCCGAAAGAGGCATCTTTTCTTGCTCTTTCCCGTTGATTAAACCCAGCATGAGTCTTGATGGATTGTTGAACCAGAGCCTACAGATAGGTTTTCGGTTATTGTCGTCAAATAGAATCGCGCAATAGCTTTGAGCGTCGCGCATAACTACACGACGCGGGTTGATTACATCTCGGAGAATAGCCCGTACTATATGAAAGCCTTCAATTTCTTGTTCCGTTGTTACAATTTGCGATTCGTCAGGCTCAATAGCAATAGGAGCGGCAGCGTTCTCAGTATTGGACTCAGCAGCTGGTGACATGGCAACTTTTAAGCGCTCATTTATTCTGTCATTGACCAGCTGCTGAAAAGCCTTTTTTGTTATTTGAGCAAATTGCTCTTTAATTGCCGGAGTGAAGCGTTTTCCACTGGTGTACTCATTTGAGATAAGACGAACAAAATCATCGGTAGGGTTCATCATTAACTCACCGATAATATTTTGGATCACTCGTGTATATTTAAGCTCGTTTGCGGTGGTTAATATTATTTCAATATCGAAGGATGATTTTGCGAATTTTTTTAATTCGTCAATATCCTGATCTTTGAAGTCCAATATATTAAATTCCAAAAATGGTTTTTCATCCATTTTGTTGGGCTGCTCTAAGTCGGTAAAGAATCGATATGTTAGGCCATTTGTTAGGACGCCAAATCTTGCCTCAGTAACGTGGAAGTACCGAAACAGTTGAGAAGCATGGTTAATGCTTAAGTCACCACCACACTTTTTGCATTCAAAAAGGATTATGGGCTTCCCGTCTTTCAAAATAGCGTAATCAACTTTTTCGCCTTTTTTGGTGCCAACATCGGAAACCAGTTCGGGTGTTACTTCCAATGGATCAAATACGTTATACCCAAGAGCCTGTATAAATGGCATTACCATTGCGTTTTTTGTGGCTTCTTCTGTTTGGATCATGTCTTTTGTATTAGCTATGCGTGAAGCTAACGCCCTGATTTGATCGATAAAATCCATAAAAACAACCTTCTAATAATTTGAATTATTTTTATTTTATCTTATTTTTATGTTGAATCCCATTGTTATTTAGTGTCTGAGATACGCGGACAAATGCTACACTTTAGTCTTGTAGTTCAAGTACGATTCGCGTACCTTTATTGAATCTGCATAATGCTTGAAAAATGGTTTGCAATACATATACCCTACAGAACTAAAAAAGAGGGGCTATCATGCTATAAGAACAAATCATCGATGAAATCAAGCAAATCCCCGACGATAAATATGACCTAATACATTATTTCCGCCTGGGCTTGAAGCATGGATCTGATGCCTTGCCAAAACAGCGCCCTATCGGTTTGGTGAAAGAGATTTTCCAAATCCCGGCCAGTTTCTTTGACCCGTTACCCGATGAAGTCCTTGATGCCTTCGTAAGGTAAATGAATGAAATTTAAACTGGCGATCCGGCACATCCGTTAAAAAACAGGAGGAGCTATGCAAACTATCGAATTTGAAACCATTGCTCATGAGCATACCATTCGTATTCCCGACACGGTGCCGGATGGAGTTCGTCTGAGAGTCCGTCTATTAATGGATGAAGAACCTGCCGTAACGGCAGAAGGCGATTTAAAATCCTTATTGGCCAGCATGGCAGAGGGCTTGACTGACGAAGACCTGTCCCGACCACGCGAATTTGGGCGGGAGTTGCCAGAATGGGATACTTGATTGACACCAACATTTTATCGGAATTACAAAAGGGCAGCCGTTGCGATTCGAGTGTACAACGCTGGTATGCAGCTACTGACGGCGACGAATTGTTTCTGTCTGTGCTAGTGATCGGTGAAATTCGATTAGGCATAGAGCGCTTGCGTCGTCGTGATGCCGTTCAGTCCGTACGCTTGGAACAAAAACTATTGGCGGTGGAAACGCTCATGGCCGGACGCATTTTGCCTGTTACCCAAGCCATCGCAGAGCGGTGGGGATGCCTAAACGTTCCCGATCCCTTGCCGGTTATCGATGGGCTGCTGGCGGCTACCGCGTTGGAACAGGATTTGACTTTGGTCACGCGCAACGTACGCGATGTCGAACGTTGCGGCGTTCGCCTGCTAAATCCTTTTTCAGCTCCTTAGGCTATGCATAGTATTGAACAATCTCAGATGAATAACATGAAAGCAGGCATGATCGGCTTGGGCGCAATGGGTATCGGCATGGCGAGAAATATCGCCAAAGCCGGATACTTGGTTGGTGTTTATAACCGCACGGCGGCAAAGGCGCAAAGCTTGGCCGAAGAACTTAATGTTACCGCTTATCGTCAGCCGGAAGAGCTCGCCACCAACGTCGATATAGTGTTGATTTGCGTCTCCGCCGATCAGGATGTGCTGGCAATGGTCGAGGCGATAGCTCTTACCGTCAAGCCCGGCGCTGTTGTCGTCGATATGTCCACGGTCAGTAGCGATAC
>JANYKK010000149.1 GCA_025361585.1 Methylobacter sp. | reverse complement strand
TTGTTTAAAATAAAACAGTTGGAAACATGCCTATCCGACGAATTCACACCAATTATTCTTCTACCGGAGAGCGCCACTACACGTATCGCTTGGTCGCAAACCAGCGCACCGAAAGTGAAGCCCACCAAATTCCTTTAAATCTGATTCTAGACAGGCGTATGCACAGGATAGAAGTTTCTTCTGAAAGTGCTTCAGTCGAACAAGACGTGATCAACGACCAACCACCAGACTAGCGTAGGCTTTGTTTCAAGCATGATGGCGACAAGTTCCTTTAGTAAATCCTGACCATCCTGAGCATAACCCCTGTCTTCCGCTTCGCGATAAGGCACATGATTAAATCCAGTGAAATCAGAGCGCATCGGGTTATTACGGCGCCAATGCGAAACCAGTGAAGAATAAATGCTGCCATCCGAGAAACCTAGTAAATCCTGATGAACAAAACCATTGCCCAATATTTGAGCGGCACGACGCGATTCTTCCAAGCGCTTTTCACCAAAATCCAGATAATCAGAATGTGATGGATGGCGCTTTCTAGTTTCCAGTATGACCGCATCGACATAGGTATCACCAGAGGTGACCACGACGGTACGCACGCTGCCGCCATTTTCTATAACACGTTCGCTGCGAGACAGGAGTCGAGTAGTCCCCAGAAGCGATAGTGCATGTGTTTTCACGAAGCGCTTTTTGCGTAGTGAAAAATACAGGCTTTCCCGACATCGCGTCGAGTCATTGCGAGAAAGATGTTGGATACCCCTTGCTGGGTATCCAACGAATGAAGCAGGACGGCTGGGGCAGCCGCAGGCATGAGCGGTCGCGTAGTTTTTGCTGCTTGTTGGGCAGGGATGCCCATAAAAGCTTTCGCAAAAATAGCGACTCCCCGATATGGCGAAAGATGTGCGCTCCAGTGCCGTTAATGGTTCTTATACGCCGCAACAGGCTTTACAACAATTACTGACCGGCAGCGGCCTAAGTTATCGGCTGACCGGAACCAATACAGTTACGCTGGAGAAAGCGCCTCAGTCGAAAGCGGATACTACGACCTTGGCAGCGATGACAGTAAAAGGCAGCAGGAATTATGATCCAAATGATCCTTACAACACTGATTACAACCACACCAACGCCAGCAGCGCCACTAAAACCGATACGCCGCTAATGGAGACGCCCGTCAACATCCAGGTAATTCCTAAAGCGGTGCTGAACGATCAACAAACTATCCAAATGACTCAGGCCTTGAAAAATGTCGCAGGCGCTACAGTCAGCTCAGGTTCCGGCGGACTATCGGATGATATTTTTTTAAGGGGCTTTCGCACATCGACCTATTTTCGTAACGGCTACCGCTTCGATAGCGGATACGGCTCGGTTGGTACCCGGCAAATGGCTAACGTCGAACGTTTGGAAGTCATCAAAGGCCCTGCCGCGATTCTTTACGGACGAATGGAGCCTGGCGGGATGGTCAATGTGGTTACCAAACAGCCGCTGGCGAAGCCTTATTATGCGTTGCAACAGCAGTTCGGCTCTTACTCTATGTATCGAACCACGGTAGATGCCAGCGGGCCATTGACCAAGGACAATAATACCTTGCTGTATCGTTTCAATGGTTCGTTCGAAAGCAGCGGCTCGTTTCGCGATCTGGTTGATAACGAACGGACTTTTCTGGCCCCCATTGTTACTTGGAATATCAGCCCTCGAACCCAAGCCACGCTCGAAATGGAGTATCGTCACGACAACCTCAGTTACGATAACGGCACTTGGCCTTTTATTAATGGGCAATTTATTCAGATGCCGATTTCCCGCAACTTAACGGAGCACACGCCCAGCAGTGTTGAGGAAAAACTGATTGGCATGAATTGGTCACACCAGTTCAATGATGACTGGACCATCAAGCAACGTTTCGTCGCCGACTTGATGGATACGGTGCAAGGTTGGACATCAGGAGTGAGTTTGAATCCAGATAATACACTGAATCGCTCTTACGTCCTCGCTCCTGCTCAGAGTAATACCTATTTCACGACCCTGGATTTGACCGGGTATTTTAATACCGGTATTTTCAAGCATACGTTGCTAGTCGGCGGCGATTATTATCGTACCGACAATAAAGCTAATTATTACGGCGCGAATTTGACGCCAATCAATATTTACAATCCTATACACAATTCCCAGACAACCGCATTTAGTCCAATTTGGTCGCCTAGTAACACTAGCAATGATTACTTTGGCTTGTATGCGCAGGATCAAATCAAGCTGCCTTACGGTTTTCATGTAATGGGTGGCTTGCGTTACCAGAACGTCCAGCAGCGCGACAATCTGGCTAATACGCAACAGCCCACTGAAGATGCTATAACGCCGAGAGTCGGAGTACTCTGGCAGGCTAGGAATTGGCTGAGTGTCTACGGCAACCATATCGAAAACTTTGGGAACTCCAACTCTTGGGCTAAAGACCGCACCGGTAAGCCGCTACAGCCGGAAAGTGCACAACAATGGGAAGTCGGCACCAAACTTGAATTTTTCGACGGCAAGTTGAGTGCTACGCTGGCTTATTACGATCTTACAAAACAGAACGTAGTTACCCGCGATCCGCTCGATAACACTGGGCAATTTTCAGTGGCCGCAGGCGAGGTACATAGCAAAGGCCCAGAAATCGATGTCCGCGGAGAATTTTTACCTGGTTGGAATATGATTGCCACTTATGCCAATTTTGATGCTCGTGTCACAAAAGGCAATAGCGAACTTGTTGGCAATCGTATGTATGCTGTACCGAGAAATGTCGGCAGCCTTTGGTCAACTTATGATTTTCAGCAGGGTGATTTGAGAGGGCTAAAGGTTGGCGGCGGCGTAACTTTACGCGATGGCTCCACCGATGGTTCAAATAACGGTTATCAGACTGCTGGGTACGCGACGGTCGATTTGCTGACCGCCTACAGCTGGAAAATTGGCAAATCCAAAATCACCACCCAACTCAACGTCAACAATTTGCTCGACAAGACCTATTTTCCGGATGCTTGGTGGGGAGGCGCAGGTAGTAGCCGAACCATCGGTACGCCACGCTCTTTACTAGGATCGGTGAAAATAGAGTTTTAACGCTGATAGGATCGAGGTGGCAGAATTTCACCCGTTACTCTCCGATTCCGATGGAAGATCGTAGTACGCGGATTTCCGTACTACGATCTTCAGAACCGTAGACTAAAGCAACGTGAAAACCCACCTTCGC
>JANYKK010000139.1 GCA_025361585.1 Methylobacter sp. | reverse complement strand
TTTCTGAGACAGGATGCTTTCCACATCGATTTTATCAAAATGGTATTGTTCGCTACAGAATTCGCAGTTTACTTCAATAATATCCCGCTCCTTTAGAATATCTTCCAGTTCGGTTCGCCCCATAGCCAATAAGGTTCTCTCGATGTTTGACCGTGAGCAGGCGCAGCTAAATTCAACCGGTTCTGGATCAAACAGCCTGATTTTTTCCTGATGGAACAATCGATACAGCAGCTGCTCGCAGTCCAGCTCGAATAGTTCCTGCTCGGTCACTGTGTTTGCTAAGATTTCGATATGTTCCCAATCGGACTGATAATTTTCCTGTGCAGGCAGTTCCTGTAATAATAATCCTACAGCGTGGGTGGCGTTGGCAAATAGCCATAAGCGGGTCTTAAGTTGCTCGGATTGCTCGAAATAGGTTTGCAGTACGGCAGCCAAATTGCTGCCTTGCAGCGGAACGATGCCCTGATAAGGCGAGCCAGTTTCCGATTCGATGGTTAGCACCAGTCGCCCTTGGCCGAACATGGACTCGATTGAACCATCGGCTACGTTTTCTTTGCCCCTGACCAAGCCCCTTATTTTTCGCTGATCCGTTGCCTGAGCGACCAGCGTTTTAATGTCGCCATCGCCTTGAGCCTGAAGAATCATCGAGCCTTTAAATTTGACGGTAGCCGACAACATAACTACAGCGGCCAGCGCCTGCCCCAGTTGCTGTTGCACATTTTCAGAACCGCGCTGATGGCGTTTTGCCGCCTGCCAGCTGGAGGCCAATTTGACCCATTCCCCGCGCACACCCAGCTCTTCAAATAAAAAACGGCGTAATAAATCTTGCTCTATCATGTTATTCCAGTTAAAAGTTATATGTCATTTTATGACACCAGGATCATCAATCCTTTTTCAAACAGCTTTATAAAAGTACCACAGGCCATGATTTTTTCATCAAAAAAATTGACTCTACCTGATCTTAAAGATGCTTTGCCTGGACGAAATACGCCTATGCCGGTTACCAACCGGCATTTTGTAACCGGAAACCCGATAGCGCCGCCGTTCCCGGAGAATATGGAGCAGGCCTTGTTTGGCATGGGTTGCTTTTGGGGCGCGGAGCGGAAATTCTGGCAATGTCACGGCGTGTTCAGTACGGCAGTCGGATACGCCGGGGGTTACACGCCCAATCCGACTTATGAGGAACTGTGCACAGGTTTGACCGGGCATAACGAAGTTGTCAAAGTGATTTTCGATCCGGCTGTTGTTTCCTACCGCGAACTACTGCGGATTTTTTGGGCGTCGCACAATCCCACGCAAGGCATGAGACAAGGCAACGACATCGGAACGCAGTATAGATCCGGGATTTATACTTATACTCAGCAACAATTCGATGAAGCGTTGGCGTCAAAACAAGAATACCAGCATCAATTGACTCAGGCGGGTTTTAATCAAATTACCACCGAGATCATGCCTGTTGGTGAGTTTTATTATGCCGAGGATAGTCATCAGCAATATCTGGCCAAGAACCCTATGGGTTACTGCGGCTTGGGAGGGCTGGGAGTGGCTTTTGCCGGGGGGTGATGTCAGAGGACAAAAAAAAGGCGGTTTAAAAAACCGCCTTAGAATATATTTTAGGAAGAATACAGCGCAACTTTTCAGCTATGGAGCTCTACAAGAGCCTTAAAAGTTAGGATAATAATATCAATATATAGTGCAATATAAAATGTGACATATTGTCGCAGTCTAATTATTGTTTAACTTAATAATTAAAATCCCGATAATGCACTTAGATACGGTTAGTTTCCTAGCTTTGATAATTACTATAACACACAGATTTAATTAAAAATGCTCTCATATGCCACGCCCAGATCGGAGTTTTCAGCCCGACAAAACCTGAAATGGCTGTTTATCCTCAGAAACCTGATGATACTCAGCGAGATTGTATTGATTGTTATCTCCGTATACGGCCTTAATATTCGCTTGCCGGAGCAACCGTTATGGTTGGTGATATTGTCGATAGTCGCAGTTAATATTTATACCTCGATGCGCTTACAGACAGATGATCCGGTTACAGAGCTGGAAATTTTTTCTCAGTTAGTCATCGATGTTTTTGCAATTGCAGCATTGCTGTATCTGACCGGAGGTGCATCAAACCCTATTACATGGGTGTTTTTGTTGCCGCTGATTATTACAGCGATCATGCTGCATCAGTCCTATGCTTGGTATATGGTGATTTTAACCACGTCCATGTACACAGGGTTAATGGCCTACAATGTCCCGTTGCCGTCGATAGAACCCCATATGCCCGATCCGGCAATGCAGTATTCCGATGCCAAAAATTATCAGCTGTTGCAACAGTTTCACGCGATGAGCGACACGCATTATTTTAATCTGCATATTTTTGGCATGTGGTTCGGTTTTGTATTTAGCGCTGGTTTGGTTGCATTTTTTGTGGTTGAGCTGGCTAAAACGCTGAAGGCTCAGGAACGAAATTTGGCTGAAGCTCGTGAAAATGCGTTAAGGGATGAGCGGGTTGTCGCGTTGGGTACTTTGGCTGCCAGTGCGGCTCACGATATGGGTACGCCATTAGGCACGATTGCAATCGTGACTCATGAGCTTGAGCAAGAGTATCCGATTCATCGTTTCCCTGATCTGCACGAGAAACTGCTGATCATGCAGCAACAGGTTGATCGCTGTAAAACAGCGCTATCGGTGATGTCAGCTTCTGCCGGCGAAATGCGCGCCGAGTCCGGTAGCGCGATGCTGCTGGCTGATTATCTTGATGAAGTCATCAAGCAGTGGCGCACCCACAAACCGACGGCGAAGTTATGTTTCTTTATTGATGCTGAGGTTGCAACGCAGGCAAAAATCCTAGCCGAACTGACGTTGACCCATTCAATTATTAATATTTTAAATAACGCTGCCGAAGCATCGCCGCCGGAAAAGAGTATCGAATTTCACGCATTCTGGGATTTAGATCATGTTGTTATAAAAATCAGGGATTTTGGCCCCGGTTTTCCCCTGGAATTAATCGACTTTGCCGGTAAGCAGCCCGTCATCAGCAAAAAACGGGGGTTAGGTGTGGGCTTATTATTAGCGTATTCCACGATTAATCGGCTCGGCGGTAAAATCAACCTTTATAACAGCGAGGCGGGCGGCGCCTGCGTGGAAATTACCTTACCCCTTTTAAATGCAGAGAGCAATGATGACAACTCAGGACATGGATAAACCACGGCTGTTGCTGGTGGATGATGATGAGACTTTCTGCAAGGTGCTAAAAAGCGCTTTAGAAAAAAGAAATTATGAGGTGTTGGTCGCAAACGAGGTTGAAACCGGAATATCGCTGGCCGAACGCTACTTGCCTGAATATGCAGTGATTGATTTGCGTATCGGTCATGAATCAGGACTGGATCTGGTAAAAAAACTGATTTCCTTGGACGATAACACTACGTGCGTGATGTTAACAGGCTTTGCCAGTATCGCCACTGCGGTTGAAGCGATAAAGCTGGGGGCCACGCATTATTTAACCAAACCGGCTAATGCGGATGAAATTGTTAATGCCCTGCATAAAAATGAAGGCGACTCGTCAGTCTTGATTAGTGAAACGCCGTTGTCGGTTAAACGCCTGGAATGGGAGCATCTACAAAAAGTGCTAATGCAGCACGACGGCAATATTTCGGCGGCTGCCAGGGCGTTGAACATGCACAGACGCACGTTGCAAAGGAAGCTCGATAAAAAGCCGGTCAAAGAGTAATTCCTTGGCGGTAAATGAGTAGATCTTGCTTGTTACATTCGGATTTTTAGTTAGCGCAACAAGTATGAACCTTTCTACTTTTGATGACTTTATTCCAGGCTGGAATGGTGTAATCGGCAATATTTTATGGGCGATAATATCTTTTACCCAGATTTGTGCTTTCATCAGGCATATGAAATATTTGTATTAACTTTTGCTTGGCTTGCTCGCTTTATCTTGTTGTTTTTAAATAGATATTAAGTATTTTCTGGCTGTGAATCATGAAGCAGTTGATGTTTTTTTTATTTATAGCTTTGACACAATGCAGTATCTCATGATAAAAAGTACTCTGTCGTTTATAACTTAATTCGACAAGCAGCTCAGTGAAGTAACTTAGCTGAGTGGCCCCTTTGAGGAAAGGGAATAAAACAATATAATATAAACTCTCGAGGATTTTAAAATGGCTGAAGAACAAGAAAAAGATAACACATGGTTGATCGCTGGCGTTGCTATCGCTGCTGTTATTGTTTTAGTTGTAATGTTGAAACAAGACGAAACTAAGCATTTACAAAGCGGTGCTGTTGCGGCAAGTAATGCTGAAGTCGATTCGAAATTATCTTCAAAGAAAACTAGCAACAAAACTCAATAAAAGCTGTAAATGTAGTCAATTGAAAAATGCCTCCCGTTATTCGACGGGGGGTATTTT
>JANYKK010000130.1 GCA_025361585.1 Methylobacter sp. | reverse complement strand
TTGTTGTTTTTTAACTCACCGCCGTAAATGACTTCGCAGCTAACTTCTTGCGCATCTTTTTCAATGACTTTGAGTTCGAATTTGCCATCGTCCAGCAGGATGCGGTCACCCGCTGTTACATCGTCAGCCAAGGCGTGATATTGGCAGGGGATGAGGTTTTCTTCGCCAAGAATATCCCGCGTCGTTACTACAACACGGTCGCCGGTTTTAAGTATGATGCTGCCGTTTTTAAATCGCCCGGTTCTGATCTTGGGGCCGCAAAGATCGGCAAAAATGGTAATGTGCTGATGCAAGGCTTCGGCCGATTCCCTGATTATCTGATACAGCTTGCGGTGGCTTTCATGTTCGCCGTGGGACATGTTCAGCCTGAACACATTGACGCCCGCCTTGATAAGGTTGTAGATAACCTCTGGCGAGTCCGAAGCCGGGCCCAGCGTGGCAATGATTTTTGTCTTGCGGCTGGATAGATGGGGCATGTTGACATGGATAGGCATTTTGGTGTCCTTGTTGATTGTTTTTTAATCCGGTTTGCAGCCTGGGCCGGTTAAATAGCCAGCGCGCGGATTAATTCAAGTTGCGCATCGGTAGACTCATTTTTTCCTTCCATACAGGCCGACAGCGGAACTATTTCGATAGCGCCTTTATTAAATGCGGTAACGTGAGCCCGCTGTCCCTGAGTAAGAGCTTGTACGGCGGCATAACCCATGTTCGAGGCAATCAGGCGATCCGTTGCGGTGGGGCTGCCGCCGCG
The DNA here is from genome assembly GCA_025361585.1 of Methylobacter sp. Classification (GTDB taxonomy): domain Bacteria; phylum Pseudomonadota; class Gammaproteobacteria; order Methylococcales; family Methylomonadaceae; genus Methylobacter_A. The sequence goes on along the minus strand of JANYKK010000130.1, from coordinate 3,224 downwards.
TTGGATGTGTCCCAAAATGCAGGCGTGGACGCTGAGATTGTACTTCTTCATCAGTGTGTCTTTTATTTCGTAGGACAAGCCAGCTTTCTCGCCTTCGGCGACGATGATAATCGATGAGGTTTTGCCCCGCTCCGTGCCTTTATTGATGCCGTTGACAATTTTTTGGTAATCGACCGCTTGGTTCGACAGCACCACATGCTCGGCACCGGTGCAGACGCCGACCTGCAACGCAATAAAGGATGACTTGCGCCCCATGACTTCGACCAAAAAGGTTCGCGCATGCGACGAAGCGGTATCCCTGATATTGTCTACCGCATTGACGGCGGTCTGCACTGCGGTATTGAAACCGATGGTATATTCGGTGCCGGAAATGTCATTGTCGATGGTGCCGGGTATGCCGATTACCGGAATGTCGTGTTCCCGATGCAAGGTCATCGCCCCGGCAAAAGAACCGTTGCCGCCGATCACAATCAAACCGTCAATCTGCTTTCTGGCTAAAATGTGTGCGGCTTCTTGCCTGATTCCAGGGGTGTGGAACTCCAGGCAACGCGAGGTGTCGAGTATGGTGCCGCCGCGCTGGATGATATTGCCGACTGAAGATAGGCTGAGCTTTTGGATATTGCCCTCCAGCAAGCCGGAGTAACCTTTATAGATACCGTAAACGTTAATGCCCAGACCGATAGCTGTCCTGACCACCGAACGTATCGCCGAATTCATGCCGGGGCTGTCGCCGCCACTGCACAGTACGGCCAAAGATTTTATTGTTTTTGTGTTAGCGCTCATAGATTCCGTTTTGATAGTTCGTGTTGCGACTATTGTAGTTTATTTCTTGAATAATCTAGCGAGTGACGCGAGGTTAATGATGTCTGGCTTCGGGGTGATGCTTAACAATCATCTAGATCCTCTTAATAATGAGCTCGGGTCGTTATTGCCGCCATCAGTATCTTTACCGGATTTTATATCTGTTTGCCCGGAAGGGGGAGTGTCAGGGACGGTATTTTCCTTAATATTATGATGGTGAGACGGATAAGGCGGGAATGAGTGGTAAATCGGATAATAGGGGTAAAACTGATACTGTTGATAATAAGGGTTCGGTATAGTTTGCTGTTGTTGATATTCCGAGCTTCTTTTCAGCGCCTCGACCGCTGCTCTTCTGTCCAGTTCGGCTTGCTGCTCTTTTTCGGCCTTGATTCGCGCTTCTTCCCGTTTTGCAAAGCCCTCTTCCCAGGCTTTTAGCTTGGCTTCTTCCTCGGCGACTTTGCGCGGGTCGGGTTCTTGAATTTCAATGGCTTGCTGTTTTGCCGCCGATTCGCATGGCAAAGACTGATAAACGGTTTTACCCGATTTCAGCTGACATTTAAAAACCTCGGCAGAATGGGCTGATGAAGTGAGTAGGGTCAATAAAATAAAAAATATTTTTTTCATAATGGGATACCCGTATCAATATTGCGTTGGTGGATGATACAAACAATCCTGATTGGCGTCATTTAAAAAGTGTGGAAACACCGGAGTGCAGGCTTCGCCTGAAAACTCATCGCGAATGGAATCAGTGCGTTTTTGTTCGGTGTGTAGGGGCAGATGAATGCGCCTAGGGCGAATGAATTCGCCTCTACAGCTGCCTAAGTTATTTTGTGCATGATTCTAGCGAATTTTAGACAACAGCGGCGGCTTGCCGCGCCAAAGCCCATTCAGCATGCTCCCTGACCATCTCAGAGTCATGATTTAGCCTAGCTCTTAAGCCATCAAAAACAAGCGCTGACGTGGGTGAATTACCTAGCGCCACAGCGATATTCCTGAGCCAGCGCTGATGACCGATTCTTCGTATCGCTGAGCCTTCGGTCTTAGCCAGAAACTCCGTTTCATCCCAGGCGAATACCTCAAGCAATTGCAGGGCGTTGAGTCGATGCCGGGGGCCAAAATCCCGTTCGCCGGTCGGCTTGGCAAAACGGTTCCACGGGCAGACGAGCTGACAGTCGTCGCAGCCGTAGATACGGTTGCCGATCAGCGGCCTTAAGTTTTCAGGAATTGAGCCGTGCAATTCGATAGTCAGGTAAGACACGCAGCGTCTGGCGTCGACTTGATAGGGCGCGATTATCGCCTGGGTCGGGCAAATATCCAGACAGGCGCGGCACTCGCCGCAATGCGCGGTGGCAGGACTATCGACCGGCAGCGGCAGGTTGGTGAACAGCTCGCCCAGAAAAAACCACGATCCGGCTTTGCGGTTGATGATGTTGGAATGCTTGCCGATCCAGCCCAAACCCGCTTTTTCGGCCAGGGCTTTTTCCATAACCGGGGCGCTGTCGACAAAGACGCGCATGGCATTAGACGGCTCTGAGCCGGTTTCAGCCTGAATCTTGTCGGCCAGTTTTTGCAGGCGGTTGCGCATCAGCTTGTGGTAATCGCGGCCCAATGCATAGCGGGAGATATAGGCGGAAGCCGGATCGGCCAGTGCTTGATTCATAGCAATGGCGGATTCCGGCAGGTAATCCATGCGCACCGAAATAATGCGCAATGTTCCCGGATGCAATAACTCGGGCCTGCTGCGTTTAAGGCCGTGGCGCTGCATATAATCCATTTCGCCGTGGAAGCCGTTGTCCAGCCAGTTTTGCAAATGCGCCTCCGCTTCCGGCATAGCGGTGTCAGTGATGCCGACCTGTTGAAAGCCCAGTTCCAATCCCCATTGTTTGATTTGTAAGGCGAGGGTGATCATTTTTTGACTGCTGATGGTCATAGCTGACGATAGGAATATAATGTGTTGTAGCGGCAACCGGCAGGTTGCCTTTGGGTAGCATAAAATAGCTTAATGGCAACCTGCCGGTTGCCGCTACGAAAAGACATCACAATACCATGCAAAATTTACCAATAAAACTCTATCGTGCGGCACAGGTCAGGGAGCTGGATCGGATCGCGATACAGGAACGCGGCATTCCCGGCTTTGAATTAATGAGCCGGGCAGGGAATGAGGTTTTCGCGTCGCTCAAAAAGCAGTGGCCGGATGTCCGGTCGATAGCTGTTTTTTGCGGCTCCGGCAATAATGCGGGCGATGGCTATATTATTGCCAAACTGGCATTGGATGCCGGATTGCAGGTTTGCGTCTATGCGGTTTCAGATTCTGAAAAACTGCAAGGCGATGCGCAGGCCGCCTACCTGCAATATATAAAAGTTAATGGAAATGTTACGCCGTTCCAGGCCGGACAGGCGGTTAATGCCGATGTGTTGGTTGA
>JANYKK010000072.1 GCA_025361585.1 Methylobacter sp. | reverse complement strand
CAAGGGGTATCCAACATCTTTCTCGCAATGACTCGACGCGATGTCGGGAAAGCCTGTATTTTCACTACGCAAAAAGCGCTTCGTGAAAACACATGCACTATCGCTTCTGGGGACTACTCGACTCCTGTCTCGCAGCGATTGAAGCTTGGGTGAGCAGTTGTTGCACTTGTACGGTATAAATCGCCATACGCTCAGCCAACAGCGCGTTGGGCAGAAAAGTATCATCTACTTTTGCCACGTCCCGCTGAGTCTGTGAAAAATTAAACAACCCCACCGCAACAATGCCGACCATCAAAGTGATAATGGCAAGAAAACCGAGCATAATTCGAGCTTTGAAGCTGATATAACCAAACATTTTAAGATCCTTTTGTGTGTTATTGCCTCGTTCCAACGCTTTTGCATGGGAACAAAAAAGTGAGGTTAAGCGTTAATTAACCGCATGCAGTTTTGCGGCTGACTTATGCGCAAAGGGTTGAAGGATTCCCTGATTTTTTGATGCAACTCGACGGTTAATAAAGAAGCTGTTCCCTTCAATTTTTTTGGCATGCTTTTTTGCTTCGGATGCCAAGTCGGCTATGTCGACATGGGATTGGCAGTGGCTGGTTGAATCGGGGTCTACGAGTCCTACTGACAGGCTTATCATAGGAAAAAAACATTTTACTCCGTCCCTGTTTTCAGTATGAATGCCGCCTGTTTTTATATCTCCATCTTTGTAATAGATGGGGACGGTCTTTTCAAAGTCATGCAGGATATTTTCACAGCACTTTAACCAGTCATTGCCTAAGAAAATGACGATAAAATCATCCCCGCCTATGTGACCGACCAAGCCGCTCTCTGCGGGAATGTGTAGGGTCAGCGTATTGGCAACCGCTTTAATAATATCGTCGCCGGCACTGTAGCCATACACGTCGTTAAAAGGTTTGAAGTGATCAAGATCAAAGTAGCCGAAGCTGAAAGGAGTTTTGGTTGCCAGTAACTGGTTTATCTGTTCATTGATGGGGACGCTACCCGGCAATAGGGTAAGAGGATTGGCGTGTTTGGCATTATGGATTTGCTGTCGGGTGATTTCTTCAAGCAAATTCAGGATCGTCCCAATGCCGGTATATGCCCCGTCATCGGTAATAATAAAAGCCTGGTCGTTGCGCATGCTTGAAGTCAGCTGTTTGCTGACTAGTTCTATGGGGGTGCTTTGGTCGAAACTTAACGGCGTTTTTTCTATGAACGATTTGATGGGTTTTTTGCCATACAATTCTATGCCATAGCGACTGGAGAATAGTTTGAATAGAAAGTGGTCGCGAAAAATAATACCGGAAGCTTCATTGTTATCAACCAAGGGCAAAATGGTTAAGTCGCTGTCGCTATGAAATAAATTCATCACATCACTAATAGCGGTTTCAGATGAAACGGGTGTTATAAATTTGGCAATGTGGGCCGCTTTTGTTGCGTTAAATTGACTAGGTTGGCTGCTGATAATAAATAATGATTTATCAACTTTTTCTAATGGGATAGCCGTCGGTCGGGCAAAGTAATAGCCTTGCGCATGGGTAATGCCGAGTTGTTCCACGGCTTTAAATTCATCTTCTGTTTCGATGCCTTCAGCTATCACATTGCAATTGAGCGAGCTGGCAATATTTTGAATGGATCTGACAAAATTGAGTTTGACCGGGTCGTTATGGATGCCCTGTATGAAATGCATATCTATTTTGACGTATTCAGGCTGTAACTCCGACCAGAGCCTTAATCCTGAGTAGCCTGCGCCCAGATCATCAATGGCTATTTCAAAGCCCATTTTCCTGTAATGGGTTACAGCTTCCAGCATTAATTGAAAGTTATCCGTTGGTTGGTGTTCCGTTAATTCAATAACGATCTGCCTCGGATCGATGCCAAATTGATCAAGGAGTTTAAGTGTTTCGCCTTTTTTAAAGTCCGGCTGTAACAGTACGGTAGGGCTTACGTTAACAAATAGTTTCTCTTTGATATCCAAGCTGGCGTAGCATCTTAAGGTGACTTCGCGGCAGATGTATTCGAGTTTTGTGCTTAAATCAAAGCGCTCAGCCGTATCAAACAAATTAAACGGACTGTGCAATGGACTATCGGAAGGCCCGCGAATTAAGGCTTCGTAGCCTATTATTTTCTTTTGAGACAAAGAAACAATAGGCTGAAAATGGGGTGTCAATTGCTTGCCATTGATGATTTTGGTTAGTTCATTTTGTAGGTTTGACATGCTGTAATCCGACTATTTACGTTGGTATTTTGATTAGAATATGACAATTTCATTACGTGAATGTGACGGGTTTATTACCGTAATATGACAGTGGAACAATGTAGGTTTTGACTTGCCGGATTGTTTTGCAGGTTGATTTTGAAGAAAGCTGGTTGTAGGGTGCGCTGAGGCTCGAAAGTGCAAAGCCAGTTTTGCTAGGTTTGTATTTAGATGTTTCTTGGTGATCTTGTTTCGTGCACATTCCTTAGCGTTTTTGGGAGTGCCTTAGGTGAAATTCCAAAATGTTTTATGAATGCTGCGCTGAAATTGCTTGCATGGCTGTAGCCGACCAGATCAGCGGCAACGCTTACTTGGCAGCCAGTCGTTTCCAGCAACTGGTAGGCATTATTCATTCTGATTTCCAGCAACAAACCATAAGGCGTGTTACTAAAAAAATGGTGGAATAATTGCTTTAATTTGAATTGATTGGTTCCCACCCGTTTTGACAGTTCTTCAACTGACGGAGGGTTCCTAAATTCGCGTAACAGAATATCTCGAGCCAATTTCGCGATGGCGGCATCTTTTTGATCAAATCTCGTTAAATTGCGACGCTTGTCTTCAGAAAGAGGGCTTAATTCAAAAGCCAGCAGCGACATAGCTTGGCCATGCATGAATATCCGGCTTGTTTCTGTCGATACATTGCAGTTCAATAACTGTTGCGCAGCGTACATTGCCTGCGGGGAGGTGGGCTGATAGTTTAATAGTTGAGTGCCGGTTTTGCAGAGCAACTGTGCCGCCTTGCTTTCGCCAAAATACCTGACCAGCCAATTTTTACTCAGTGCGAAACGAAGCTGCATCGTGGGCTTATGAGCTTGATATTGACGCTCGCCAATGCTGGATTGAATAGTTGTGATAGCCGTGTAGCCTTCGCGAAAAACAATATCATCACCCTGATTGCCGGAAAATCGGGATTGCCCTTTTAAGCCGAGCGTAATCACCAGGCGCGGCTCCTGATAGTCTATCTGAGTTAAAACAGCTATATCTTTCGATGGCGTGTAGCGGGTTTCTATGTAGCTCAAATCCTGGTCGAGCTGGAATATGGTCGAACGCCCGACGCCTAAATCTTCTGGTAAGGACTGCTGCAGACAGTCGTTCTTCTGGTGCAATTGTAGCTCGTCGCTACTTATGCTCCACCGTCTCGTTGTCGCTGACCTTGTTTGCATTATTACCTGCCTCTTTTTTTACTATAGAACTCTAACGCTATTTAGCACGAAGCAGGCCTTGATCTGTTATCGATTTATTTTCATAGCGTTAATGATTTTTTCGGCGTCACAATGAAAGGCTCCTCTTAATAGAAGTGCGGCATATCACACACTAAATTCAAAAAAATAGGGCATATGACACAATCCTACTTCTAGCATAAGAAATACTCTGTTTGCCATATGAATGCGCAAGGAAGCCGCCCCTGTTATTGGGTAGTATCTGCCCACTGTGTTCGAGTCAAATCCAAATGCCGATTTGACTCGAATAGACAAATTCTCAGCCAATACTGAGTGTGTTTCCTTACTACGATGGAATTATCATGAAACTCATACGCTCCAATCGATCTGCCAGACTTTTACAGTTAAGCAGCCCTTTGTTTATTTCCTTTTTACTGGTTAATTACAGTACCGCCGCGATGGCACAAGAACCGCCAACTACTGCCGATAAAACTGCAAAGGCGGCTGGTAAAAAAGCCAAATCCAAGCCTGATAAAGCAGCCGAGAAAACAGTCGTACTTAAAACGATGGAGGTGACGGAAAAAAGCGATCAGAAACTTGCCTCAGCAAGTGCCGAGGTTGCTCTTTCGCCGGGCGGCGTCAGCTTGGTTGACATCAATGACTTGCATGACCGTAACGTATCCAGCGTAGCGGATTTTTTCCGTTATGTGCCCGGTGTTTGGGCGCCTAGCCAAAGCGGCAACGACGAAGTATTTATTTCCAGCCGCGGTTCGAACCTGGATGCCAACAACTATGCCGGGAGTGGCGTTAAATTGTTTCAAGACGGCCTGCCGGTCACCGCCGCTGACGGTAACAACCACAATCGCATGATCGATCCGCTAGCCTCGAGTTTTGCAGCCGTTGCACGCGGAGGCAATGCGTTTAAGTACGGTGCCAGCACCTTGGGTGGCGCTATCGATTTTACATCGCCCACCGCTCACGACAGCCCTACCGCGAGGCTTGCACTCAGCGGCGGCAGTTTCGGCCAATTTCTCGGTCGAGGAACGGTCAGCAAGGTTTTCAATGACAGCTTTGACGGCCTGCTGACCCTTGAAGGAAAAGAATGGGACGGCTATCGTGACCATAACCAGCAGGATCGCTTCGGCCTTTACAGCAACTTCGGCTGGCAAATCTCCGACTCCGTCGTTAACCGTACATTTGTAAGTTATATTAAAAACAATCAGCAGCTGCCGGGCCAGCTGACTCGGGCACAATTCGACGCCAATCCCTATCAGGCCAGCACTCAGGCTATTGGCGGCAATTATCAGGTGAATACCGAGACTGAACGCGTAGCCAACAAAACCACCTGGACTATCGATGATAAAAGCTCGCTCGATGTCGGTTTTTCTTTTGAAAACCAGCACCTTTATCATCCGATAGTGGACACGGTGCATTTTTTTCCTGGCGATACCGCAGACAGGTTTAGTCTGCTGGTCGATTCGGTTCAACAGGACTGGGGTACGACCGCTCGCTATAACCTGCGCCTAGACAGCCACGAATTATTGCTGGGCGTGAATTACGGCACCAACTCGGATAAAGGCGGCAACTACACCAATTACGGCGGCATACGTGGACCGATGAGCAATCAAATCACCAAGAAAGCCGATAATGTCGAAATTTTTGCCCAGGATCACTGGCATATTACCGACAAATGGACGCTGACTCCCGCATTGCAAGGCGTGTTTGCACACCGTGAAGTCAATAATAAAAGATTACCCATTCCCCAAGATGCCAACTTCAATGTTTATGCTCAAGGCGGCAACCCCAGCAATGACTATGCTGGTATTAATCCCAGTTTGGGCTTGATGTATAACCTGACCAAGAGTTCCAGCCTTTACGGCAATGTCAGCCGTTTATACGCGCCACCGACCAACTACAATATATCGGACAACATCACCGCCGGATCAAGTACGACCAATCTAAAGGCGATGGAAGGCACAGCTGTCGAAATAGGCACGCGCGGCAATCAAAAAGTCGGCAACCTAAACGCTGTAAACTGGGATTTGTCGCTGTACTATTCATGGCTTAATAACGAAATTCTATCCACTACCCCGGCAGGCGGATCTGCTATTGCATCGAACTTTAACAATACCATTCACGCGGGTGTTGAAGGTTTGATTGGCGGCAGCTTTGCCCTGGACGGCAAGGGTACGCATACGATCAAACCCACGCTGACCTACACTATCAACCATTTCAACTTCGATAATGACCGCACTTACGGCAACAATGCTTTACCTGCTGCGCCCAAATATTTCTTAAAAGGCGAGGCTCTCTATCACCATGCGAACGGCTTCTTTATGGGGCCCACTTTTGATGTGGTCGGTAAGCGCTGGGGAGATTACGCAAATACTTATAAAATCGATTCTTACGGCCTGCTGGGCATGCGTACCGGCTGGTCTAATAATCATTACAAGGTGTTTCTCGAAGGCCGGAACTTGCTGGATACCAAATACGTTGCTAATACCAATATTATGAACACCGCAACAGCAACGAGCGCGATGTTAAATGCGGGCGCGCCGTTGTCTTTCTATGGGGGCATAGAAATTACTTATTAACTTGGCCGTTTTCTCGTTCCCACGCGCTGCGTTCATCGTTATACACAAGTGCCTGTATTACACCGTCATCCCGGCAGGGATTGCCGGGATCCAGAGCACAGGGATGTGAATGCCCGTAACTAGACAATTCTACGTTGTAAGGCTTGTTACCAGCGTTAATATTGCCATCCATGGCTTCTGGTTTCCGGCAATCCCTGCCGGAATGACGTGTTTCTAAAGACTTGTATAGAACGACGAGCGCTACGTGGGAATGCAGTCAAGGCGCGCTGCGCCGTGAACGGGAATAAAGCAAAACAAACTTTAATGTATCCAAAGCAAGCTTTGGACTACTTTATCGCCGGAGTTCAAAGCTTGCTTTGAACATTCCCAACATCTTTATTGATTGAATAGCGCATGTTCTGTTTAAAAGTAAATGAAATGCAAAATCGCGTGATAATGAAAATACATTCCTCCATCGAACTCTTATTGCTTTTAGCCTTAATAGCCTTCCCCTCATTCCCTGTTATCGCTCAAGAAACGGAACAAACGCCCATTCTTATCCATGCTGCACGTGTTTTCGACGGCAATACCATCAGAACGGATACATCGGTATTGGTGATTGGCGGGGTTATCGCCCAAATCGGCAGCCGCGAAGCATTCAAGCCCAGCAATGCGAAAGTTATCGATTTGGGCGATGCAACCTTGCTGCCCGGTTTTATCGAACTGCACGCCCACCTGGGCTTTCACCATATTCCCGCGGATACCGTTCTCAAACACGGCATCACCACGATTCGTGATGTGGGCGGACCCTTGCACCAGCCGTACGGCGGCGACGGCAGCTTGCGCGTGCTTACTTCCGGGCCGATTATTACCGCGCCCGGCGGCTATCCTATTCCTGAGATGGGGGCTGAAAACATCGCCATAGCCGTTTCAACGGAACAGCAAGCGCGGGAAACAGTACGCATGCTTATTGACGGCGGCGCAGTCGTGATTAAGGTTGCACTGGAACCCGGCGGCGAAGCGGGTGCGCCTTGGACCTCGGGCCATCATCACGCCGGTGCAACACGTGACAATCATAAAGCTATACCTTCAAAAAAAGCATGGCCGCTATTGCCGAAAAATATCGGCAAGGCGATAGTCGATGAAGCCCATAAGCTGGGCCGCAAAGTGACTGCGCATATCGGCGAGGCAAAAGGCGCAAAGATTGCCGTTGACGCAGGCATTGACGAATGGGCGCATACGCCCTGTGACATTATACCTGTTGCCTTGCTGAAAAAAGCGGCGGTGCAAAATGTAAAAATAATTACCACGCTGGACACTTTATCGAAATGTTCCGGTGTTGCTCACAATGCCAACACATGGGCAACACAGGGCGGGGAGTTTTTATACGGCGCTGAAATAGCACACCCGGACATCCCCTGGGGCATAGATGGGCAGGAGCTTATTGCTATGATGCATGCAGCCAACATGCAACCGATTGATGTCTTACGTAGCGCGACATCCAAATCAGGCCGGTATTTGGATATCCCGTTGCTGGGTACCTTACAACCCGGCGCACCAGCCGATATGATTGCCGTGAAAGGCGATCCGACACACGCTCTAAAAACACTGGAATACCCGGATCTAGTGGTGTCGAGCGGTAAAATCATCCTAAATAATTTTGAAAGGAGTGTAACAATGCCTTAACACATATAGCAACCATAATGCGTTATACTAATGTCAACCATAATGCTGAAATGTCTTCTATGACGATAGGTGTTACGGTGATGTAAAACCGACTAATCATTTAAGGAAATCCCCATGAAATTAAAATATATTGTGGTATTAATGGCTACTATCGCTCTTGGCTTAAGCGCTCAGGCAAATGCTACCGAGCATCATACTGCGCAAGCCCTGGAACATTCTGCTATGGCTACGGCTCATGGACAAGATGGTCATGCCGACCAACTACTCAAACATGCTGAAGAAGGTTTAAAGCATGCAGAAGCGGCTGAAAAAGAACATGCAGAAGCGCATGTGCACATGACAGATGCAGTTAAACATTTAAAAGAAGCCATAGATCACGCTAAAAAAGGACATGCAGCTGAGGGCACTAAACATACCGAAGAAGCAATGACCCATATGCGTCAATCCATAGGTCAATAAAAAAGCAGATAATGATAAGCGGTGACTGAACTTTTCTTTGGTCACCGCTTTTTTAATATGCGCCCCTTATTTATTCAAAACTGGTCTTCTGTTTAATCTGATAAGTTGCCTTTAACAAATCAACTCTCTGCCGTAGTGCTTTGCCTGGTTTGAAATAGGGAAAGTATTTCGCAGGCAAGTTTAATTCTGCTCCCGATCGGGGATCTCGGCCCGTATAAGGCGAGCGATAATGCAAAGAAAAACTGCCAAAGCCTCGGATTTCTATTCTATCGTTGGTCGTCAGTGCGTTGCTCATCTGTTCGAGCATACAGGCTACCGCTAATTCCACATCTTTTCGATCCAAATGAGGCTGTTTTTTCGCCAAGGCGTCAATGAGTTCCGATTTAATCATGTCAGTTCCAGTGTTAGTCTAAAAGACATTTAATCAGCCAAGCAGGGGTGTGTCATATGCCCTATTTTTCTGTGTGAAATGCCTCAGTGGTTTATACGATACTTTGTTTAAGCCCAATAACCATAAGGCCTGGGAAGGTTTTTGCTATGCAAACCAATATACTAAGCACATACCGTGCCATTTTGTGCGTCTTATTGTCGCGCGGCAATTGGTCACATTTTCAAGACCGATTTTACTCATTAAACTATGTCCAACTCTGGAGATCGCTCCTTTACCAAAAAGGATTAGAGTTTAGCTATCCTTCCTCTCTATGTGCGGTCAGCAGCCCTGGCCGCATCTTTTTAGCCTACGGGTCGAATCATGAAACGAAATTCTCAAGCCAATGCATTCTGCACCATTAATGATCAAGATTTGCTTAGACAAATTGCCTTCCATGAGGCCGGTCATGCAACCGCCATTTATCTTAATAACAAACAAAAACATTTGCCCCCGGTACATTTTCAAATCACTATTAAGGCATTGGATCGCTCCAAGGGCAGTCCTTTGAATAACTGCACACGTGGACATGACAATTATGCTGCCGTCGTCGAAGGTGGCCACCTGATTCATAGCCTGCCGGTTGCGTTGAGTGAGAGCACGCATTATTTCTCTGTCGTTGAACGGGATGCCTATCAGACCGCTTTTGAGGCGGATATGGTCAATCTGTTGATTGG
>JANYKK010000071.1 GCA_025361585.1 Methylobacter sp. | reverse complement strand
TTCCACAACTTGCTGGTGGTGCTGTTGGCCTCGATATTCTTAGTGTTCACCGTGTTGCTGGTTGAGTTCGGCTCCTTTTATGAACCTATCGCCATCATGTTCGGCTCCGTGTTGGCGCTGTGCGGCACCATTCTGGCTTGGTATTTAACCGGCACTTCGGTCAATATTGTTTCCTTGCTGGGCGCGATCATCGGCATCGGCGTGGTCGCGAAAAACGGCATCCTGATGCTGGATTCGGTACACCGCTTCGAGTCTCAGGGTGCCACTCTGGAAAATGCGTTGGCGGAATCGGGTCGGCGACGTTTGCGTCCGGTGTTAATGACTTCGCTGGCGGCAGCGTTGGGGCTTTTACCCTTAGCATACGGCATCGGCGCCGGATCGGACATGCTTAAACCGCTGGCTATTGCGGTGATTGGTGCGTTGACGCTTTCCGTGCTATTGTCCCTGGTCGCCACGCCTACAGTTTATTTAGTCATGCGAACGTTCGGAAAAAATTCCATGACACAAACTAAAAGCGGGAACGACTAATGGGTGCAAAGAATTCGCAGTGTCGATCTGATGGATGTTTAAACATAAAATGATATGACATAAACTTAGGGCGGATCTGAGCGAAAAACGGGAAAAGGTTATACCGTTCCAAGATCAACAAATTATTTTGTCGGACGAGGATTTATAAGTAATGGCGCATCATCACAAACACGATCATTCTGCAGGACACCATCACAATGCCCAGAATAATCAGGGGCGTACTTTCATATTCACCATATTGCTGAATCTGGCTTTTGTAGTGATTGAGTTCGCCTATGGCTTCATCGCCAACTCCACAGCATTAATGGCCGATGCGGGGCATAATGCCTCCGATGTGCTCGGCCTGCTGTTGGCGTGGGGGGCGGTTGTTTTATCGCGCAAACAGCCGAGCCAACGCTATACCTACGGACTGCGCAGCACATCCATTCTGGCTGCACTCGCTAACGCCGCCTTGCTGTTGGTGGCATGTGGCGCGATTGCATTGGAAGCCAGTCAGCGCTTTTCACAACCACCCATGGTAGCCAGTCTAACAGTATCGACTGTCGCGGCGATTGGTATCGTCATCAATGGACTGTCCGCGTGGCTGTTGAGGAAAGGCAGCAAAGGAGATTTGAACGTTCGAGGCGCTTACCTGCATATGGTGGCGGATACTGCCGTGTCGCTTGCAGTGGTGATAGTCGGCTTGGCAATGTTTCATACTGGCTGGTATTGGCTCGATCCCGCCATTAGTTTAGCGATTGTGGTCGTGATCGTGATAAGCACATGGGGCTTGTTGCGTGATTCGCTGCGATTGGCCTTGAGCGCTGTGCCTGAGCAGATAAATGCGCCTGCAATCGACATGTACCTGCGCCGATTGGACGGTGTAACTGACATCCATGATTTACATATTTGGGGCTTGAGCACCACCGAAACCGCGTTGACGGTTCATTTGGTTATGCCTAGCGGCTGCCCTGGCGATGCATTTATGGATGACGTTGCACATACGCTGCAAGAACACTATTCCGTCCATCACTGTACCTTGCAAATTGAACAAGGGACAACCCATCACGGCTGTTCACTGGCTACAACTAAATCCCTACAGCACCGCCATTAAGCCCGATAGGCCAAGTCAATGTTAAAACCTCTTTTCGCATTACCCCGCACCGTCTGGCTGCTTGGACTGGTCAGTTTTTTCAACGATGCCGCCAGCGAGTTGGTCTATCCTTTGGTGCCCATTTATCTCGTCTCGGTACTGATGGCAGGCCCCAAAGCTTTGGGTCTGATCGAGGGTGTCGCCGAGGCGACGGGCAGTCTGTTAAAGCTGTTTTCAGGCGTAATGGCGGATCGTTTGCAATCCACCAAGCATTGGGTGGTCGGCGGCTATACCGTGGCGGCCATCGCCCGTCCGCTGCTGGCCTTTGCCTCGGCTTGGCCGATGGTTTTGGCTCTACGCTTTGCAGACCGTGTGGGCAAAGGCTTGCGCACTTCGCCACGGGATGCGTTGCTGGCTCTGACGGTGGATAAGGCGCATCGCGGGCTGGCTTTCGGTTTGCATCGGGCTATGGACAATGCTGGTGCCGTCGTGGGGCCATTGCTGGCGGCCTGGTTGTTGGCCCGGCATATCCCGTTGAAAGACGTTTTCCTGTGGGCTTCCTTGGGCGGAGTTATCGCAGTGATACTGGCCTTGTCCGTGAAGGAGCCTAAGCGCAACGCCGACGCGTCTGTCCAGCATTTCAACTGGAGCGTCAAAGCGCTGCCCGCGCCCTTTAAGCGTTATCTGATGGTAGTGGCCCTGTTCACTCTGGGTAATGCCTCCAACATGTTCCTGCTGCTGCGGGCGAAAGACATGGGTTTGCCAGAATATCAGATACCGCTGCTGTGGGCGTTGGTGTCATTGACTGCGGCGCTGTTTTCCACGCCATTGTCCGCTCTGTCCGACAAAGTGGGGCGCGTCCGCCTGATCGTCGTCGGCTGGCTAGTTTATAGCGTGTTTTACCTGTTGCTCGGACTCAACGGTCACCCTTCGCTGGTGTGGCCGTTGTTTGCCTTCTATGGCTTGTTCATGGCCGCAACCGAAGGCGCCGAGAAGGCGCTGGTCGCCGATATGGTGCCGAGCGAAGTGTTGGGCATGGCTTACGGCTGGTTTAACCTGACGGCAGGCATCATGTTGCTGCCAGCCTCGATCATCTTCGGCTGGTTCTGGCAAGCGACAAGTCCGCTGGCAGCTTTCGGATTTTCCGCTGCTTGTGCGTTGTTCGCCGCGTTGTTGTTGCGTGTTTGGGTATCGCCGTTGCAGCTTTGTAATCATAGCGGGAAAAGATGAAAAATGGGCGTTAACTAACTATTTTAGTTAGACATCGTGGAAACGTTGCTGCAATCTGTCATAGCTCCATTATTCATTTTTTGGTTAAAGTATCGATAATTTTCTGCCGATTATCATCATTGTGGGGTGGCGCACTTGTATCGTAACTTTGCCATTGCGCGAGAGCCTTGGCATACTTGTGATGACCTATTTCGCATGCCAGGGTTTCACCGTTCATCCGTACAGGTTGATTGTTGGCGACGCCAGCTAACCAATGGTGCGTCAGTTTTTTGATTAAATTCACGTCGTATTGATCGACGGCATCCAAGCCCAATTCGCTCAGACGGATAAACTCCTTGACGCTAAATCCCGGAAGTTCCCATGGAAACGGGGCTCCGATGGCGGCTTTGATTGGCTGCACCAAGGGATTCATGCGGACTACCGAACCGTCTGTGACCGGATTAGAGCTTGTGGGCAAACTTCCTCCCAGCACTACATGCGCCGTAAAAGAAGCGGCATCCGGCGGGTCATTGATGATGGCTCGCGCAAGCAGCTCAATGTCGCTTAGCAAGTACGATTTTTCGGGCACCTTATATAAACCGAAGCTATCGCTCCCTTCTGCCCCTAGCGGTAAAAAAACATTGCCGGTGCCGATACTCAGTGCTCGAATGTTTTTTGGCTTTGGAGTCTTCGCCAATGACTCTACTACGCCAGCCATTACCGGGTTGTTGTAGCCACCGGTAGCGCCATCCCAAAAGCGGGCATTGCCGTCTTTAGGATTGTCATAAGGAATTAACGCCGGATCGTCGAAAAATTTAACGGGGGCTGTTGATGATGCGTGTACGGCTTGAAGGAGAGTCAGGTTCTTCAAGCGATTATTGCCGGAGGAAGCCGTCGGGGATTTGGTATTGGAGCGGAAGAATGTAGCCCGTTCCCGGTCATAATTGAACGCGCAAATCACAATTTCAGTGTCGATTTTTAATGCGCTATTAATTTCTGAAACTTTACGATTAATGTCGGGGCATCGCGAGAAAGCACTTTTCAATCCTGTCAATTTGTCTTTAGTGCTGTATTTGCGAAAATCAGGCACATTGATCCAATTATCGACAAAAATTCCCCTGCGCGTGGGTTCATCATTAAACAGCTCAAATATTTTCTTCGGCGACATATCCATTACTAAGCCAGCCAGGACAATGCTCCCGCCGGAATTGGCGATAGCCAAGTCGAAGTGTTTTAAAATCTCCCGGCCCTTGGTATCCAAGCCGTAAATATCGGCCAAAGCAATAGCTTGAATCAGCGCCCAAGATCCGCCGCCATCAAGGGATAAAATTTTGTATGTTTTAGTTTCATTATCCATTTTTTAGTCTCACGGTTGGGGGTAAAACAAATCGAACCCAATGTCCATTGGCTTATATGGGTGTAGGTAAGGGCGCGAACAGTTACTATTAAGTTATGTAAAAGTAAAATATCAGACAGTCTAAGTCAATATAAAATAACTTAAAAATATCTTATATTCAGTAGGTTAACGCTTATATTATTCCCGCAGCTTAAAATATTTGTGTATAACGACGAGCGCCGTAGCGTGGTAACGATGCGAATGCCTCTTAGGATAAACTGTTTGCAATGCCGCCGATGGTGCTATGATTCGGTTACAGTGTTTGTTTTAATCATTCATCACACTCAAGAAAAACCTATGAATTTAAAGCAGGAAAAAATAAACGGCTGCACCGTTCTTTATATCAAGGAAGAGCGGATAGATGCGCACAATTCAGGCGAATTGAAGGAAACTATTTTGCATCTGATAGAGCAGGGCGAAGCCAATATTATCGTCCAGTTGGAACAGGTGCGTTTTATCGACAGCTCGGGTTTGGGCGCTTTGTTGTCGGGCTATAAAAATGCAGCGGCCAAGTCCGGCAAGCTGGCTATAGCCAACATGCAGCAGCAGGTGTTATCGATGTTTGAGTTGACCCGTTTAAACCGGGTGTTTGAGATCTATGCGGATTTAAACGAGGCTTTTGACAACGAAACGTAGAGGTTGTGTATGTGTAACTCGATTATTCAGGTTGAGGTAATCATCCCGACGCAGACCAAATATCTGGATTTGATCGGCAGCATCGGCGAGCATATTGCGAAAGAACTGGATGACTACTCCGGTGACCGGGAAGCCTTGGCTTATCATTTAAATCTGGTACTAACGGAAGCGACCGTTAATGCCATCAAGCATGCAGATCACAACGACCCGAAAGATACGGTCAGAATAACTATCCATATTCAGGAAAATGAGTTGAATATCAAGGTGTACGATCACGGCCAAGGTTTCGATCTGGAATCCGTGCCGCTGCCGGATTTTGAGCATCCTAAAGAAGGCGGCATGGGCATATTTTTCATCCGCACCTTGATGGACTCGGTGACCTATACCCGGCAAGGCGATTGCAATGTGTTGGAAATTATCAAATATCTGAGTTGAAGGATTTCGCCACGGAGACATGAAGTTTGTAGGGTACGCAGTGCGTACCTTTTGGTATTCAATAATGGTACGCACTGCGTACCCTACGAGACTTTCAATAAGACGGATAAGCCATTGAACAAACTGACCAAAATCTGGACGATTCACTTGCAGCAACTTGCTGAAAGGGCTTTGGGCAAACAAGCCGGTCACCTGCTGTGGCATAAATACCATAAGGCGTTTTCAGCCGAATATCAGGCGTTGGTTTCGCCGCGTTATGCGCTAAAAGACATGTTGCATCTTGAGCAGGTGCTGGCATCCAACAAGCAGCGCATCAGTCTGCTTAATCCCGGCATTCAAGTCGATCATTACCGGTTGCATTTTTATAGTAAACAACCGCGTTATCTGGACGAATATATCCCGGTTCTGGAAAACATGCATTTAAGGGTCATGGATCAAGTGCAGTTCCAGGTTGCGGTCGATGGCGGTACCCTGTTTATTAAAAGCTTCACCATTAAGGCAAAAAGCCAGTGCGCTGCATTTTCCAAGTTAAGAAGCAGGATGCTGGAAACCATTCAGGTGATGATGGATGGGTCGGTTGAGAATGATGCGCTGAACAAGTTGTGTGTCCAGACTGGAATGACTTGGCAGGAAATCGATGTGCTCAGGGCTTATCGGAATTATTATTTGCAGCTGGGACATCAAACTACCCGTGCCAGCGTTCATCATGCCTTGCTTAACAATCCGCCGGTTGCGCTAGGCTTGTTTAATTACTTTGACGTGCGTTTTAGGCCAAATCCAGATTGGGACGATCCGGCTATCAGGGAAGAGCAGGCTTTATTCCTTTCGCGTCTGCAACTGCTGGAGAGCATCGCCTCGGTTTCCGATATTAATGACGACCGGATTTTGCGTACCCTATTCAACCTGATCGATGCGACGATGCGCTGTAATTTTCATCAGCGTCGCAGCTCGTCCGATTATTTCATCGCCTTTAAAATAAATAGCCTGGGCGTTATCGATATGCCCGCGCCCAAGCCGCAAAACGAGATTTATGTCCACGCGGTGGATATGGAAGGCATCCATTTGCGTAGCGGCAAGATTTCCCGTGGCGGCATCCGCTGGTCTGATCGTCCCGATGATTTCAGAACCGAAATTCTGGGGCTGATGCAAACCCAGATCAGCAAAAACGCGCTGATTATTCCGACCGGAGCCAAGGGCGGATTTGTTGTGAAAAAGAACGGCTCAAAGTCGGGCTTTAAGGAGGCGGGTAAAAAAGCTTATTTAACTTTGATTCACGGCTTGCTGGATTTAACCGATAACTATATCGACGATAAGGTTGTCCAGCCTCAGAACATCGTCTGCTACGACGACCCCGATCCCTATCTCGTGGTGGCCGCCGATAAAGGCACGGCGCAGTTTTCGGATATTGCCAATGCGGTTTCGGCAGAGTACCGGTTCTGGCTCGGCGATGCCTTTGCCAGCGGCGGTTCACGAGGTTACGACCATAAAGCGTTGGGCATTACCGCTCGCGGCGCTTGGGAATGTGTAAAACGCCATTTTCGGGAAATGGGAAAGGACATACAGCGCGAAGCTTTTACCGTCGTCGGCATCGGCAGCATGGATGGGGACGTGTTCGGAAACGGCATGTTGCAGTCGCCTTATATACAACTAAAGGCGGCTTTTAGCGGTCAGCATATTTTTATCGACCTCAATCCCGCCGATAACGATGCCGCGCTTAATGAACGCAAACGCTTGTTCGAGTTGCCGGGTTCAAGTTGGGACGATTATGACCGTACGCTTATTTCAGCAGGCGGCGGCGTCTATTCAAGGTCGGCCAAAGATATACCGGTTTCCGCTGAGCTGAGAGCATGGCTGGGCGTGCGTTACAAATCGCTGGATGGCGAATCGCTGATCCGTTACCTGCTTGCCGCTCCGGTGGAATTATTATGGTTGGGCGGCATCGGCACCTACGTAAAAGCCAGCACGGAAAAAAACGAGGAGGTTGGCGATAGGGCTAATGATAACGTGCGGGTGGATGCGGCCGGCATTGGTGCCAGTGTTGTCGGCGAAGGCGCAAACTTGGGCTTCACCCAAAAAGCGCGAATCGAATACAGCCTGAAGGGTGGGCTTATCAACACCGATGCGGTTGATAACTCGGCAGGCGTCGATACTTCCGATCATGAAGTGAATTTAAAAATATTCCTGGTCGGCTTGCAAAAGAAAAACCTGATCGCCGACTACCAGCCGTTATTTATCAGCATGACCGATGATGTGTGCCGCTTGGTGTTGGCCGATAATATTGCCCAGAGCCTTTGTTTGTCTTTGGAACAATTGCGTTGCGAGGAAGGTTCAGCGGTTTATTTGCAACTGTCCGAACGTTTGGAATCCGCCGGTTTTTTTGATAGAACCGAAGAATGTTTTCCGCAAACCAAAGAGGTCATGTCCCGTCCAGGCCTAGTCATAACCCGACCCGAGCTTGCGGTATTGATGGCCGCCAGCAAAATGTACCTGACCCAGCTGATACAGGAGCAATCCGCCTTGTTGCATGAGGAATGTTGCAGCTGTTACTTGCATGCCTATTTCCCCGAACAGATTGGTAAACAGTACGCCGACCATTTGTCCGGTCACCCGTTGGCCCATGAAATTAAAGCCACCCTAGTCAGCAATAAAATCATCAATCAGGCTGGTTGCGGTTTTTTAAGTCTGGAAGCTCCTGCTCACGCCCCTCGCCTGCGTCCTGTAGGCGACGAAGGTAGCGAAAACACCCTGGATCATGTCACCTGTTATTTGGCTTTTGACCGGGTTTTAGACGGTGATGCATTGCGGCAGGCGATTGCTGCGCTGGACAATAACACTCCAGCCGATTTGCAATACCAATTATTGTTACAGTTAGAAAATACCTTGGCCGGTTTTTGTCGCTGGGCCTTGATGCAGGGGAGAAAAATTCGTCCGAATGAGCAGACTGTCGGCTGCTATCGCCGTCATTTAAAGGCCTATGAGCTGTATTTTAAAAGTGACTACTCCGAGTATAGCGAGCAGCTGGAGCAATATCGACAAGACGGCATTCCCGAACAATTGGCGCTGAATATGGTGTTTATAGCCAGCCTCAATGACTTTCCGCTGATCGTTTCATTAGCTGCTGAAACCGCACAGGATTTTGTTGCCACGCTGAAACTGTTTAATGACATCACCCGTTATCTGGGGGTGGATGAAATTAATGACCAGCTTGCGAAAATGCCTATGCACGATGTTTGGGAGCGGAAAGTGCTGAATGAATTACAAGAGGATATGAAGCGGGTGGTAGGCCACGTGATTAAGGCTATTCTGGCAAGCAAGCTTGAGACCAGTGCCGGGTACTTCGAGCAGCCTGGTCAGCAAGATAAAATCAACCGATATCGGCGTGTTTATCAGGAAATCAACAGCGGATTGCCGGTTAATCTGTTCCCCTATATTGCGTTGACCAAAGAGCTTGAGCGTTTGCTTGATGGTGCGGAGTAGGATGGGTAGAGCTATTTAAGAAGGAGAATATGTGACCGCAAAATTTGAACTCGGCATTTCTTCCATGGAGGCAGGCGAGTTAGGCGTGCTTCACTTGTGGCGCTATTGGGCCAAGCGATTGCTGGAGGTCGAGGGTAGGCTCGATCAGGAAAGTGTGCGATACGAATACGGGCTGGATTATACGCTGATGCAAGGCTTGGGTCTGGGTATCGTCGAACCGGCGGAATACCTGTTCCAACAGCGCCCGGATTATGCAGAATTCGAACGATGGATCGTGCAAAAGCTCGGTGGCGTTCCTGATCGCGCTCTGGTAGAGCGTCTCAATAAAATGGTCAGGTGCTATTTGGAACAGCCGCATCGTAGCTATCCCATTGAGTGGGAAGATAGTCAGGAACCGGTTTTGTCGTCAGCAGGCATGGCCTTTTGGCTGGAAAACGGCTATGTGGTGCTGCGCAACGCGGTTTCGGCAGAGGATTGCCGGGAGGCCGAATTGGCGATTTGGGACTTCCTCGGCATGGATCGGCAAAATCCCTATACTTGGTACGATGGATCGCATTCGTTTTGGGTGGCGCTTTTTCAGCATCAAGCTTTGGACAAAAGCCGCGCCTCGCCGCGTATCCGCAAGGCATTCGAGCAGGTCTGGGGAAGTACTGATTTATGGGCTACCGTGGATCGCTCCAGTTTGAACCGGCCGGAGCGCGGCGGCATCGATATGTCGGGACCCAGCAGGCTGCACTGGGATGTCAGCCTTGCCTTGCCGATGCCTTTCGGTGTTCAGGGATTGTTGTATTTGAGTGATACCAGCGCCGAACAGGGTGCGTTTCGTTGTGTGCCGGGTTTTCATCGCAACATAGAGCAATGGCTCGGAGAGCTCGCACTGGAGCAAAATCCGCGTGAACAGGATTTGGAAAGTTTGGGGGCGGTGCCGGTCACAGGCTCCGCCGGGGATTTTGTGCTTTGGCACCATGCGTTACCGCACGGTAGCAGCCGTAACTTGGCGCATTATCCGCGGGTAGTGCAATACATTAATTGGTTTCCCTGCGATTACGGCATTCATCCAGTCTGGAAATAAGCGGCTGCGTCAACGTAACAGTTAGGCAAACCGCAACAAAAAATCCGCCAAGTAAACCTCACTGTCCCGGCTATAAACATTGTGGGATTCATAGATCGTCAATAACTCCGCTGTGAATAACTCCGCTGTGCGGCTGAATGTCAGCGCGGAGACTTTGGCTTCGTTATGCGCGAAGCCTCGAAAATCGGTTTGTTGGATCAAATAAAATCCCGCCGCTGAGGCTTGGGCGGAAAATTTGGCAACCGCTTGCGCGGGAATCAACAGGTAAAACAAACCCTGCGGGGATAATAAACCTGCTGCGATGTCGATTAAATCGGCAAAGGGCAGTTGGTCGGTGTGCCGGGCGGTGTTTCTAAGCGCATCAATGGTTTTAAGGTGGTTTTCAAAAAACGGCGGGTTGCTGATGATCAGGTCGTATTGTTGGCGGGCGGTTAAGGCAAAGCTTTGAATATCCTGGTGCACGGCTTCAAGGCGCTTTGCCCACCGGCTGTTGTTGAAGTTGATGTCGGCTTCCTTAAAAGCTTCCTCGGTCAACTCTACGGCAGTGATTTTCGCCGCGCCGAGCTGGGCTGCCATCAGCGCAAGCACTCCAGTGCCAGTGCCGATGTCCAGCACGTGGTCGCCCTGTTTGATCGGAGCCATCGCGCCGAACAGCACGACGTCCGTGCATATTTTCATGCCGGAGTGTTGCTGTAATACCGAAAACTGCTGGAAGTGGAAGGTTGACATGAAGATATTGTTTGATATTTGCGAGTGACCGTAGGGACGACCGGCCGGTCGCCCCTACAATAGCCCAACCATTCGTGGTTAATTATTGATCCTTCGGTTCATCGGCTATCCACTTGTCTTCCGGCTCGGCGGCTACCACCTTCTTTTTAGCAACGGCTTTATGCCAAAGCCCGTTGCTGGAAAAACATGTCCAACCCCATTTCAGCCAGTTCAGCAATGACACGGCCAGCCAGAGCGACCAGAGCAGCATCAATACCCGGTACACGATCAGCGGCACCGAGATCAGCGTCGCGCTGGGCAAAGTCGCCGGGCTTCTGTCCTGATACCAGTTCAAGTTGAACGCCGAGGACTGGTTGCCGATGATCTGCATATCGGGCGAGCCCAGCAAACCTTGCTCGACCGCTAAAAACAACAGGCCCAGCGACACCACGGTTAACAGGCCGACGATAACTTGCAGCGCATTGAAATAGCGCAAGTTTGTGGCTGATTGCGTTTGACGCCAGCCCAGCAGCATTAGCCAGGCAATGACGATCCCCGCCGATTGTAGCGGTATCTGACTAAGCCCTATCAGCAGCAATAACCATTGCCGGGCTTTTAAAGGCGTCAGTCGGATTTTTCCGAGTCCCAGCGACAACATGAAAATAACAATCAGCACGCCCCAGAATAAAACCGCGGGCCCCAGTTTCGGCCCGAACGCAAACAATACCCAGCGGTCGGATCCCAAGCCGATATTCAAGCTGGTGTTGACGCTCGGTGTCCCTAAGTCTACTTGTGGGGTAGACAGGAAGGCGCTAATGCCGGCCGCCTCCCGCCAGCTGATGAAGACTTCCTGTTTGCCCGGATTGACCGGCAAGGTGAGTTTCCGGCCTTCCTGCCTGATGGGTTGGGTCTGTCCATTGATGGCGACGCTTTGCAGCTCGGCATGTTCCGGCAGCAACAGCGTATGCTGCGATCCTTGCGAGCTTCTTAAGCCGATGTTTAATTGGGCTTCCTGATTGCGCTGCCCAGGTTTGATGCTTAAGCGGCTGTTGTCGATAGTTAAGGTTTGTCCTGCCACCGCTACGGGCCGGGTTATTTGCAGGACGATTTTTTCGCCCGGCCAGGGATGCCATTCAGGCAGCCACCGTCCGGCGTTATTTTGATGGATCATCGCGAGGCCGGATGTTTCAACATGCCAGATCGGACTGACATCGGCTTTCAGCACTTCGATCCATTGTTCGGTTTGGGTGGAGGTATAATCGATTTTTTCCGATTTTTCCAGCGTGGATTCCCATTGCAGTTCGTCTTGTTGGGCCGGTATATTGACTTCGACTTTGCCGTCTTTAACCCGGATGCCTGGCGTGGTGACCGACTCGCCCGGCAGCAAGGGGACGGACAATATTACGGCGGAATCGGCCGGTGAAACGCGGACGATCCGGGTGAAGCCCCGCCAGTCCAGGCCCAGTTGCAGGGTGCGCTCAATCCTGACAAACGGCGGCAATGCGCCCGGCTCCAGCGCCGCTGCTTTTTGCTGCTGGGTTTGATTGATGCGGCTAAAGTGCAGTTGATCGTCAACCTCGCTGTTTTCCCGCAGCCCGATGACTTCCCAGCCGGTATTTTGAATGTCGACCCAGTTCGGCTTTAGCGGCAAAGGCAGGGTGAACTTGCTTAACAACGGCGCCGCTCCGCCCAGCACGACCTGATGCTCACCTTCGTCGAGGTTAAGCCACAAGCCGTTGTCATCGCGA
Organism: Methylobacter sp.; assembly: GCA_025361585.1. GTDB lineage: Bacteria > Pseudomonadota > Gammaproteobacteria > Methylococcales > Methylomonadaceae > Methylobacter_A. The sequence continues at coordinate 7,031 of JANYKK010000071.1, read as the reverse complement.
TAAAGTCCTTGCGCGATTTTGCCGTTGACAAAGACCTGGCTGGGAAACCATTGCTCATATTCGGCGGGTAATGGAATAGCGACGGATTGTTGGGCATGGATTTGCAGGGCGATTGCCAGTTCCTTATCGGTAATGGTTATTTTCATCTGTTGAATTTGCGCGCAGCTAGGCAGGCAGTCCGGCGGCACCGGTTTTTCCAGCAGCCTGCTGCGCAACTCATCCAGCATGGCTTTGTCGGGAAGTTCGGCATAGGCTTTGGGCGACGGCAGGGACAGCACCGGCAACAGCAAAAAACACAGCAATAAAGGGGGCGAGGCTCGAAAGCCTTTAAACTTGAATTTTTCCGCAACGCCGAACATCAGCAAGGCCAGCGCCGCGACCAAAATCACGCGGGTGAAATTGAGCAGCATGGTCAGTGCTGGCGTCAAATACCATAAATGTAGCTGCTGCTCCGCATCGACCGAACCGTTCCATGACAGCAGCACCTTGCGCCATTGCCATTGCGGCAAGCCGGGGCCGGTTTGCACTTTGGCTTGAGGATCGATGCGGTCAAAATCGACCGCCTTGTCTGCATAACCATAAGACGATGCGGCATCGGACGGCATCGATTTTCTTAACACCTTTTCTTTCATCTCGCTGATCGCTTCGGAGACGGGGGTCGGTGCGGTCATTTCGACCGCTGTGCCAACCATGCCGCGATCTTGGAAGATGGGCATAGGGATCGCTTGCCAGGGTTTTTCCAGTTGCGGATAAAGCCCGGTGCGCACCTGCTGCACCATAAAAGGCACGGTGATCATGATTAACACCAGCCAGAAAACGCTACGATACCACCGCATAAATATTAAAAATCGGCTTTCCGACCTTAATACTAAAACCGGGTTTTCCGACAATGTCTTAATCAATGCTGTCGCGGCCAGGATATTCAGCCAGACGAAATGGGGCGAGCCCGGTTCATGCCAGATCAATGCCAGCGTTATCAAGGCAAGGCTGCCCCAATAGGGATTCCACAAACGGCCTGTCGCCAGCGCCGCGATTAGCACCAGGAACAAGTCCAGCAAGGTCCAGCGGGAAATCCAGCTATCGGGCACATTGTCCACGCCGCTGGCCGCCAGCAAGCGCCAGCCCGGCGGCAGGTTCAGTTCGGCGCGGACGGTGTGGAAGTCCTGCTCCCAACCCACGGCGCTGATGGCACCCACGGGGCCGACGGCGCGGCTGTCGGCATCCAGCGTTACCGAGCCGGTTCTGATTTCCACGCCTTGCTTACCGGATTTATCCTGGGAAATAAACTGGCTGTTGCCGTTCAGGGTGACTCTGCCAAGCTGGGTTTGCGGCAGGGTGTTCAGGCGCCAGCCGCGGGTCATGGTGCCGGTAATCGTGTCATTGACGGTATAGCCTTCGCCGTCGAAATCCAGCCACAGCTTTCTGGTTAAATTGAGTTGGTTGGGTTCAGGCTCCGGATCGCCTCGGCGTATGGTTTTAAAGCCCATGGCCTGGCCCTGGTTGATTTTATAGGCCGGGAGGTGTTTCCATTCGTCGGGTAGGTTGGTCAGGCTGGGATCTACTGAGCTGAGCTGCTCGATTTCAGCCACACGCAGTTGGGGGCGTGCTTCGAATGACCAGATTTCCGATTCCGGCCATTGGATGCCTTGGCCTGTAGGGGCGACCGACCGGTCGCCCTTGAGTTCATTCAGCTCTTTGCTGTTTCTCGCCAGTATGGCCAGCTGCCAGTGGCCTGGACGCAGCTGCACCAATAACTGACCGTCGGGTTCCAATCGTGCCGGCAGCTGGCTTTGCAAGTCCAACGGAATAAAGCCGTTCAGGATGGGCCGGGGCAATTTTACCTCGCGTTGCTCGCCGGAGACTTCCAGCACCAGCCGGGTCAAAACCTCTGCAGGCACTTCATCAACGATTTTGCGAAAGACCTGAATATCCAGGTTATTCTGGATGTTTTCCGGTTTCTTTAACCCTGTCTCGCTTTCTTTCAGCCACAGCTGCCCGTTTTTGATGGCCGGTGTCGGGATAGGCTGTCCGTTGATGCGCAGGTCAATCAGGCCGGTATCGTCGGGAATCGCTAAGTTATCCGGGATCGCAGGCCACAAGAATCCGCCCTTGATCTGGTACTGCATATCGGCTTTCAGTTTGACCGAGGGCGTGCCGTCTTTATCCATGACCAGCGCGGGTTTGTTATTAACTGTCACATTAAGCGGCCAGTGTGTTTTATCGCCCGGCAAGCTAATCCAGCTGTCTTGGTACACTGTCCAGCTCATCGAAAATGCGCCTTTCCCGGCCGATAAATCCAGCTGAAGTTGGCTAGGCCAGCTACAGCGTTTTTGTTCGTAACTGTTGTAGATGAAAGGGCAGGTAGGTTCCGGCTTATCCTGCAATACCCAGGCTATCCAGGGCTTGAGCGGCTCCGGCACCTGTTCCGGGGTTAGCGGCTTTGCCTGAGTGGTTGATGCAAACAATACGACGCTTAAGAATAGCCAAACGATACGACTCATGGTGCACTCCTGATTAATGACAGACGTAGGCCGGAATAAGACCATCCAAGCGCGTAGCGCGAGGTGGCGTTTCCGGCGGATTTTGGTGCTGCGCCGGAAACATCAGTTTTCGCTGTCGCTCAAACTGACTTATTCCGGCCTACGGCTCCTGCGCTGGCCGGGGTATGTTGCCCCGGCCTCATCGTTTACATTTGATGGCATACGAGATGGTACGAACGGGGTTGGAAACCCCGTTCAGCTTAGTTGTAGTTCGCGCGTGGCGACAATCACCGCTCCAAAAAATTCCTCAACATATCATGCCCATGTTCGGTCAGAATCGACTCGGGGTGAAATTGCACGCCTTCTATATCCAGCTGTTTGTGCCTTACGCCCATGATTTCATCGAGTTTGCCTGCCGCATCCTGGGTCCAGGCGGTTATTTCCAGGCAATCGGGAATAGTCTCCTGTTCGATGACCAGCGAATGATAGCGGGTGGCGGTGAACGGGTTGTTAAGCCCTTTGAATACGCCTTGATCCTTATGATAAATCAGCGAGGTTTTACCGTGCATGATGCTTTTCGCATGGACGATATTGCCGCCGAACGCATAGCCGATGCTTTGATGGCCCAGACAAACACCCAGAATAGGGGTTTTTCCGGCAAATTTTAAAATGGCCTCAACGGATATGCCCGCTTCCTTGGGCGTGCAGGGGCCGGGGGAAATCACCAGTTTGTCGGGCGCGAGCTTTTCTATGTCGGCTACGGTGACTTGGTCGTTACGCACCACGGTCACATCGGCGCCTAACTCGCCGAAATATTGCACCAGATTGTAGGTGAACGAGTCGTAGTTATCGACCATGACCACTTTTATCCCCCCCTTTGTAAAAGGGGGGCTCGGGGGGATTTTGACGGCGTTCATGATTGCTCCCCTTCCAAACCTGCTTCGGCCATACTCACAGCGCGGAAAATTGCGCGGCCTTTATTCATGGTTTCATCCCATTCGTTTCTGGGCACGGAATCGTAAACGATACCGGCACCGGCTTGTATATGTAACATGTTGTTTTTGATCACAGCGGTTCTGATTGCGATGGCAGTATCGAGGTTCCCCGACCAAGCGATGTAGCCGACGGCCCCGGCATAAACGCCGCGTTTGACCGGTTCCAGCTCGTCGATAATTTCCATTGCGCGAATTTTCGGGGCGCCGCTGACGGTTCCTGCGGGGAAAGTCGCAGACAGCACGTCGAAGGCGTTGTCGCCTTGCTGCAATTGTCCGGTGACGTTGGATACGATGTGCATTACGTGCGAATAGCGCTCGACAATCATCTTATCGGTCAGCTGCACGCTGCCGATTTGGGCGACCCGGCCCACGTCGTTGCGGCCCAGGTCGATCAGCATTAAATGCTCGGCCAGTTCTTTGGGGTCGGCCAGCAGGTCTTTTTCCAGTTCAAGATCCTGTTCCGGCGTTTCCCCGCGCCGACGCGTTCCGGCTATCGGGCGCACCGTGACCATATTGTCTTCCAGCCTGACCAAAATTTCCGGCGACGAGCCGACGATATGGAAATCGTCCAGGTTCAGGTAAAACATGTACGGCGACGGATTCAAACAACGCAAAGCCCGGTATAAGTTCAGCGGCGAGGCGCTGTAAGGGATCGACATGCGCTGCGACAGCACTACCTGCATGATGTCGCCGTCGGTGATGTATTCTTTGGCCTTCAATACCGCATCTTCATAGCCCTGTTGGGTGAAGCCGGAGATGAAATCGGACTCTTCTACTTTGTTGGGCGCGTGGTTCTTTACCGGCTTGGCTTGCAGTTCGCGCAGCTTGACGGCCAAGTCATCGACCCGTGCGACGGCACGGTTATAGGCACCGTCTTGTTCAGGATTGGCATGAGTCAGCAGCAGCATTTTGCCGGACAGGTTGTCGAACACCAGCATTTCTTCGGACACCATCAGCAGGATGTCGGGATTGCCCAGCGGGTCGGGTTTTCCGGTGCTGCGCAACTTCGGTTCGATATAGCCGATGGTTTCGTAACCGAAATAGCCGACCAGGCCGCCGTTAAATCGGGGCAGGGTGTCAATATCGGGAATGTTGTAGCGTTCCTTGAACTGCTCGATCCAGATCAGCGGATTATCGTGTGTGAGCGATTCCAGCAGTTCGCCGTTTTGTTCCAGGCGGATTTGGTTGCCGGTAATTTTGACGACGGTTTTACAGGGCAGGCCGATGATCGAATAACGGCCCCATTGTTCGCCGCCGTGCACCGATTCGAACAAATAGGAATAAGCGCCGTCGGCCAGTTTCAGGTAGGCGCTCAAAGGCGTGTCCAAATCGGCCAGCACTTCGCGGCAAATTGGGATACGGTTGTAGCCCTGCCGGGCATAGTGATTGAATTGTTCTGGGGTCATTTTGTTATTCAGCTGTATAGAGTTCGGCAAGTGAGGCCGCTAAATAAAGAGCTATTATCAGAATGTGTATTGCGCTTTCTAAGCGAATTATTCACTTTACCTTTATAAAATTTAGCTCTGCACCTTTATTTTTATTAATTAACTCTTGCAACGCCAATACAATAACTTTAGTTTTTGTTTTAATGTTAGTGAATCGTATGGCTTCTTGTGTGACTCTTCGTTTGGATAAAGCGTTGTTTTCATTTTTGTAGCTCTTTTGTTAGCCATTTTTTATAACATTAAAGAACGAACTCGTAGGGTGGATTCGCCGCTAGGCAATCCACCGCAACTACGACAGGCTGTCATCGGCGTTCGTTGTGCGCTGATTGGCGGTTTGCTAGCGCGAAACCGCCCTACGTATTGACAGTCTTTAAACAGCCTTAGCCAATTCAGCCCGCATGTCATCGATCACTTTCTTGTAATCCGGCTGGCTGAAAATTGCCGAACCCGCTACGAAAGTATCGGCACCGGCCTCTTTAATCGCGCGGATATTGTCAGTTTTGACGCCGCCGTCGATTTCCAAACGGATATTCAAACCGCTGTCGTCGATACGTTTTCTGACTTCACGCAATTTACCCAGCGATGAAGGGATGAAAGATTGGCCGCCGAAACCGGGGTTAACCGACATCAACAAAATCATATCCAGCTTGTCCATCACATAATCCAGGTAATGCAGCGGTGTGCCGGGGTTAAATACCAATCCCGCCTTGCAGCCGTTATCTTTAATCAATTGCAGGGTGCGGTCGATGTGCACGGAAGCTTCAGGATGGAAAGTGATAATGTCGGCACCAGCTTTGGCAAAGTCAGGAATGATGCGGTCAACAGGCTCGATCATCAAATGCACGTCAATCGGTGCGGTAACGCCGTGTTTTTTCAACGCTTCGCAAACCAAAGGCCCGATGGTCAGGTTGGGTACGAAATGATTATCCATCACATCAAAATGCACAATATCCGCGCCCGCTTTTAAAACGTTATCGACATCTTCACCCAATTTGGCGAAATTGGCTGACAGGATGGAAGGCGCAATCCAGTTTTCATTCATTTTCTGATCCTCATTTTTATTAAAATTTGTTAATTATATCTTTTTTTTTACACAAGCTCTTGTGTTTACGCTTGCGTTTATAATAGTTGCACTTGGAATTATACGGATAGGCTTAACTGATGAAACTGGTAACCTTTACTCATAATCGCGAAACCCGCGTCGGCGCTGTTGTTGACGGCTTTGTGGCTGATAGCAAAAATAATACTAAAATCCCGGCAACCATGCTGGAATTTCTAAGCGCAGGTGCCAGTGCGCTGGAGGCGATGCAGCAGCAAATAGATAGCGGCAATGACCGCATCGCGCTGGATCAGGTCAAATTGCACGCGCCGGTGCCAAGGCCTGGCAAGTATTTAGGCATCAGCCTGAACTATGCCGACCATATCGAAGAGACCGACCGGGATAAGCCCGAATACCCCAGCTTTTTCACCAAGCAGAGCACCTGCGTGATCGGGCATGGCGATGCGATACACCGTCCAAAAGTCTCCGATAAGCTGGATTATGAGGGCGAGCTGGCATTTGTGATCGGCACACGCTGCCGTCATGTGCCGGTCGATAAGGCTCATCAAGTCATTGCCGGTTTTACCATAGCCAACGATGTTTCGGTGCGCGACTGGCAGTTTCGTTCGCCGACTTTTACCTTGGGCAAATCATTCGATACCCATGGCCCGCTGGGGCCGTGGCTGGTGACCAGCGATGAAATCGCCGATCCGCATAACCTGGATCTTAAAACCTGGATTGATGACGAACTGCGGCAAAGCTCCAATACCCGGCAGATGATTTTCAACTGCTATGAAATGATCGCCTATTTATCGCAAGCGATGACGTTGGAACCGGGCGATGTGATTGCCACGGGCACTCCAGCCGGGGCAAACCGCCCGGATTGAAATTGAGGGCATCGGCACACTGGTTAATCCGGTTATTGAAGAGCCGGATGGCTTGGTTAGGTATTAACCTGATATCGGGCAATCTAGCTGGCTGGTCGTCCTATCAACACCCCATCAAGCGCTTTTCTTGATAGTAAAAAAACTTAATTTACCAACGTTCTTTTTAACCACGGCTCTTACAGGCA
>JANYKK010000048.1 GCA_025361585.1 Methylobacter sp. | reverse complement strand
TTGCATTTCGTTATACAAACCGGCAATAAAGCGGAGCAATTCATCCAGATCGACATCGATAAAATCCATGAGACATCGGATCGGTTGCTGGTCAGCGAACACAATCCGCCCGAAGATTTAGAAGAATTTATTGATCCACTGGAACCGGAATTCATAGAAACATCCGGCATTGGAACACCACGTTATTCTTATCGACGTAAAACTGACGTGTCGATTTTCATGGCTGAAATCAATAAATACCATGCCACAGAACATCCGGTACAGCGTTTTATGGATGACTGGAACCGAAGCAGTACCCAGCAAAAAGCCGTGCTTTCCGATGACTGGATTGTTCGCCCCTTCAGATATACCGGTCGCTTTGGCGAACAAATAATCAACGTAGAAATTATCAATACCCAGCAAAAGAACCTGCCGCAACTGGAAGATATTAACGGCAAAAAAGGTACGGCGTTGCATAACCTGTTGACCCGCTTTGATCGCCAAGCCGGTTATCCGTTTGCCTGGTTCTTTTATATGGTTAAAGGCAAGCTGGTTTCTCCGCATAGCGGCCTAGCGGTTTTTAAAGATATTAGCGGAGATTTTTCTTATCTGCCCGAACGTGATGTCGCGGTACTTAAAGACTGGATTAACACGCCTTATAGCGTCTAACTAATGAACAAAATTAAATGCAGGGGCGACCGGTCGGTCGCCCATTATTAAATTTTTTCATCAACTGCGTTGCAGTAATTTTCAACAAAAGGAGTAAATAGTATGTCAATTGCACAAATAAAAGCCTTCTCTGAGCAGGCCAAAACAGATCCTGAATTAAAGGAAAAACTGCTGGCCGTTCAAAAAATCAGGGAACTGATCGCATTGGGCAAAGAATATAACTTTGAACTGGATGAAGTGGAACTTTATCCGCCCAACGAACCTCAATTCGTCGAAGAACAGCTTTCAGAAAAAATGGCTAAGGCGCTGCTGAGAGTCTAAGTTTCTGTGCGGCGGTTTGCTGAGCAATGTTGAGCAAACCGCCATGCAACAAAGGAAAGTCTAACCTGGATAGAATTTCATTTGCTGTTGGTCATAGAAGCTTAACTTAAGCGTAGAGATCGAATAGCAATAGGACATGTGTTTTCCCCGAGTATGAATATACTGAGAATGCAGACTTTCCGAAATCGCGTAAGCCATTGGGCTGATGTGTGCCGCCCGTAAGCAGGCGGCGAACGGGAAAGTGAGAAAAGACAGTGTGTCACAGGCATATGCAGTCGCATAATTTTCACTACTTGTTTGGATGAAACACTCAAAACAAGCTTGCAGCGATAATAGCGACTTCTCATTGTATTTTAAACTGTCTAAATCAATCGAGGCCGCCCCTAATAATTATTACAATATCTCAGGGCACTCACCATGGCTAATTACAAAAACATCGATATAGAAGAAGGGTTAATAGGGATGATACGGCATATGCAAGCCGTCGATGAATGCAGGGAGGAATTAAATAATTTACAAAGCGTCTGGGACAACTTGACCTTGCTGGGCCAGTTGTCAGGAACGGGCACCGATATGAACGGCACCCGGCAGTCCTTCCAAAAATTAACCGGGTCGCTGCTTAATCAGCTAGCTAGTGAAACTTTGCGAAAATGCGTATTGGAGATGACTTCGAAGGCGCAAGTCGCGATTGACATCCTGGTCAGGAATCTGTTTGAACGCACCGCAGACATCGGTTTTTTGGCTACGGATGATGACATCTGCGCCGTGCTTAAGGAGGCGCATAACCTGAAGGGCAAGTATTCCAGAAAAAGCGATATGGAAGCCAGTTTGTCTCAACTGCGGGATCGGTTTTCCGAGTACTTAGCCAAATATTCGGTCTATTCCGACATTGTTTTGTTGGATACCGATGGCGAGATCCTGATTCGGCTCAAAGACCATATTGGAGTAAAGCATACTGAACATTCGCTGTTAAAGCTTTCCCTGGAAACCTCGGACGGTTACGTGGAAACCTTTGACAGCATCGATTTTTTGCCGGATGAGGCCTGCTCCCTGGTTTACTCGTACCGCGTTGTGGACGATGAAAATAAAGCGCTTGGCGTACTTTGTTTATGCTTCCGGTTCGATAATGAATTGAAGGGGATTTTTGCCGACCTCGTCGCGCCTGAAGATTGGTCGGTCATTACCCTGCTGGATAGCGAAGGTTTGGTCATTGCCAGTTCGGATATTCATCATGTGCCGCTTGGTGCCACGTTGGCGCCGGTTTTGGATCGGGAATACCGTATATTGCGATTCTCTGGGCAGGAGTATCTGGCATCCACACGTTGCAGTAGCGGCTACCAAGGCTACGCTGGGCCGCAGTGGTATGCGCATGTCATGTTGCCCTTGCAGCATGCATTCAATCGCGACGCGTCCGGCTTGCTGAAGAATATCCCTCAGGATACGCTCGATACCGTCATGGAGCAGTCGCAATTGTTCGGCGAAAGCTTGCGTAGCATTCCGCAGCAAGCAGACCGGATTCAACGTGAACTCAATCGGTCAGTCTGGAACGGAAATGTACGGCAATGCCGTTTCGGGCAAGGAAAAGACACCGGATTCTCGAAGATTCTGTTATGGGAAATCAGCAATACCGGGGCTCGAACCCAGTCGGTGTTTCAGCGCTCCATTGCCAATTTACATGAGACAGTTGTCTCTTCAGTACTAGAGGACAGTCATTTTCAAGCCTCTCTGGCGATCAATATCATGGATCGCAACCTTTACGAGCGAGCCAACGATTGCCGATGGTGGGCGTTGACCTCATCGTTCCGCGAATTGCTTGCCGAAGATGAAATTTCCGAGTCCGGCAAGGAACGCATTTCAAGCATCCTGGCTTACATCAACAGTCTTTATACCGTCTACACCAACCTGATCGTTTTCGACGTCAATGGACGCATCGTGGCTGTCTCTAACCCCGGCGAGGCATCGCTGGTTGGACAAAATGTCGGTGAAGAATGGCAACGCCACGTTCTGATGCTGGCTGACTCGCAAGGATACGCAGTCTCGGATTTTACCGAGACCCGCTTTTATCAAGGCCGTCACACTTATGTTTATGGCGCAGCCATTCGAGATCCTGACGGTCGCAGAGTCGTTGGCGGCATAGGTATCGTATTCGACTCGGCCCCCCCAGTTTTCAGCAATGCTGCGCGATGCGTTGCCTAAAAATGCCGACGGGCAAATCGATTCGAGTTCATTTGGCATTTTCGTTTCTCGGATTGGTCGGATCCTTGCGTGCTCCGATGACAGATTCAGCCCTGGCGACAAACTTCCTATTTCTTCAGCCTTATGCAATCTCTCTCCCGGCGAAGAAGTTACCGGCGTAATTTCCTTAAACGAACGTTACTATGCGGTCGGCGCTCATGCTTCCAGCGGTTACCGCGAATACAAAAGCGAGTCCGATCTTTATAAGAACGAAGTGATCGCGCTGGTAGGAAAAGAATTGTGTTTTATTACAAAAAGCAGGGAGGAAACGGACGAAGTTCCTTGCCCTACGATCCGCTCCGACCGGGGCCATGCCGAAACCACAGTGGAAATCGCAACCTTCCGCTTAGGCGGCGAATGGTTCGGTATCCGCGCGAGCCAAATTCTGGAAGCGGTCGATACCACGAACATCACTCCGGCACCCGGTTCTGGATCTGATTGTATCGGCTATTTGATGTACGAAAAACTGCCGATACCGTATTCGATATTAGAAATATGGTCTGTGCGGTTAAGAATGGCGCGGAACAGATAAATCGCAAAGCCCAACAGGCTATGGTGATTGAGAAAAATGCCGATACCCGGTTCTGTGTGATTGCAGATGTCCTGGGCGAAATCCCTGAAGTTCTTGAATCACGGCTTAATACGTTGCCAGCTGTTCTAGGGGGAGGGGCGATGCTTGCCGATGCGGCCATCGCCCCCGAAGATCCTAGCGAGGAGTGTTTATTACTGGTTCTAAGTAACGAACGTTTGGCACAGAAACTGGCATCGAACATGGCAGAACGTTCCTTAGGAAGTTCACCAAAAGTAACCAAAATAACGACAGCATAAGCTGTTTTAGTAATATGCCCGAGGACACAGAAGCGGACGGGTGCGATTCAAACTGATGTGGTTATGCGGGTTCCCAAGCTCCAGCTTCCTTACGGGGCATCCATTTTGTAACCGAACCCTCGCACAGTCTTGAGCAGTTTTAGCTCATAATCGTCATCTATTTTTCGTCTTAACTGGCGAATATAAACATCCACCACATTGGTCAAAGGGTCGGTGCTGTAGCCCCAGACTTGTTCCAGTATCCGGGTACGACTCAATACCTTGCCGTGCGTCCGCATAAGGCATTCCAGCAAGGAAAATTCTTTCGGCGTCAGCTCGATCAGCGTATCTCCGCGCCTCACTTCATGAGTTTCCACATTCAATATGAGGTCGGCTATCTGCAATTCTTTGATGTCCGGTTTGGTCTCACCGCCATTACGACGGCGCATCAGTACCTCGATACGGGCAAGCAATTCCTCAAATGCGAAAGGCTTGGTCATATAATCGTCGGCGCCAGAACGTAAACCGGTCACCTTATCCTGCACAGTGTCTCTGGCCGTCAGCATGAGAATCGGGGTGTGGACGCCAGCGATACGCAAACGCTCGCAAACCTGGCGGCCATTGAGATCAGGCAAACCCAGATCCAGGATGATGGTTTGAAACTCGCCCGCTGTGCCCAGCGTTATAGCCTCTTGCCCGTTTCGGGCCACTTCTACGACATAGCCTTCGGCCTTTAGCCCGCGTTGAACAAAATTGACAATCCGCTCATCGTCTTCCACCAACAGAACTCGCATATATCCGATACTCATAAGATTACCTGATTACCCATAATCCTCAGCCATCTTCAGAAGCCGCATAGGCATAGGTGGCGTTCTGGCCGCAACGTAACAGAGGCGGGGCAGCAGATCTTCAAGGACAAATCGCCGATTGAAGCGATAACAAAACTCGGCCAAA
>JANYKK010000017.1 GCA_025361585.1 Methylobacter sp. | reverse complement strand
CAATAAGAACCAGCGCGGCAACGGGCAAACCATCAGAATACGCATGCTGCCCATTTCGCGGTCGTAGACCATTGATAATGAACTCTGCATGCCGTTAAACAGCTGGATCATACCGATCAGGCCGGGAGTAATATATACCTCGTAAAGAATATAGGTCTCGTAAGGCGGGGTGATGGCTAACCCTAATGCGGCCCTGAATCCTGCCGCGAAGACAAACAGCCAGACCAAAGGCCTGACCAGCGCGGAGATAAAGCGCTCGCGCTGGGTCACAAATCGCCATAATTCACGCCAGATAATGCCCCACATGGCGCGCCAGTAATGAAGTAGCTTCATATCCGCTCCTGACGTCATGCCTGCTCTCCTTGCGTCAAAGTATAAAAAGCATCTTTAATCGTTGGCGTGTTGGTTGTGCCAAGAACCTCGTCTACCGTTCCATTGGCTTTAACCTGCCCGTTATGAAGCACGATCAAATGATCGCCCGGATAAATCTCATCAATTAAATGACTGGCCCATAACACCGCCAAATTTTCCTCAACGGCTAATTGATGCACATATTCGACGATGGACAACCGACTGGGCACATCCAAACCGACGGTAGGTTCATCCAACAGCAGCACCGACGGCTTATGCAATAACGCCCGTGCAATCTCCACGCGCCGCCGATGCCCGCCATTCAACTGGCGCACTTTCTCAAAACGCCGATCAAACATGTTTAAACGCTCCAGCTCCTGCTGTATCCTCCGTTCTGCCTGTTTCCGGCCCATGCCGTGCAACGATGTGTGGTAGCGCAGGTTTTGCATAACAGACAAATCCATATCCAGGGTAGTTTGCTGAAAAACTACTCCCAGTTTTGCCAACGCCAACAGCGTTTGCCGCTTAATATCAAAACCGCACAGTTCGATGCGCCCGTCTCGCGTGTCGTACAGCCGGGTAATCAGCGAAAACAACGTGCTTTTCCCTGCCCCGTTCGGGCCCAACAATACCGTGCATTCGCCGGGCTTAATTTTGAAGCTGACTTGAGACAGTGCTTTTTTGCCGCCATAGGAGAAACTCAAATCTTCGACGGATAATGCTATCGATGAGCTCATGGTTTGACCGCAACTCCCCACGGATAAGTACCTACGCCGACCGATTTTGTCACTGTTTGCGTCTCAAGATCGATCAGCGAAATATCGTTGCTGGCGCCGTTAGTGGTATAAAGCCGTTTTTGATCCGGTGAAAACGCCAAATTCCAAACCCGCTGACCGACCAGCAAATATTTCTCTACTTCAAAGGTTTGGGCGTTGATCACCGCGACCCGGTTTGCAGGCCCCAAGGCCACATAACCGCGCTTTCTGTCTTTATCGATCACCACGCCTACCGGCTGGATTTTATCGGCCGACACACCTTGCACATCGAACTTGATGGTTTTGACCAGCTGTTTGGTTTTAACATCCAGAACCATCAAGGTTCCGGCCATTTCCGAGGTGACCCATAGCTGCTGGCTATCAGCGGTAAAACTCAGCGCACGGGGACGCGGATCAACTAGCGTATTTTCGACGATAGCATGCGTTCTGGCATCGATCCAATGCACCATATTGGTCGTTTCAGACGCGCTGGCCACCCAGAGTTTGTCAGGGCTAGTCGCAATACCTTCCGGCTCGACGCCGACCTTAATCTGTTTGACGACTTTTTTATGCTTAAGATCGATAACCGTTACCAAGCTGTCATCTTCATTGGACACATAAAGCCGGTCGCCAGCCGGGTTTAGCGCAAAGGTCTCAGGGTCTTCGCCGGACGGCAATCTTCCTGTTTCTTTCAGCGTCTCGGCGTCGATAATCTTGATAGTGTCATCGTCACTGACCGCCACGTACAAAAACTTATTGTCGGGGCTGATGATAATGCCGCGTGGGCGCTGGCCGATTTCCACCGTTTTGATCAACTTACCGGCGATGGGATCGACAACCGCCAGTGCGTTATCTTTTTCAAGGGTAACGAACACCGTTTCGGCCTTCGCTGTTCCGGTCAGTGCAATCGTCAAAAACAGCCCTAAAATATTTTTGTTCATCATTTGCTCCATTTGCAGGTCGATTCAGGTTGATCATAACCCAAGGTGTCGAGTTCGGTTTTGGGATGCAAAAAACCTTCAATCGGCGCTACAGCCACCAACGATCTGGGTGCTGCCAACAAAACAGGCTGCCGCAATTGCCCATCCCAGGATCGGAACGACAACGGATTGCCTTTATACCCCTGCAATGCAAACGCATCGCTCAACATATAATCCTTGAGCAATTTTACGTCATTGGATTTGGTACGGGTGGCTGCTTCACCGATGGCTCTGACCGCCAGATAAGCGGCATAATCCTGCTCTTCCATCCAGCGCCCCGATTGTTCTTTAAAACGGTTTTGAATCTGCACCGCGCCCCATTGTTCGTGGGTTCGATGCCATGCTGTAGCAATCAATCCCTGTGTACCGATCACCGGTCTGGCATTCCAGGTTCTGTATTCGAGATATTCGCCAAACTGGCCTTGCTCATCGGCAACGACCAACACATCATAATCGTCCACCTGAGTAAACACCGCCACATCCGATTGCACCGTGCGCCGTGCATCGTAGGTGTGCTCCCAGGTTTTTTCCTCGACTATTTTCATGCCGAAACGTTTAGCGGCTCGCCTTAAAGCATCGGCAAACAATCGATCTTCTTGTGTAG
>JANYKK010000005.1 GCA_025361585.1 Methylobacter sp. | reverse complement strand
CGTGAAATTCGCGAATTGGTTGACGCGGTATAATTATGCATCAGCAACTTATCATAGAAAAGATTTCAGGTGTTCTTGAAGCTACAGATGATACGTATGATGTAAAGTTGACCCACTTGCTTGATAACGCCAGGCGCATATTTATCGCGGGCGCTGGGCGTTCCAAGCTCGTTGGCAATTTTTTTGCGATGAGGCTGGTTCACGGCGGTTACGATGTCAGCGTCGTAGGTGAAATTGTGACGCCGAGCATTAAAAACGGTGATTTATTGATCATTATTTCCGGATCCGGAGAAACTGAGCAATTAATAGCATTCACTAAAAGTGCAAAAAAAATAGGTGCTAACATCGTTTTGATCTCTGCGAAAAGCAGCTCAACCATAGGTGATCTGGCAGATGCGGTATTCCAAATCGGCAGCGCGGAGCAATATGGTAAGGTCTTAGGGATGCCTATGGGGACTGTGTTCGAACTGTCTACCCTGTTATTTTTGGAAGCAACCATTTCTCATATCATCCATGATAAGGGAATTGCTGAAGAAGTAATGAGAGAAAGACACGCTAATTTAGAATAGCGGCACAGGAACGAGTGGCTATGACCACTCGTTCTGATCCTTGCAGGGTAAGCGCCAAAGACATTTTGTGACAGCGTCGATCAAGCTGAAAATTCACCATTTAGTAATCTAATAACAGTAAGGAGAAGAATATGACTTCGCGTCGAGAATTAGCGAACGCCATACGCGCTTTGAGCATGGATGCCGTACAGAAAGCAAACTCTGGGCATCCAGGCGCACCTATGGGCATGGCGGACATTGCCGAGGTGTTGTGGAATGATCACCTGCGCCACAATCCATCCAATCCGAAATGGTCAGATCGTGACCGTTTTGTCCTTTCCAACGGCCACGGTTCAATGCTGATTTATTCGCTATTGCACTTGAGTGGCTATGATTTGCCCATGAGTGAATTAGCCTCATTCCGTCAGCTACATTCGAAATGTGCGGGACATCCTGAATACGGTTATGTTCCCGGCGTGGAAACAACCACTGGCCCGTTAGGCCAAGGTATCGCCAATGGCGTTGGTTTTGCGATGGCCGAAAAGCTGCTTGCAGAGCAATTCAACCGTCCAGGTCATAAAATCGTTGATCACCATACCTATGTTTTCATGGGTGATGGCTGCTTGATGGAAGGTATTTCTCATGAAGCCTGTTCATTAGCGGGTACTTGGGGTTTAGGCAACTTAATCGCTTTCTGGGACGATAACGGTATTTCTATCGATGGTCATATTGAAGGCTGGTACACGGATGATACGGTAAAACGTTTTGAAGCTTACGGTTGGCATGTTCAGTCAGTAGACGGACATAACCCTGATGAGATTAATAAGGCCATTGCCACGGCAAAATCAATGACTGATATGCCTTCATTAATCTGCTGCAAAACAACCATTGGTTTTGGCTCGCCAAACAAATCAGGCACTCATGAATGTCATGGTGCGGCTTTAGGCCAACCTGAAATTAATTTAACCAAAGCAGCTTTAGGCTGGGATCACGAAGCATTTATTATCCCAGAAAATGTTTATGCAGGTTGGGATGCTAAAGCAAAAGGCTCGAGAGCCGAAGCGGCATGGGATGCTAAATTTGCAGCTTACGAGGCAGCACATCCGGAATTGGCAGCGGAATTCAAACGTCGCATGGCGGGTGATTTACCAGCTAATTGGAAGGCAGCGGCCGATGCATTGATTGCTGAAACCAACGCAAAAGCAGAAAACCTTGCTACACGTCAATCTTCACAAAAAGTAATTGGTGGATTAGCTCCAACATTACCTGAATTTTTAGGTGGTTCTGCCGACTTAACCGGTTCTAATTTAACCAGTTGCAGCAGCTTCAAGCATGTCAGCGGTAAAGAGATGGGTAACTACATCTCCTACGGTGTGCGTGAGTTTGGTATGTATACTATTATGAACGGTATGGCGTTACATGGCGGCTTATTGCCTTTCGGCGGGACATTCCACATGTTCTCTGATTATGCGAAGAGCGCTTTGCGTATGTCGGCGCTAATGAAAATTCGCACCATTGCTGTATTAACTCATGACTCTATCGGTCAAGGGGAAGACGGCCCAACGCATCAGCCGATTGAGAATACTTCTGCTATGCGCTACATTCCGAATATGGATGTTTGGCGACCTGCCGATACCACGGAAACAGCGGTATCCTGGGTAATGGCGGTTGAGCGCAAGACAGGGCCATCAAGCTTGGTATTAAGCCGTCAAGGCTTACCTTTCATTGCGCGTACTGATGCACAAATCGCAGCTATTCGTAAAGGAGCATACGTCATTTCTGAAGCAGCGGGCAATGCCAAGGTTATCCTCATTGCAACTGGTTCAGAAGTCGATTTAGCAATAAAATCACAAGCGGCCTTAGCAGAAAAAGGTATTCAAGCACGTGTTGTTTCAATGCCATCGACCAATGTATTTGACCGTCAAGATCAAGCATATAAAGACAGCGTATTAACACCCGGTGTAAAACGTGTTGCGATTGAAGCAGGTATTACTGATTTCTGGCGTAAATATGTTGGCTTAGAAGGCGCAGTTGTCGGTATTGATACTTTTGGCGAATCTGCACCTGGCGGCGAATTGATGAAACACTTCGGCTTCACTGTTGAAAACGTAGTTAAAAACGTAGAAGCGGTACTTTAATTCTAAAACAATATTACACTTGGAACGAGCACCTCTAACCTTTAGATGCAGCTATCACTAGCTGACATCCTGTCGGGGGTCTCGAACCACTTCTTCCGACTCATAGGTGAACGTGTGAACAAGAATAATTTGACGAAAGGTCTATTTACAGCGTTGCTGCTAGTCAGCAGCGTGGTAAGTGCAGACGAAAAATATCCAGCGGCAGACTTCCAACCATCTGTTGTTTATCAAGATGAAAACTACATCAAATCGACGCAGACAGCAGTTAAACAAGCTGCGCCAGTCGTTGCCGAAGCAAA
>JANYKK010000392.1 GCA_025361585.1 Methylobacter sp. | reverse complement strand
TACCTTCGATTTATGGCATGTTTGTTTGGCGGGTACGGTTGTGCTGTTGTCGCTGATGTTAATCGTGTTATTGCTGTTGATGGTGATTGGTCGGGCTCGTTGCAAGAAAAAATCGGCCATGCAGCCAGCTGAACCGGCGGTGAAAATCGTCGAAGTTGAAAAGCTGGTTCAAGCGCCCGCACCTGAACCCGTGGTATTAAAAGAAGCAACACCGGATGCGGCTTTGCAATTGCTGGGGCTGCTGCAACAAGAAGCGCGATTTATCGATTTCATTAAAGAGGATATTGCCGCGTTCAGCGATGCGGATATTGGTGTTGCCGCCCGCGTTGTGCATGAAGGCTGTAACAAGGCGATTAGTGAGCACTTTACGTTGGCTGCCGTCCGTAGCGAACAGGAAGGTAGCAAGATCACCTTGCCGGAAGGATTTGACGCCGCCACGGTGCGACTGACCGGCAATATTGTCGGCACTGCGCCTTTTACCGGCACATTGATTCATAAGGGTTGGCAAGTGACCGACATTAGGCTGCCCAAGCTGACATCAGGGCATAATGCCGCGATTGTCGCGCCAGCAGAGGTTGAGTTATGAGCGACTTGCCCGAATTGGTGCAAGAGGCAACAGTTGCGGTAGATGGGCAGCCGCAAACCGGAACGCGGTTTTCTGTCGGCATCGATTTGGGAACGACGCATTGCGTATTGTCTTGCGCCGATTTGGATCGTATCGATGACGAGGGATTCTCGCCGCAGGTCATGGCTATTCCGCAACTGACCTCGCCCGGTTCGGTTGAGGAAAAGCTACAGTTGCCGTCATTCTTATATTTGGCTCATCAAGCCGAACTTGCGGCAGATTCCACCTCGCTGCCGTGGATCGCAAAGCCCGAATTTCTGGTCGGGGAAATCGCCCGCAACCTAGGCAGTAAAACGCCAATACGTTTGGTATCCAGTGCTAAAAGCTGGTTGTGCCACACCGGCGTCGATTGCAAAGCGCCCATTTTACCGGCGGAAGCGCCTGACGAAGTCGGGCGCATCTCGCCTTTTCAGGCCACCACGGCTTATTTGCAGCATCTGCGCGATGCGTGGCAAAGTCAGCACCCGAATGCGCCGTTGGATCGGCAGGATGTCGTTATTACCGTACCGGCCTCGTTCGACCCTGCGGCGCGTGAGTTGACGGTTGAAGCGGCACGTGCGGTGGGTCTTGGCCAAGCCATTCTTTTGGAAGAGCCGCAGGCGGCGTTATACAGCTGGATAGAAAAAAGCCACGGCGAC
Organism: Methylobacter sp.; assembly: GCA_025361585.1. Lineage (GTDB taxonomy): Bacteria > Pseudomonadota > Gammaproteobacteria > Methylococcales > Methylomonadaceae > Methylobacter_A. The sequence goes on along the minus strand of JANYKK010000392.1, from coordinate 1,561 downwards.
TGGCGCAAACATGCTCGGATCGGCGATGTTATCTTGGTGATAGATATTGGCGGCGGCACCACCGACTTGTCATTGATAGCAGTGACTGAAAAAGACGGTAATCTCGAATTGACCCGCGTCGCGGTCGGCGATCATATACTGCTGGGCGGCGACAATATGGATTTGGCTTTGGCCTATACCGTTAAGACCAAGCTGGAAAAAGACGGCAAACGGTTGGAAGCATGGCAGCTTCAAGCTTTAACTCACAGCTGCCGCGATGCGAAGGAAAAGCTGTTCAATCATTCCGAGCTTGATACGATTCCGCTGGTGGTTGCCAGCCGAGGCTCATCTTTAATCGGCGGCACACTGCGTACCGAATTAACCCGCGAGGAAGTCAACCGCGTGTTGGTTGAAGGTTTCCTACCCAAGGTGGCGATCACCGACAGACCGGCTAGCCCCCCCCGCACCGGATTGAGAAGCGCCGGTTTGCCTTATGCCCAGGATGCAGGCATTACCCGTCATCTGGCGGCATTTTTAGCCAAGCAACAAGGTGCAACCGACGAACTTAAAGACATTAATCTGCCGGAACACGCAAGTTTCCTGCATCCTACCGCCGTGCTGTTTAACGGCGGCGTGTTAAAGGCCGGAGCCTTGGATGAGCGTTTAATGGAGGTATTAAACTCTTGGCTGAGTGCAGAGCAAGCCCCCGAAGCGCGATTGTTGACCGGCGCCGATCTTGATCTGGCTGTCGCCCGCGGCGCGGCTTATTACGGCTATGTTCGTAAAGGCAAGGGCGTGCGCATTAAAGGCGGCACAGCGGCCTCTTATTATGTCGGCATAGAAAGCGCGACGCCCGCAGTGCCAGGATTGTCGCCGGAAGTTCAAGCCTTGTGCATCGCTCCGTTCGGCATGGAAGAGGGCACTCAGCAGGAGTTGCCGGATGATGAATTCGGTCTGGTGATTGGTGAGCCGGTGCGGTTCCGTTTTTTCGCCTCCAATACCCGGCGCGAGGATAAAGTCGGAACCCGCCTGAATTACTGGACTAACGAGGAACTAGACGAACTCGACGAGATTGAAATCACCTTGCCGGAAGAAGGCCGCAGACCCGGCGACGTGGTGCCGGTGCATTTGTGCGCAGCCGTAACCGAGGTCGGTACTCTGGAATTGCAAGCCGTATCCCAAAAAGACCAAAGCCGCTGGAAGATTGAGTTTGATGTCAGGGCAGGGTAGGGGCGACCGGTTGGTCGCCCGTGCGAGTCACGTAAGCATCAACTTAAAGCAGAAAGTTCTAAAATCAGCATCTTGAGCATTATAAAAAAATGAAGCAAAAAAAACGTTTAATCATCGCCATGACCGGCGCGACCGGCGCGATTTATGGGGTCAGGATGCTGCAAGTTTTGCAGGCGCAGGAGCAATGGGAAACGCATTTGGTCATTTCGTCCGCCGGTGTGGTAAATTTAAAGCACGAGCTGGACATGAAACGGGCCGAATTGTCCAAGCTGGCCGATGTGACTCACGGCATCGATGATATTGCCGCCAGTATTTCCAGCGGCGGCTTTAAAACGGAAGGGATGATTATCGC
>JANYKK010000348.1 GCA_025361585.1 Methylobacter sp. | reverse complement strand
ATTGCCCGTTTTTATCGCTATGTCATTCTTAATCGGCCTATCAAGTCGGCGTTATTGCGTAAGCAGGTGACATGGTGCCATAGCCAGCTGGATGCCGATAAAATGCATGAGGCCGCTCAACATTTGATCGGCAAGCATGATTTTTCGACGTTCAGGGCGCAAAATTGTCAGTCTAAGAGCCCTTGCCGGGCGATGTATTTTATTGATGTTTATCGGGATGGCGATAAGGTCATTATGGATATTTCCGCCAACGCTTTTTTGCATCATATGGTCAGGAATATTGCCGGGGTGTTGATGGCTATAGGAGCCGGAAAGCAAGAGGTGAGTTGGACGCGGGAGCTGCTTGAGCTTAAAAGCCGCAAACTGGGCGGAATTACCGCGCCGCCCGACGGCTTGTATTTGGGGGCGGTTTATTATCCCGAGCATTACGGCATTGCCAAGCATCTCGTGTTCGATAAACTACCGGTCGATGCCAAGCGGCATGATTAACGGCTGCAACGTTTTTTACTTATTTGCAATTGCCCAAATATCAAGTAGATTGTCGCCTTTACAAACAAAAATGATGGTTGATATGAATAACTTTTTGTCTTTTCAAGTTCATGGCGGAGCCGATCATGATGGCGGTGTTGCCGATGGTGTTTCAAGTCTGCTGACTTTTGTTGAAGAGCTATCGGCTCATGATTCAGCGGGGATTTTTCCGGCATTAATGCCGGGCATTGCCCATATGCATAATATTCACCCTTTATTAGTACATTTTCCTATTGCGTTCTTGTCGACATTTTTTGTGTTGGACATGCTTGGAACGTTGGCTAAAAAACCAAGCTGGCGCAATGTCGCCAGCTGGCTGCTTTATTTTGGCACCGTGGCTGCCGTATTTACCGTGACAGCGGGTTTTATCGCCGCCAGCACTGTAGCGCATGGAGTGGAAGTGCATGCGATCATGGAACGGCATGAGCATTTCGGCGTATCCGTGCTTTCCTTGGCTATCTTGTTATCGGCTTGGCGCTTAAAGAGCGGTGGGATTATTCAGGGCGGAGCGAACAGCTTTTTTCTGATACTGGCGGCGTTGCTTTGTGTGCTGATAGCGCTGGGTGCCGACTTAGGCGGCTTGATGGTCTATCATTATGGGGTGGCCGTTGATGCGGCGATGGCTCCGGTAGATGGTTTTATGGAACATCAGCACCACCATTAAAGAATGGGTTAAATGGTTCACGAAATCTATAGCCAACTAATCGAAAAGCTTAGGTAGATATGAGGTTTTGTCTTCGTTTGTTTTCGTAGATCCATGTCTTTTAGCACATCTTCGCATTCACTTTTATCCGGATGATTTTTTGATTTGCAACTAAATAATCGTGTTGTTTTATGTTATTCTACCCGGCTAGCTTTTTTGGTTAAATACCTCATATTTCTTTGTCTATATGGATGAAGGCAATGGGGCAGGAGCGAAAGCCTTATGCGAACTCGTGTTAAAATTTGCGGTTTTACTCGTGTTGAAGATGCTGTTTGTGCGGCTAATTTAGGCGTTGACGCCATTGGCTTGGTATTTTATCCGCCCAGTCCAAGGCATGTTGGTGTTGAGCAAGCGGTTAAAATTGTTAAGGCTTTGCCTGCGTTTGTCTCTGTCGTTGCTTTGTTTGTCGACGAGCAGGAAGCGCGGATTCGTGAGGTTCTGCAACGGGTATCGATAGATTGTCTTCAGTTTCATGGCGATGAATCCCCAGAGGCTTGCAGGATTTACGGCAAGCGTTATATGAAGGCGGTGAGAATGCAAGAAGGCAGCGATATTTCAGATTTGGCTCTGCAATATCACGATGCGGCAGGGCTGCTGCTGGATGCCTATCATCCGGGAGCGAAAGGCGGCACGGGCAGCCGGTTTGACTGGGCGTTGATTCCCGAACATTGCGCCTTGCCTATAATACTGGCGGGCGGTTTGGATGCCGATAACGCAAGGCAAGCGGTGCAGGCAGTGAGACCTTATGCGCTGGATGTCAGTAGCGGTGTCGAAGCGGAAAAAGGTGTAAAGGATGCGCTAAAAATGGCGGCATTCATACGTGAAGTTAATGAGGGTGACAGAAGAATATGACAGAAAAATATAATATGCCCGATGAGCGGGGACACTTTGGCCCATACGGCGGAATGTTCGTCGCGGAAACCTTGATGCTGCCGATTCAGGAATTGAATGCCGCTTATCAGCAGTATTTGGACGACCCTGATTTTATCGCGGAACTGGATGCCGATTTAACGCATTATGTAGGTCGCCCTTCGCCTTTATATCATGCCGAACGCTGGAGCCGGGAACTGGGCGGTGCGCAGATTTATCTGAAACGCGAAGACTTGAACCATACCGGCGCACATAAAATAAACAACACGATAGGCCAGGCTTTATTGGCTAAACGCATGGGCAAGACCCGCATTATTGCCGAAACCGGAGCTGGTCAGCATGGCGTTGCGACGGCGACGGTTGCTGCACGGCTGGGATTGGAGTGCGTGGTTTATATGGGCGCTGTCGATGTTGCGCGGCAGTCTTTAAATGTGTATCGGATGAAGTTGTTGGGCGCAAAAGTGGTCGCCGTTGAATCCGGTTCGAAAACCCTAAAAGATGCGTTGAACGAAGCCCTCAGAGATTGGGTAACCAATGTCGATAATACTTTTTATATTATCGGTACGGTTGCAGGCCCCCATCCTTATCCTGCGATGGTCAGGGATTTTCAGGCCATTATCGGCCGCGAAGCTAGGCAACAATGCCTGGATCAGGCCGGACGCTTGCCTGATGCGCTGGTTGCCTGCGTTGGCGGCGGGTCGAATGCGATTGGCTTGTTTTATCCGTTTATCGACGACCGTTCGGTGAAAATGATCGGCGTTGAAGCCGCTGGCGACGGCATTGAAACAGGCCGCCATTCTGCGCCTTTATGCGCAGGTCGTCCCGGCGTATTGCACGGCAACCGCACTTATTTGATGGAAGACGACGATGGCGAGATCATCGAAACACATTCTATTTCTGCCGGTTTGGATTATCCGGGCGTAGGCCCTGAACATGCCTGGCTGAAAGACACCGGCAGGGCCGAATACGTCAACATTACCGATTCTGAGGCGATGGAAGGTTTCCATGCTTTGACCTGTATGGAAGGCATTATTCCTGCGCTGGAATCGAGCCATGCGATGGCTTATACGATGAAGCTTGCCCCTACGATGAGCAAAGATGAAATTATCATAGTCTGTCTATCCGGTCGCGGCGATAAAGACATGCAAACAATAGCGCAACGCGAGGGGATAAAACTGTGAGTCGATTAGCTGCTACATTTGAAGCATTATCCAAATCGGGTCGCAAGGCGTTAGTCCCGTTTATTACCGCAGGCGATCCGAGACCTGATTTTACCTTGCCGATGATGCATGCGATGGTCGAGGCCGGTGTCGATGTGATCGAATTGGGCGTGCCGTTTTCCGATCCTATGGCGGACGGTCCGGTTATCCAGCGAGCCAGCGAGCGCGCTTTAGAACATAAAATGAGCTTAAGACGCACCTTGGCTATTGCGACGGAATTTCGGAAAACCAATCAACACACGCCAGTGGTGTTGATGGGTTATGTGAATCCCATAGAAGCGATGGGCTATGAAGATTTTGCCAATGCCGCGCAACGGGCCGATATTGATGGCGTTTTAACCGTTGATTTGCCTCCAGAAGAGGCGGAAGAATGTGCCGCCTTGCTAAAAGCGCGCGATATTGATCCGATTTTTCTATTGGCGCCCAATAGCGGCGATGAGCGCATACAAAAAATGGAGGCTGTTGGTAGCGGTTATCTGTATTACGTTTCGCTCAAGGGCGTAACCGGTGCCGGGCATTTGAATACGGCGGATGTCGAAACCAAGCTTAAGCAAATCAGGGCGAATACACGTTTGCCGGTGGCTATCGGATTCGGCGTCAAAGATGCGCAAACGGCAAAGACGGTTGCCAATTTGGGTGACGGTGTGGTTATCGGTAGCGCCCTGATTAGCAAAATCGAGGCGAATCTGGATGATACTGAACGCGCCAAAAATGAAATAGTCGAGTTATTGGTCGCCATGCGCCAGGCAATGGATAGCTAAAGAATAGATTGATAAGATGGGCTGACGTAAGAAAGCCTATCAAGCAACAGCAACACTAAAGGGCATATGAATGAGTTGGTTTGAAAAGTTAATCCCTTCAACAATTAGAACGGAAGGGTCGAATAAAAAAGGCGCTGTGCCTGAAGGATTGTGGAATAAGTGCCCTAGCTGTAATGCGATTCTTTACAGCACCGAGCTGGAAAGAAATTTCAGCGTTTGCCCGAAATGCGAGCACCATATGCGCATTTCGGCCAGAACGCGGTTGAATATGTTTTTGGATGAAGGTGGACATGAAGAAATCGGCAAAAACGTCAAGCCGGTCGATCCGTTAAAATTCAAAGACAGCAAAAAATATAAAGACCGGATTGGCCAAGCGCAAAAGCATACTAAAGAAAACGATGCGCTGGTGGTAATGAAAGGTCAGCTAAAAGGTCAGGATATTGTTGCTGCCGCCTTCGATTTCGGCTTTATGGGCGGGTCTATGGGGTCGGTGGTCGGCGAAAAGTTTGTTCGCGGCATCAACAAGAGCCTGGAATTGGGAGTACCTTTTATCGTGTTTACTGCCAGTGGCGGCGCTCGTATGCAGGAGTCGCTGTTTTCCCTGTTCCAGATGGCGAAAACCAGCGCGGCATTGACCAAGTTGTCCGATGCGGGTTTGCCGTATATTTCGTTCATGACCGACCCGACCATGGGCGGCGTTTCAGCCAGTTTGGCGATGTTGGGCGACATTAATGTTGCCGAACCCAACGCCTTGATCGGTTTTGCAGGTCCCCGGGTAATCGAGCAAACCGTCCGCGAAAAATTGCCGGAAGGCTTTCAGCGTAGCGAGTTTTTACAAGAGCACGGCGCTATCGATATGATTATCGACAGACGTGAAATGCGCGACAAGATAGCCGGTATTTTGGCTATGTTGATGGCTGGGAGAAATGTTGCAGCGCCGCAAACCCCTCTCAATCCTCCTTTGTCAAAGGGGGAGGCCGAAGGCACAGGGGGATTTGAAGTTGAAGCGGATGATGAGGAACATCAACCGAATCAGGAAGGCTGCTGATTTTAATATCGGTTAATGATACATTTTGATTCGCTACAAGGCTGGCTAAAATGGCAGGAAAGCTTACATCCTTTAGTTATTGATTTGGGATTGGAGCGGGCGGCCCAGGTTTTTGCTGAGCTTAATCCCGATTACATCAAACCCCCTACCATTACTGTCGCCGGAACCAACGGTAAAGGCTCATCGGTTGCTTATCTTGAGGCTATTTATAGAGCTCAAGGTTATCGGGTAGGGGCTTACACATCGCCGCATATCCTGAAATATAATGAACGGATAAAGATAGACGGCAAGCCGGTATCGGATGACATAATTTGCGCGGCTTTTGCAAGAATAGAGGCAGTACGTGGAAATACTTCGTTAAGTTATTTTGAGTTTAGTACGTTGGCGGCTCTGGACATATTTTGCCGTGCCGGGGTTGATGTCCAATTGCTTGAAGTGGGTTTGGGCGGGCGACTGGATGCAGTCAATATTGTTGACCCCGATGTGGCAATAGTCACCAGTATCAGTATTGATCATGTTGAATGGTTGGGTGGTACACGGGAAGCCATCGGACGAGAAAAAGCCGGTATTTTCAGGGCAGGTGTTCCCGCTGTTGTCGGCGATCCGAATCCCCCGGAATCATTGATACAAAGCGCTATTGACCAGCATGCCTTGCTGTATTGTATAGGTAAAGAGTTTGGCTTTAAAAAGCAGGCAACAGGATGGGATTGGTTTTTTGCTGACCGGAAGATCTTGCAATTACCGGAGCCGGGTTTAAAAGGGGAGCATCAGTATCGCAATGCATCGGCAGTCATTTTAGCGGTAAACAAGATGGCTGAGATGCTGCCAGTAACTGAAGCAGCGATCAAGCAAGGGTTGGAAAAAACCCGGTTAGCCGGACGATTTCAACTGATCGATGGTGAAATCCCGGTGCTTCTGGATGTGGGGCATAATCCAGAGGCCGTTAAAACACTGGCTGAATACGTGACGTCAGTTTTTCCTGATAAACGCATTCACGCTGTTTTTTCGATGATGAAAGACAAGGATATTTCCGGTGTGCTTGAAATCATGAATCATGTGGTTTACGACTGGTTTTTTGCGCCGTTGACGAATCCCAGAACGGTTACGGAATCGGCAATGCGCGAGATTTTTTCACAAAGTCCGGTGTCCAGGGTTTCTTTTGGTTTTGCTGGTTTTACTGAAGCGTTTTCTGCTGCACAAAACCAGTCGCGCGAGGGCGATCTGTTACTGGTTTTTGGATCTTTCTTTTTGGTATCTGAGTGCTTGGTTGAATTTGAGAATAAGTGAGTAGACGAAATGGATCATGAATTAAAACAACGTTTGATTGGTGCCGTCGTGGTTACGGCCCTATGTGCTATTTTTATCCCCATGCTGTTTGATGATCCTGTCGACAATAGCGGCCAGTCAGTCAGCGAGTTGAGTATTCCTGCACCTGATCAATCAGGCGCAGAGTCAGCGGGTAAATTACCGATGACTGCCGATCAGGTTTCAAATCTGCCGGAACCTGAGCCGTTATCAAGCGAAACTGCCAACGATAGTTTTGAGAGTACTGGTGCGGCTGAAGAAGTATCAGAACCAGAGCAAGAGCCAGAAGCGGGGCACCCGAAACAGGGTCACTCTGGAGAATCTTTGTATGCCGAATCCGAAGGCTATGCCAAAGAGAATGCCGGTGCGGAAGAAATCGTTGAGCCTGAAGTCAAAAAACAGCCGAAACCGAGCCCTAAACCAACACCAGCGGCCCAGCCTTCATCGGCAAAGGCTGAAAGTATCCCTCCTAAAGCGCAAGTTAAGGATTCTCGTGCAGAGGTAATAGCGAAAGAACCTGCAAAGATTAAGAAAATCGCAGAGACGCCAAAACCGCTAACACCGCCAGCACCTCCAACGCCGCCACCAGTCGTGAGGGTTGATGCAGCTAAAGCAGGCGCAGTAACAGCAGCTGCAACAGCCCCTAAGCAACCCAATACGGCAAAAGGCTTAGCCGCTGCAATAGCGGAAGCAAAAAAACCGACGGTTGTACCGGTACCGAAAGAAACTCCAAAATTGGTGCGTTGGTATATACAAATTGGTATTTTCAGTAAGAAAGAGAATGCAACGTCTCTTTGGGATAGTCTACGTGAACAGGGTTTACCGGCTTCGTTGGATACTGTTCAAATTGGTAAAGAAACCTCGTATCGGCTGCGTGTAGGCCCAGAGCTTGATGGGAAAAAGGCGGCGGCAATGAAGGCAAGACTGGATAAACAGAACATAAATGCAATTTTGACATCCGAGTGATGTGCAGAATAAAACTATTTAGCCACAGATTTAACAAATTGCCCTCATTCTCACGCAGGGCTGTCCTGCGGGTAAATGCAAATCCGCTCCCGGCGGATTGGTCACGCTGGAGCGGGTTTCTGGAGTGCAGGCTTCGCCTGCCAAGTCCCCGCGCTGGGGGTGGGAATGACAAAATTTATTTAATATCAGCGTTGATCTGCGGCTGAATAATCAAAGTCAGCATCTGCTGAGTAGTAACAATTTATCTCAAAATCAGGCTAAAAATAATGTGTGGTATTGCTGCTATCGTTTCACATCAGACTGTTAACCAAGAATTATATGACGCTCTGACGGTGTTGCAACATAGGGGTCAGGATGCCGCAGGCATTGTGACTTGTGAGGCCGGGCGGCTGCATCTGCGGAAAGAAAACGGCTTGGCCCGCGATGTTTTTACTAACGCCCAAATGCTGAAACTGAAAGGTAATATGGGCATCGCTCATGTTCGTTATCCAACGGCGGGTTGTACCAGTTCAGCAGAAGCACAGCCTTTCTATGTCAACTCGCCTTTTGGCTTGACGCTTGCCCATAACGGCAATCTGACCAATACCGAAGAGCTAAAAAAAGCTTTGTTCGTTGAGGATCAACGGCATATCAACACCGATTCGGATTCTGAAGTGTTGTTGAATGTGTTTGCTCACGAATTGCAGAGCTTGGGTAAACTGCATTTAACGGTGGACGACGTTTTTCAGGCTGTTTCAGGCGTCCATCGGCGTTGTCGCGGGGCATATGCGGTTGTAATTATGATCGCAGGCTTCGGAATTTTGGGTTTCAGGGATCCTCACGGCATCCGGCCTATCGTGTTTGGCGAAAGAAAGAGCGAGCAAGGTTCGGAGTTCATGATCGCATCTGAAAGCGTAGCCTTGGACGTGTTGGGTTTCGATCTTATACGTGATATAGAACCCGGTGAAGCGGTGTTTATTGAAGAGTCAGGTATATTGCATACCAAACAGTGCGCTGATCAAGTAGATCATTGTCCGTGCATTTTCGAATATGTCTATTTTGCCCGCCCGGATTCAATTATTGATCGTATTTCGGTTTATAAAGCGCGTCTGCGGATGGGTGAAAAGCTGGCCAAAAAAGTGCAAAGAGACTGGCCGGATCACGATATTGATGTGGTTATTCCTATTCCCGACACCAGCAGAACGGCGGCTTTGCAGATGGCAAACTTGTTGGGTGTAAAGTACCGCGAAGGCTTTATAAAAAACCGCTATATCGGCCGGACATTTATCATGCCGGGCCAGAAAATGCGGGAGAAATCGGTTAAGCAGAAGTTAAACGCGATCAGCCTTGAGTTTGAAGGCAAGAATGTATTGCTGGTTGATGACTCTATCGTAAGAGGCACTACATCCGAGCAGATTATCCAGATGGCCAGGGATGCAGGCGCTAAAAAAGTGTATTTTGCTTCCGCTGCGCCGCCGGTGCGCTACCCTAATGTTTACGGCATCGATATGCCTGCCGCCCATGAATTGATTGCTCATGATCGTACTGAAGACGAGGTCTGCGCAGCAATTGGCGCAGACCGGGTGATTTATCAGGAATTGAATGACCTGATTGATGCGGTTCGTAAAGGCAATCAGGACATCCAGCATTTCGATACTTCCTGTTTCAGCAAAGAATATATCACCGGCGATATTGACGATGCCTATTTGGAGCGCACCGAAGCCTTGCGCAATGACAGTGCGCAATCGGAAAGGAATTCCGAGAACTTCATTATCGGCATGCAGAATGGGGATTGAGATTCAAGATGAAAGGTTCAAGGTGCAAGGTGCAAGGGACGCACTTAAATTGAATTGCAGTTACTTTTTAACAAACGGATACGCTTAATATAAACATGACAGATAACACTAACTGGAACGATTACACTCTGGAAACCCAGGCGATCAGAGCCGGGCATAAGCGCACTCATGAAGATGAGCATAGCATCCCGATTTTTGCTACCTCCAGTTATGTGTTCAAGAGTGCCGAAGAGGCTGCTTTGCGTTTCACCGGACAAAAACCGGGAAATATCTACTCCCGGTTTACCAATCCCACCGTTAATGCTTTTCAGGAAAGACTGGCGTTGATGGAGAAAGGCGAGCGTTGTTTGGCGTTTTCATCAGGCATGGCGGCTATTATGGCGGTCGGTATGGGATTGCTTAAGGCTGGCGACCATGTGGTGTGTTCGCGCGGCGTGTTCGGCAATACCGTGCTGATGTTTCAGAATTATTTCGGCAAATTCGGAGTCGAAACTGATTTTGTCGATTTGATTGATACTGCGGCCTGGGAAGCAGCGATTAAACCGAATACCCGGTTCTTGTTTCTGGAAACGCCATCCAATCCGTTGATTGAAATCGCCGATATTTCGGCGCTTGCGGACATAGCCCATAAACATAACGCTTTGCTGGTCGTCGACAATTGCTTTTGCACGCCAGTGCTGCAAAAGCCTTTGGAATTAGGCGCAGATATTGTGATCCATTCGGCCACCAAATATATAGATGGGCAGGGGCGTTGCGTCGGCGGTGCGGTTGTCGCCAGTGAAGAGGTCATTGAAAAGCAAATTTATCCCTATCTGCGCACCGGCGGTGCGACCATGAGTCCGTTTAACGCCTGGGTATTCTTGTCCGGTTTGGAAACGTTGGCGATCCGAATGAAAGCGCATTGCGACAGCGCCTTTGAACTGGCTCTTTGGATGGAACAACAGGCCGGTGTCGCCAAGGTGCATTACCCCGGCTTGGCATCGCACGCCCAGCACGAACTGGCCAAGCGCCAGCAAAGCCATTTCGGCGGCGTGGTCAGTTTTGAATTGACTGGTGGCAAGGAGCACGCCTGGAAGTTGATCGACGCGACCGAAATGCTGTCGATTACCGCGAACCTCGGCGACGTTAAAACCACGATCACCCATCCGGCCACCACCACCCATGGCAGGTTGTTGCCGGAAGTCAGGGCGGCAGCCGGTATTAAAGACGGCTTGGTCAGGATTTCAGTCGGTTTAGAAAATCTTGAAGATATTAAAAAGGATATTTTAAGAGGGTTGTAGGCCGGAATAAGACCATCCAAGCCTGTCCTGAGTTGTCGAAGGGCGCGTAACGCGAGGCGGCGTTTCGCGTCAGGCTATTCTGCCGACGCCCTTCTGGTAAATACAAATCTGTTTCAGACAGATTTGTCCGGCAAACTGGGTGGCGTAGGCCCAACTTATGCAGCTGTCAGTAAATCATCCAGTTTTTTTTGTTGCTCCAGCGTATGCAGCTCGTCGAAGCCGCCGACATGATAATCGCCGATGTAGATTTGCGGAACCGTGCGGCGGTTGGTTTTGAGCATCATTGCTTCCCTTAAGCCGGGTTCGGCATCCACATTGATTTCCGTATAGGTTAAGCCTTTTTTGTCGAGCAGGCGTTTAGCCATCATGCAATAAGGACAAATAGAAGTGGTGTAGATCAGTATTTCCTGCATATGTTAGTAAGGGGCTGTAAAAAGGTCGGCTATTCTATCGGTTATTGCCTTGTTGTTCAATGCCGATAGCCAGCGCTAAATAGTTGATCAGTTCCCATGCGGCTTCTTTCATGTTTCTACCGAATGCCACAACCCCGTCTTCATGTCCCAGCATGGTGAATAATGAAATCTCCGCCAAGCGGCCTGATTGAAATAATTGCTCGACAGCCGTCGCCATTTCAACGGTGCCATAGGGAATGTCGGCAGTCGTGTGCGGTAGGTTCAGCGCCGCAGTATGTTTCCATATTTCCGGGCTGTGCGCGTGAATTACGGCTTGAATAGCATTGCTCTGGCCGTAAACGCTGGCGTGGGTTAAGGATTCGGAAGAAGGCTTGCATAAGCCGCAGGATTCAAGATGGTTTTGCTTTGGTTCGGCTTTGACGATCAAGCAATAATGTTCTGGGCACAGTTGTTCGATATGTCCGGTTTGGGTGCCGCTGATGATAAATTGAGTACTGTCAGCATTGATTCTTTGGCTGATATTGCCGAAGCCAATGTTGTCGTATCGTTTAGGATCTTGTCCGATCAAGTCAAGGCGGACGGCAATTGTGCGCCAAGCGTTGATTTCGGTAAATGGGAAGGGTTGGTTAATCGGTTGTTGCGTATGATTGAGCTGGTACTTTATGACGCCTTCTTGTTCTTTCATTAGATTGGTGCTGTTGAGTAGGTGTGGCCGTGGCTACAGTATAGTTTAGAAAATAAAATACAGATAACAGGCAGAGTGTTATAAAATCAACGGTTTTCAATTTGAAGGCCGATTCTGCCGCGACCGCTCCCGGCAGTTGTCGGTATTAAAAATAGTGGCTTAACTATGCGATGTCCGTTTTGTGGGGCTCAAGATACGCGGGTTCTTGATTCCAGGTTGGCAAATGAAGGCGATCAGGTTCGCCGTCGGCGTGAGTGCAACGTGTGTAAAGAGCGTTTTACTACGCACGAGGTGGCTGAATTAACGCTACCCCGCATTGTTAAGCGCGACGGCATAAGTGAGCCTTTCGAGGAAAATAAGTTGCGTTCAGGTATGCTCAGGGCTCTGGAAAAACGGCCGGTAAGCAGCGATGCTATTGAAGCTTCGATCAACCGTATCAAAAAGGAGTTGCGGGCGATGGGTGAGCGGGAAATACCGGCGAAAGAGTTGGGTGAAAAAGTCATGAAAGAATTGAGTACATTGGATCATGTTGCTTTCGTGCGTTTCGCCTCGGTTTATCGTAGCTTTCAGGATGTCAGCGAATTTACCGATATGATTGAAGATTTACGAACGACTGCCAAGGATGGTGGGAGTGTCGCAACAGGTAGGGAACCAGTGCGGCCGACTGCCAAGGATGGTGGAAGTGTCGTAACCGGTATGGAACCGGGGCGACAAAAATAATGGATCAAACTTTTAATATTTTTATTCACCACGAAGACACGAAGGACACGAAGTATTTTTCTTTACGTTCTTCGTGCTCTTCGTGTCTTCGTGGTGAGTAAAGGCCTTTTGGTTGTTTAGTTAATGCCAGCTTCACGCGATGCTTTTTATATGGCGCGGGCCATTCAACTCGCCAAGAAAGGCCGTTATACGACCGACCCGAATCCCCGAGTAGGTTGTGTTTTAGTCAGGGACGATACGGTGATCGGGGAGGGCTGGCATGTTCAAGCAGGCCAGGGTCACGCGGAAGTTGAAGCGTTAAAAAATGTACCCGATGCCAAAGGTGCAACGGCTTATGTGACGCTGGAGCCTTGCAGTCATCAGGGCAAAACGCCGCCGTGTTGTAATGCGTTGATAAGAGCCGGAGTCAGCCGGGTTGTTGCGGCGATTCAGGATCCTAATCCACAAGTTTCGGGCAGCGGGCTGGAAAAGCTCAAAGCGGCGGGAATTGAAGTCATCTGCGGCGTATTGCAGGAAGATGCGCTGGCGTTAAATCGCGGATTTATCAAACGCATGACCGAACACCGCCCGTTTGTGCGCAGCAAGCTGGCGATGAGCCTGGATGGCCGCACCGCGATGGCATCGGGCGAAAGCAAATGGATTACCGGTGCTGAGGCCAGGGCCGATGTGCAGCGCTTAAGAGCGGAGAGTTCGGCAATTTTGACCGGCATCAACACCGTGTTGGCGGACGATCCGGCCTTGAATGCCAGAGTAGATGGCGATGTTTTGCAACCGATCAGGGTGGTGCTGGATACGCATCTGAACATGCCTATTACCGCCAAGATGACAACGCTTCCGGGACGAAACCTGATTTTGACCTGTTCCGAGGATCAGCAAAAACAACACGCGTTGCAACAAGCGGGCTTTGAAGTCTATCAACTGTCTGATAAAAACGGACGATTGGATTTGCCTGCGGTGCTGGATTTTTTAGGCCAGCAGCAAATCAACGAGCTGCTGGTTGAAGCAGGCTCCGTGCTGAATGGCGCGTTGTTGGACGAAGGTCTGGTTGATGAATACGTCATCTATATGGCTTCCTGCATTTTGGGCGACCAGGGACGCGGATTGTTTAAACTGCCGGGATTGCAGCAGATGGCCGACAAAAAGCAGTTAAAATTGCGCGATGTCAGGCAGGTCGGTCAGGACTTGAAATTAACGTATACACCATTTTAGGGTACCCATGTTTACAGGCATAATTTTGGCAGTGGGCAAAATATCGGCTATCGAGCGGAAAGCCGGTGATTGCCGCTTAACCGTAGCGACCGGAAAACTATCGCTGCACGATGTCGCGTTAGGCGACAGCATAGCCGTCAATGGCGTGTGTCTGACCGCAGTGGAGCTGGGTACGAATTATTTTTGCGCCGATGTGTCCAATGAAACCTTGTCCAGAACCATCTTAAATGCCGCGACGGTCGGTACGCCGGTCAACCTGGAGCTGGCCTTGACGCCGTCAACCCGATTGGGCGGGCATATCGTTAGCGGTCATGTCGATGGCATTGGCGCGGTAACGGAAAAACAGGCTGACGGTCGTTCGTTCCGTTTCAAATTCAAAGCGCCTGATAACCTGGCTAAATACATCGCTGAAAAAGGCTCTATCTGCATCAACGGCATCAGCCTGACCGTCAATGAAGTCGATGGCGCTGTGTTCAGTGTTAACATCGTGCCGCATACGCTGAAAGAGACCACGTTGGGCGATGCGGTGGTCGGAACTAAAGTCAACTTGGAAGTGGATTTGCTGGCGCGGTATATAGAACGGTTAATCAAGGGTGAGGCGGCGGCAAAAAGTCACGGCGGCATTACCGAAGAATTATTGCAAAAAAGCGGTTTTTTAGGCTAACAGCCCAAAGGTAAAATGAATACCATCGAAGAAATTATAGAAGATTTACGCTTAGGCAAAATGGTCATCATCATGGATGACGAGGATCGTGAGAATGAAGGCGATCTGGTCATGGCGGCGGCTTTTACCCGCCCTGAGGATGTTAATTTTATGGCGCGGTACGGGCGCGGCCTGATCTGCCTGACCTTGACCGGAGAGCGTTGCCAGCAATTGCGCTTACCGCTGATGGTCAATGAAAATAAAACCGCCCATTCGACTAACTTCACCGTGTCTATCGAAGCGGCAACCGGCGTAACGACCGGCATTTCGGCGGCCGATCGGGCGCGCACCATTCAATGCGCCGTAGCGGCGGATGCCAAGGCTGATGATTTAGTTCAGCCGGGACATATTTTTCCGTTAATGGCGCAATCCGGCGGGGTCTTGAATCGCGCCGGGCATACCGAAGCGGGGTGCGATTTGGCTAGGCTGGCAGGCGTGGAACCCGCCGCCGTTATCGTCGAGATACTTAATGAAGATGGCTCGATGGCAAGACGGCCTGATCTGGAGGTGTTTGCCCAGCAGCACGACCTTAAAATCGGCACCATCGCCGATTTGATCCATTACCGCATCCAGCATGAAAATACCCTGGAACGCATCAGCGAATGCGCTTATCCGACCGAATTCGGCGATTTCAGGCTTTATGCGTATCAGGATAGAAACGACAACAACCTGCACTTGGCGCTGGTGATGGGACAGGTTTCCGGTGACGAACCGGTTCTGGTCAGGGTTCATGCGCGGAATCTGCTGGATGATGTGTTTGCCTCCAAGCGGAGCGATAGCAGTATTCCATTGCGTACTGCGATGCAAAAAATTGCCGAGGAAGGACGCGGCGTGTTGGTGGTTATCCGGCAAAGCGAGGACAATAAGTCACTGGCTGAGCTGATACATCACTATCAGTTGGAAGATAATGGCATTGTTAGTCCGGCACAGGTTGCCGGTGCCGTAGATTGGCGTACCACCGGCACCGGTGCCAGAATTCTGGCCGATCTGGGCGTGCATAAATTGAAGGTTTTAGGCGCCCAGAAAAAATATGTCGCGTTGTCCGGGTTTGATTTGGAAGTCGCCGAACATGTGGGTTGAAAAAAAATAGTTGCAACGAGTAAAAAAATAGAACACGGATGACACTGGTTCAGCGGATTTAAACGGATTTTAAAAAACTAAAAATATGGTTCGTTAAACACCTTATTAAAAGTTCATAAAAACTCCAGCTACAATATTTTTATCAGTGATAATCAGTCAAATCCGTGTCATCCGTGTTCTATTTCACTTGCTGAATAGTTACGCTACATCATATTACCAGTTAATCACACGAGAGAAACATCATGTCAACATTACAAACCTTTGAAGGAAATTTGCTGGTTCAGGGCGGAAAATTCTGCATCGTAGCCTCCCGGTTCAACAGTTTCATCGTTGAACAATTGGAAGCCGGTGCGATTGACGCGCTGGTGCGTCACGGCGCAAATAAAGCGGATATTCATCTGGTTAAGGCCCCCGGTGCATTTGAGTTGCCGATGGTAGTGCAGCGCGTAGCGGCAACTAAAAAATATGATGCGATTATTGCAGTAGGTGCTGTGATTCGCGGCGGTACGCCGCATTTTGAATATGTCGCCGGTGAATGTGTTAAGGGCTTGGCGCAAGTTTCCCTGCAATATAATGTGCCGGTCAGTTTTGGTGTGTTAACCGTTGACTGTATTGAACAGGCTATAGCGCGTGCGGGTACCAAAGCCGGTAATAAGGGCGCGGAAGCGGCCATGTCTG
>JANYKK010000319.1 GCA_025361585.1 Methylobacter sp. | reverse complement strand
GGGCAATGGACGCCTGCGCCCTGGATTAATGTGATCGCCAATGCTGAATTCGGGTTTACGGTTTCTGAGCTGGGCAGCGGTTGTACCTGGAGTCTTAACAGCCGCATGAACCAGTTGACGCCGTGGTCGAACGA
Source organism: Methylobacter sp. (assembly GCA_025361585.1). Lineage (GTDB taxonomy): Bacteria > Pseudomonadota > Gammaproteobacteria > Methylococcales > Methylomonadaceae > Methylobacter_A. The sequence goes on along the minus strand of JANYKK010000319.1, from coordinate 3,393 downwards.
TCCGGTTAGCGATCCTCCTGGCGAAATATTTTATCTACAGGATGACGAAACCGGCGACTTGTGGACGCCGACGGCGTTACCCATACGTGTGGAAAACGCCAGTTATGTGATTCGCCATGGCCAAGGCTATAGTCGTTTCGGGCATGCTTCTCACGGCATTCATAGCGAGTTGCTGCAATTTGTAAGTTCGGACGACCCGGTCAAAATTTCAATATTAACTTTGAAAAACAATTCCGGCCGCCCCCGCAAACTGTCGGTTACCGCCTATGTCGAATGGATACTCGGCGCTTCCCGCACCAATACTGCGCCGTATATTGTGACCGAGTTGGATCAATCGACCGGCGCCTTGTTTGCGTACAACCATTTGGATATGGATTTTGGTCAGCGCATTGCTTTTGTCGATCTTTCCGGCCTGCAAACTTCCTGGACGTGCAATCGGACTGAGTTTATCGGGCGTAACGGCAGCCTGGATGCGCCGCTGGCCCTGACTCGCTCCAAAGCGCTTAAACACCGCGTGGGCGCTGGGATTGATCCGTGCGCCGCACTGACAACGCAGGTAACGCTTGCCGCCGATCAAAGCATCGAGCTTGTTTTCCTGTTGGGGCAAGGCAATGATCGCGATCATGTCATAGAACTGATCAAGCGTTATCGAGCTGCGGATATGCAAAAAATCTTCACCGGCGTAAAACAATCATGGGATAAAACGCTAAGAAAAATTCAGGTAAAAACGCCGGATAGAGGGCTGGACTTGATGCTGAACGGTTGGTTGCTGTATCAAACCTTGAGCTGCCGGATGTGGGCGCGAGCCGCATTTTATCAGGCAGGCGGAGCCTTCGGATTTCGCGATCAATTACAGGACAGCATGGCGCTTGCGCTCGCCCGGCCTGAACTTACCCGTGCCCATATCCTTCGTGCGGCAACGCATCAATTTGCCGAGGGCGATGTGCAGCATTGGTGGCATCCGCCTTCAAATCGCGGTGTGCGCACCCATTTTTCCGATGATCTTATCTGGCTGCCGTATGTGGTGGCTTATTATGTCAAGGTGAGCGGGGACAGGGCGATACTCGATGAAATAACCCAGTTTCTGGCAGGGCCGGTACTGGCACCGGAACAGGAGGACGCCTATTTCGAGCCGACGCAATCGGAGCAACAAGCCAGCTTGTTCGAGCACTGCGCGCGTACGCTGGATTTGAGTTTAAAAGTCGGCGCACACGGCCTGCCGTTGATGGGCAGCGGCGACTGGAATGACGGCATGAACAGGGTAGGGCATCTGGGTAAAGGCGAGAGCGTATGGCTTGCTTGGTTCCTGATCACTACGTTGACGGAATTTGCCAATGTGGCAGAAATGTGTGGCGACCTCGAACGCGCTGTGAGCTGGCGCGAACACGCAGCCAAACTCAAGACCGCAGTGGAAGCTGAAGGTTGGGATGTGTCCTGGTACCGGCGCGCCTATTATGATGACGGTACGCCGCTGGGGGCTGCTTCCAACACGGAATGCCGCATCGACTCGCTGGCTCAAAGCTGGGCCGTTATTTCCGGTGCCGGTGACCCCGAGCGGGCGCGGCAGGCAATGAATTCGGTTCGCGAATATCTGATCCAATACGGCGACGATCTGGTGTTGCTGTTTACGCCGCCCTTCGATAAAACGCTGCTGGATCCCGGTTACATCAAAGGTTACTTGCCGGGCGTACGGGAAAATGGCGGGCAATATACCCATGCGGCGGTCTGGTGCGTTATCGCCTATGCAATGCTCGGAGACGGCGATCAGGCAGCCGATCTGCTGCATATGCTGAACCCGATCAATCGCACCGCTAACCGGACTGGCGTTTATGCCTACAAAGTCGAGCCGTATGTGATAGCGGCGGATATTTATGCCGTACCGCCCCATGTGCGGCGCGGCGGTTGGACTTGGTATACAGGGGCTGCGGGTTGGTTTTACCGTGCCGGTTTGGAATATCTGTTAGGCCTGAATATTCGTGGCGACAAAATGCATTTCAACCCTTGTATTCCGCGTGAGTGGCGCAATTACAGTTTAAGTTATCAGCATGAAGAAACCCGCTATGAAATCACCATCAACAATCCCGGCGGCGTATCGAAAGGCATCGTGTTGATTGAATTGGACGGAGTACCTCAAGCAGAGGGCGATGGTATTCCGTTGTTGCACGATGGGCAGCACCATCAGGTGTTGGTGGTAATGGGCTGAGGGATAGCAACGGTTCCGCAGTGCGTAGGGATAGGGATAACATTCGTATTCCTAAATATCGTCCGACTCGCCGACTGAAGAAGCAATGTCAGCGGACTGTGGGGGGAGGGGGAGTAGGCGATTGAATTCCGTTCTGACCACTCGATAGCATTCACAGACCCTCGCTTCCAATCCAGGCCTATCCAGTACCGTGATATGACCACGACTGTAATTAATCAACCCGGCTTGCTGCAATTTCCCTGCGGCCTCGGTTACGCCTTCGCGGCGCACGCCCAACATATTGGCGATCAACTCCTGGGTCATGGTCAATTCCTCCACAGCGAGCCGGTCAATGCTTAATAACAACCAGCGACAGAGTTGCTGATCCACGGAATGATGCCGATTACAGACTGCCGTTTGCGCCATCTGGGTAATCAGCGCCTGGGTATAGCGCAGCAACAAGTCGTGTAACGTCCCTTCACGACGCCCGCCAAAGCGGTCGAATTCCAACATAAGTTGATGCGCTTTCAGCCGATAGGCGTAACCTGCGCTTTGCACGACGGCTCGATTAGGCATGGTTCCTCCGCCCATGAATAGGGCGACGCCAATGATGCCATCATTGCCGACTACGGCGATTTCGGCCGAAGAGCCATTTTCCATGACATAAAGCAGCGATACGATGCAGGTCGTAGGGAAATAGGCGTGATGCAACGCATCCCTCGATTCATAAATGACTTTGCCCAATGGCATCTGGATCAGTTCCAGATTTGGAAAAAGGCGCTCGTATTCATCTGTCGGCAGGGCGCAGAGGAGATGGTTTTGTCGCGGGTTATATGTGGCAGTCATAAGCAATCTATATGTCAATATATGTGGTAGTCGAATGGTTTCGCCATAATGGGGTTTAGCAAGTATCCAAAGGCTATATAAAGTTTCCTGATTAGTAAGAATGTTTCAGCTAATGTAAAAACTCCGTCATTCCGGCAAGGATGCCGGAATCCAGAGCCATGGATGGTAATGTTCCACACCAATCTGCGCTCAATTTAAGCACTCTGCCAAGTCATAGATTCACGTCCATGTGACTGGATACTGGCATCCATGCCAGTATGACGGTGCTAGCTGAAATATTCTTATTAATCAGGTAAAGTTTTGAACTTTTAGAGTTTATATCACAGGGCACTTTAGCGTTCAATTTGCTCATCAGGCTGGACGAA
>JANYKK010000301.1 GCA_025361585.1 Methylobacter sp. | reverse complement strand
ACGCTGGAAAAATGTTTGGGTAAAAAGGCGATCAAGAATTTATTACCGATGCAGGCGGGCGACGTGCCTGATACTTATGCCGATGTTTCGGATTTAGTGCATGATTTGGGTTATAAACCCGCCACGCAGTTGGAAGATGGGATTAGGAGTTTTGTTGAGTGGTATAAGAATTTTTATAGGGTAGCTTGATCAAGGTGCGTTTTATTTTTCATGGAAAGGTTGCTATCAAGGAGAGAGCAATATAGCATTGAACCTAACGGATTGTTGGTGCGGCTATGTGCGCCTGCGATTGAAATTTAATACACTTTGTTAACCAATCGAATATATATGGGATATCACCTAATTATCAAACACCATGATGGCACGATTACTCCTAAATTCTCAGAGACCTTTGACGGTTTAGCGGAGTACTCGGATATATCTGCGGATTCGATAATTTATCAAGGTGAGCAGCACTGGAGTCCAGTTGTTGTAGGTCAACACGAGCAGTACAAGAATCTCGCTGACGAGAGGTTCAGAGCAGGAATCAAAGCCCAAAAGCTTTTTAAGAGTCATGCGATAGATCATGGCCTGATGATTGAGGAGCTTTCCCAAGATATGGATAGCTTTAAGGCATATACATCTAATGCTGATGTGTCTATTAAACGCGGAGATTTTTTACTTCGGAATGTAAGAAATATTGAAATTGAAACGAAATGTTTTACGTTTTATAACGATAGTTTCTACATCCCTTACGCCGATGTAAAGCGGCATCAGAATATGCAAAATTATGCTGGTTCCCCTGTGATTTTGGCTATTTATGAACGGAATGGCGATGTTCCTGTCCCTGAAAGTTTAAGAATGATCACAATTCAGACCATTATTGAGGAAAACTACAAGTCTGTTACGTTCGATGAAAAGAGTAAATGCTCGATCATCCCTCTCGCTCTTACCAAACAAGGGTTCTATTTGATCGATGAGGTAAGGAAGGCTATTGAAAAAGAAAATGGCTAACCCTGTTAAGGCGTAATCCATAGGGCGTAATACGCTACGCTATTGCGCCCTACTATACTACGTTGTTCAAACGGCCTTACTTCCAAATACTGACAATATTGGTGAAGTCATCCGTCCAAGGCTTCATATCAAAATATAACGGCATTTTTTGCCATTTTCCGAGTTGGCTTAGGCGTAGCGGCTCCAGTGTTTCGGATTGTTTTGCCATAACCACCCAGTCGGTCGCAACCACCAGCGGTATGTCCTGTTGCGGTTTGAATTCCTGAATCAAGGATGCCAAGTGCAGGGCTTCCGCATTAATCGACAATACTTTTTTCAGCGACAAATGGCGGTTGGTCATATGAAATGCCAATATGCCACCGGGTTTGAGTTTTTTGAAATAAAGCTCCAGCGCTTCTTTGGTTAGCAGGTGGGTCGGCACCGAATCGGAACTGAACGCATCCATGACCAATAAATCAAAATGCTGATCCGGCTCTTTTTCCAGCGACAAGCGGGCATCGCCGACGCGCATCGAGGCGCTGGGCGCGCATTGGCTTAAGTAGCTGAAATAGGCGGGGTTGCTGGCAATTTCTACGACCAATGGGTCGATTTCGTATAACGTCCAGTGTTGTTGGTCTTTGGCATAACAGGCCAAGGCTCCTGCGCCCAATCCGACTACACCGATATTCCAGGCTTGATCGCTATTGTCGTATTCCTTAAACAGCTGTCCCATAGGCCCCGGACGGCTGTAATAGGTGAGCGGTATTTGGCTTAAGTTTGCGGCCAGACGCTGCGCCCCGTGTTTGGTGGTGCCGTGGAATAGCTCATGATAGCTTTCTAGCTGGCCTTGTTCATCGGTCAGCACGGCTTCGCGCACGGCCAGTACGCCAAAAAATGTGCGTTCCTGATATAGGGTATGCGATGACAGGCTATGCACTCCGAGTGCAAGGAATATGATTGCGCCGGTCATAAACGCGTATCCGACTGGACGCGCTCTGAGCAAGTAGGTCAACAAGGTCAAGCCTATCAGGCTGATGACGATGGCATCGAAATACTGGAGCAAATCATCGACGCTGGCATGAACAATAAGCCCGATAATAACCAGCAGGGCAGGGGCTATTAGTTGCAGAAGGGGCGATTTGATCCGCCCTGGGCGCAGCAGCAAGGCCGCAATAATCATGATTGGATATTCGTAAACGGCATTGAATACAAACGGCGCGACGAAGGTGTTGAACATGCCGCCTAACATCCCCGCAAACGACATGATCAAATAGAAGGTGGTTAAATGCCGGGTGTGCGGTCTTCGTTTTGCCAGTTCGCCGTGACAAACCATGACCGCAAAGAAAAAGGCGATCAGGTGCAAAATCAAATAGGCCCAATAAGGCAAATCCGCCGGATTAATGAATGCGTAGGCGATAAACGGCAACAGGAATATCGGTTGCAGCC
>JANYKK010000272.1 GCA_025361585.1 Methylobacter sp. | reverse complement strand
GCTGACCACCGCCGGATCGGCAGGATTAAGCATCCGGCTAACGATAGTCTGCAACGCGGTAATCAGCTGCGCGGCTGCGACTATCGCATCGTTGCCCAAATGCGGCATGGCGGCATGGGTCGCCTGCCCGGTGATAATGATTTCAAAACAATCGAATGACGCCATCATCGCGCCGGATTTAACCGCAAAATGCCCCGGCGGAATATCGGGAACATTATGCAGGCCGAAAACGCAGTCGGTCGGAAATTGTTCAAACAACCCGTCATCGATCATTTGCCTGGCTCCGGCGCGACCTTCCTCGGCAGGCTGAAAAATAAAATACACTGTGCCGTTAAAGTCGCGATGCTCGGCCAAATAGCAGGCCGCCCCCAACAACATTGCCGAATGGCCGTCATGCCCGCAGGCGTGCATTTTGCCATCGTGGCAGGATTTATGGGCAAAGGTGTTTTGCTCCTGAATGAACAATGCATCCATATCGGCGCGCAACGCTATTTTCTTGTCGCTGTTCCCGGCAGTCAGCGTAGCGACAACGCCAGTTTTGCCCAATCCCTGATGGACTTCCAGGCCGAAGCTCATCAACTTGTCGGTAATGAATTGAGCGGTTTCCGTCTCCTCAAAAGCGGTTTCAGGAAACCGGTGCAGATGCTGCCGCCACTGGCGCATCTGTGCGTGTAGCTGTTGTATATCGTTTGCTATGGACATGGGGAAACCTGATAAATCTGATGATGACTGATGATGACTGATAAATATAATGCTACATCAAAAGCCTGATACAAAGTAAACGCTATGCAAAACTGAATTTCGCAATACATTCCATGACCGAAACGGCAGCGCCATACCTGCTTATTTTTACAGTTTTTTTATAACAACTGCGTTACATTAACCTCTTGGAACATCCATAAAGAGAGGCAGTCATGACCTTTATCTACAGCTTGAGCGGCTTGCTCGCATTCGCATTATTCGTTTATCTGCTGGTAGCATTATTTTACCCGGAGAAATTCTGATGACTGCAAACGGCTTATTGCAAATCACTTTATATTTTATCGCCCTGTTGCTATTCGCTAAACCATTGGGGGTTTATATGGCGGCGGTGTATGAAAACCGTCCAGTATTTCTTAGTCGTATATTAGCGCCTTTGGCAGCGGGGCTGTATCGCTTGAGCGGCGTTAATCCTGAACAAGAGATGGGCTGGAAAAGCTACGCCGCCGCCCTGCTCTGGTTCAATCTGTTCGGCGGGCTGGCGGTATTCGCCTTGCAAATACTGCAAGCCTATCTGCCGCTGAACCCGCAACGGATGGCTAATGTGACTGTCGATTCGGCATTCAATACGGCGGTCAGTTTTGCCACTAATACCAATTGGCAGGGTTACAGCGGCGAAACGACGATGAGTTATTTGACCCAGATGCTGGGGCTGAGCGTGCAAAACTTTGTTTCTGCGGCCACCGGTATGGCGGTTTTGGTCGCGATGATACGCGGATTTCAGCGCGCTCATGCGGACGGCATCGGCAACTTCTGGGCGGATCTGACACGCGGCACTTTGTATATCCTGTTGCCGCTGTCGTTCCTGTTTGCGTTGGTGTTGGTTGGGCAAGGCGTCGTGCAAACCTTCAAACCTTACCAAACCGTTCCGTTGGTTGAGCAGGGTAGGGTGGGCAATGCTGTTCTGCCCACCATTGCCGAACCATCTGTTGTTGGGCACGAAAAACATGTACCCAACCTACCTTCCACGCAAACCCTGGCAGTAGGCTCTGCCGCCTCGCAAATCGCCATCAAACAACTGGGTACCAACGGCGGTGGTTTTTTTAACGCCAATTCGGCGCACCCTTTCGAAAACCCGACGCCGCTGTCCAATTTCCTGGAAATGCTGTTATTGATACTGATCCCAGCAGCGCTGTGCCATACCTTTGGCACGATGGTCGGCGATCCGCGCCAGGGCTGGGCCATTTTGTCCGCGATGACGCTGGTGCTGGTCAGCCTGCTATTCGTCACGGTTGGCTTTGAGCAAGATGGCAATCCTGTGCTGACTACGCTTGGGGTCGAGCAAAGCGTTAGCGTTGACCAGTCAGGCGGCAACATGGAAGGCAAGGAAACGCGTTTCGGCATCGTCAATTCGACGATATGGGCGACTGCGACGACAGCGGCATCCAACGGCTCGGTCAACTCCATGCACGATTCTTATACGCCGCTGGGCGGCCTGATTCCGATGTGGCTAATTCAGTTGGGTGAAGTCATTTTCGGCGGCGTCGGTTCCGGTCTTTACGGGATGCTGATTTTTGTACTGATCGCGGTATTCGTTGCCGGTCTAATGATAGGCCGTACGCCGGAGTATCTTGGCAAAAAAATTGAAGCCTTCGAAATAAAAATGGCGGCTATCGTAATTTTGATTCCGGCCTTTTTTATTCTGGGCGGAACTGCGTTGGCGGTCATGGTGGAGGCGGGAAAAACAGCGGTTGCCAATCCCGGCGCGCACGGCTTTAGCGAAATTCTTTACGCATTTTCCTCCGCCGCGGGCAACAACGGCAGCGCTTTTGCCGGTCTTAGCGCTAATTCTCCGTTTTATAACATTGCTTTGGGTATCACGATGCTGTTCGGACGTTATGGGATCATTATCCCGGTACTCGCTATTGCCGGTTCATTGGCGGCAAAAAAGACGGTGCCAACCACCGTCGGCACCTTGCCTACGCATACGCCGTTGTTCGTGATGTTGCTGATCGGCACCGTAGTTCTGGTCGGTGCGTTGACTTTCGTGCCCGCTTTAGCCTTGGGGCCGGTGGTTGAGCATTTAATCATGAGTGCCGCAACGAAATAGCCGTAGAGGCGACCGGCCGGTCTCCCCTACCTGTGCTCGGTGAGTACACATTTAAGCAATAAGGGAAACCATCAATGAGCAAAAAAAAGCATACGCAACAGCTATTTAGCAGCCAGATCCTGGTGGATGCGCTAGGCGATACCCTGCGCAAACTGGCTCCCCAACAACAATGGAAAAACCCGGTGATGTTCGTAGTCTATATCGGCAGTTTGCTGACCACCGGGTTATGGTTGTGGGCGCTGTATTCCGGCGATAACGCGAAAACCGGCTTCATGTTGGCCGTAACCTTCTGGCTTTGGTTCACGGTGCTGTTCGCCAATTTTGCCGAAAGCGTCGCCGAAGGCCGCAGCAAAGCGCAGGCGGCATCCTTGCGCAGCGCCAAGCGCGACATCATGGCGAAGAAACTGGACGAACCGCGTTACAGCAGCGATTATGCCAAAGTCACAAGCACCTCATTACGGCGCGGCGACATCGTACTGATTGAAGCGGGCGATTTTGTCCCAGCCGATAGCGAAGTCATCGAAGGCGCAGCCAGTGTCGATGAAAGCGCTATCACCGGCGAAAGCGCGCCGGTCATTCGCGAATCGGGCGGCGATTTCAGCTCGGTTACCGGCGGTACGCGGGTATTGTCCGACTGGCTGGTGGTACGGGTCGTGGTCAATCCCGGCGAAGCGTTCCTGGATCGGATGATTGCGATGGTGGAAAGCGCATCGCGGCAAAAAACGCCTAATGAAATCGCCCTGACTATTTTGCTGGTGGCATTGACGCTGATCTTCCTGCTGACCACCGTGACCCTGCTGCCGTTTTCTCTGTACAGCGTGGAAATCGCCAAATCCGGTACGCCTGTGTCGATCACCGTATTAGTGGCGTTGCTGGTTTGCCTGATTCCTACGACCATCGGCGGTTTGCTGTCCGCCATCGGCATTGCAGGTATCGGGCGGATGATGCAGAAAAACGTTATCGCCACTTCGGGTAAAGCCATTGAAGCGGCAGGCGATGTGGATGTGTTGCTGCTGGACAAAACCGGCACGATCACCTTGGGCAACCGCCAAGCCTCGGCTTTTATCCCGATTGGCGAGACCACCGAAAAAGAATTGGCCGATGCCGCGCAACTGGCGACGCTTGCTGATGAAACGCCGGAAGGCCGCAGCATCATTATTCTTGCCAAGCAGAAATTCGCGATCAGGGAGCGCAATATTCACGAGCTGGACGCCACCTTTGTCGCCTTTAGCGCGCAAACACGGATGAGCGGCGTCAATATCGGCGAACGCCAAATCCGTAAAGGTGCCGTCGATGCGATACGCGGCTATGTGGAGGCCCAGCAGGCAAAATTTCCTGAGGAAGCGACACGCATCGCCGATATTGTCGCGCGCCGGGGCAGCACGCCGCTGCTGGTTGCCGATGGCGGGCAGGTGTTGGGGGTTATTGAGCTGAAAGACACGGTCAAGGGCGGCATTAAGGAACGCTTTGTCGAGCTTAGGAATATGGGTATCAAGACGATCATGATCACCGGCGATAACCGTTTGACCGCGGCAGCGATTGCGGCCGAGGCGGGTGTCGATGACTTTTTGGCCGAGGCGACGCCCGAAGCCAAACTCAAGCTAATCCGCGAACAACAGGCCGAAGGCCGTTTGGTGGCGATGACCGGCGACGGCACCAACGACGCCCCGGCGTTGGCCCAGGCCGATGTGGCGGTGGCGATGAATTCTGGCACACAGGCGGCCAAGGAAGCCGGTAACATGGTCGATCTCGATTCCAATCCCACCAAGCTGATCGAAATCGTCGAGACCGGCAAACAGATGTTGATGACGCGCGGCGCGTTGACCACATTTAGCTTAGCTAATGACTTGGCCAAGTATTTCGCCATCGTTCCTGCCGCGTTTGCCAGCACGTATCCGCAACTTGGCGCACTTAATATCATGGGACTTAGCAGCCCGGACAACGCGATACTTTCGGCGGTTATTTTCAACGCCTTGATTATCGTCGCCTTGATTCCGTTGGCATTAAAAGGTGTGACTTACCGGCCGCAAAGCGCGGAAGCACTGCTGCGCAATAACTTGTTGGTTTACGGAGTCGGCGGCGTTATCGTGCCGTTTATAGGCATTAAGTTGATCGATCTCGGCTTAACCGCGTTACCGTTCTGACTACTTGGAGATCACTGTGATTAAGTCATGTAGGGTGCGCATTGCGCACCATCCGATTAAACAAGAGACAAACAAAGGGGGCATCAATGACCAACCACATTAAACCCGCAATACTCATGCTATTGTTCTTTACTGTGCTGACCGGCATCGCCTATCCATTGGCAGTCACGCTCTGCGCACAAACCCTGTTCCCTAGTCAGGCAAACGGCAGTTTGCTCGGCAGTAACGAGCAGCCGAGGGGTTCTGAATTAATCGGTCAAGCATTTACTCGACCCGAGTATTTTTGGGGACGGCCTTCAGCGACTTCGCCTGCTCCCTATAACGGCGGCGCATCCAGCGGCTCCAATCAAGGCCCTATCAATCCTGCTTTGATAGACTCTGTTCAGGCTCGTATCAAAGCGTTGCGCGATGCAGATCCTAGTCATTCGGAAGCTGTGCCCGTGGATTTGGTGACCGCCTCGGCCAGCGGGCTTGATCCTCACATCAGCCCTGCCGCCGCCAGCTATCAAATCAGCCGCGTTGCCATAGCCCGGCAGATGTCAACGGACAGCGTACGTGAATTGATTGATCGTTATACGGAAACCCGACAATGGGGAGTATTGGGTGAACCTCGGGTTAATGTGCTGAAATTAAATCTGGCGCTGGATAAACGGTTTAATTAAGTATCGGTTAGCGCGTGACTCTATAATATATTTTGCTAACACAACAGAGAATTATCATGCCGGAAATAAGCCGCTTTCTTGGAATTATCATTTCTATGTATTTTGACGAACACAATCCGCCTCACTTCCATGTGAAATATAACGAACATACCGCAGTCATGGAGATTAAGACATTAAATATCTTAGCGGGATATTTGCCTGTTAAAGTGCGTGGATTGGTAGAAGAGTGGGCGGAACTGCACAAACAGGAATTACTTGAAATGTGGGAAACTAAAGATTTTCACAAAATTCAACCGTTGGTATAAGGAGGCAACAATGATTGTGAATGTACAAACTGCGCGCTATCTGGACGGCTATCGTCTTTGGCTGAAATTCAATACCGGTGAATCGGGTGAGGTTGATTTACAGGATATGATCTTTAAATACAAGGTTGCTGAACCGCTACGCGATATTGAATATTTCAAAGCGTTCAAACTCGATGAGTGGCCTACTTTGGCTTGGGATTGCGGGTTCGATATATCGCCGGAAACTTTGTATGAACGCGCCACCGGGAAAGTTGTTGAATGGTTGCAGCCGAATCGAGATGACGGGATTGTAACCACTACCTGAACCCCAACCGCCTGCCTCTAAACAATGAACTCACGTATAAACGATGAATCGCGCCCCGACCCCGATGCCCTGCTTGCCCGTGTAGAACGCGAGGAAAACCAGCGACGCCGCGGACGGCTCAAGGTTTTTTTCGGCGCGGCAGCGGGAGTTGGAAAAACCTACGCCATGTTACTTGCCGCCAAAGCCAAACGGGCTGAAGGTGTCGATGTGGTGGTTGGACTGGTGGAAACCCATGACCGGCAAGAAACCGTCGCGGTATTGCAAGGCCTGGACGTGTTGCCGCCCAAGCTGGTGAAACATCGGGGTACGGTACTGCGCGAGTTCGATCTGGACGGTACGCTGAAACGCCGCCCGACTCTGGTCTTGGTGGACGAGTTGGCGCACACCAACGCCGTTGGTTGCCGTCACCCCAAACGCTGGCAGGATGTCGAAGAATTACTGAATGCCGGTATCGATGTTTACAGCACGCTCAACGTCCAACATTTGGAAAGTCTCAACGACGATGTCAGTCAGGTGACTGGGGTGCAGGTTAGGGAAACCGTGCCGGACACGGTATTCGAGTTGGCGGATGAGGTTGAGTTGATTGATTTGCCGCCCGATGAATTATTGCTGAGGCTCAAGGAAGGCAAAGTTTATGTGCCGCAACAGGCGGAACGGGCGATGCGTAGTTTTTTCCGCAAAGGCAATCTTATTGCTTTGCGTGAGTTATCGTTGCGCCTCACTGCCGACAGGGTCGATGCGCAAATGCAAGACTACCGGGACGACCACGCGATACGCGAT
>JANYKK010000246.1 GCA_025361585.1 Methylobacter sp. | reverse complement strand
GGATACATCATATTGGTAATAGGAAAAGGTCACCCTAGATTTGTGGGCCTAGCAGGCTTGAATGCCGTGGTCGCTGCCAATGCCGGCGGTACCATGAGTCCTTTAGGCGGCATTTCTACCTTCTTTGTTTGGCAACAAAATGCACTGTATTTCACTGAATTTTTTACCTTAACGCTTCCCTGTATAGTGAATTTTGTAGTGCCTGCATCCATTATGTACTTTGCGGTTAATAAAGAAACGCCTGCCTTTGCCAAAGAAACACCGGTTTTAAAGCGCGGCAGCAAGCGGGTTATTTTTATATTTATCCTCACCTTCAGCATGACCATTTTATCGAACGTATTTCTCGATATGCCCGCGATAGCAGGAATGATGCTGGGTTTAGCGATACTGCAATTCTTTGCTTATTATTTAACTAAGACTGAAAGATTGAGTCATTTTTTAACTGATGTTGAAACTCACCACTATGTTGATGACTTTGAAATACAAAGCTATATTAAAAATCAAAAAGGCTTCGATGTTTTCAAGTGTATTGCCGGTGTCGATTGGGATACCTTGCTATTTTTCTACGGCGCGATGATGATTGTCGGCGCACTGAGCTTTTTAGGTTATTTGGATGCGATGGCGCATTATTTGTTTACCGAAATCAGCCCCACCATAGCCAATATCTTGATCGGTTTGTCATCCTCGTCTATCGACAACGGCACATTGATGTTTGCTGTGTTAAATATGCACCCCAACCTTCCAACCGGACAATGGTTATTATTAACCCTGACCTTGGGTGTCGGCGGTAGTTTGTTGGCTATCGGTTCTGCGCCTGCGCTGCATGTATTGGGATTAATGAAGGGAAATATGAAAGAAGGCGAAGGCTATACCTTTACCCTGCATTTACGCTGGATGCCTGCCATTTTATTAGGATTTTTCGCCAGTATTGTTACGCTCTTTTTCATAAATGGCGGCAAATTCTAATGTCCATACGAAACTACTTATTAAGTGTTTGCAGTGTTTTGATGCTAAGTAGTGCAGCAAGTGCAGACGACGCACCTACGGGATTGATTTCCGAACTTTCTGGAAAAGATGCATCCAGTTGGAGCGGACTGCAAGCTTATGGGCTGAATCTTGGAGGCTGGGCGGCTAGCGGCATCAATTACAACACCGCTAACCCCAGTGATCGCAACAACGGCCCAGTGTCCATGACTGACCGAGCCGGAGAGTTTCATTTGTATCAGTTGAATCTGTTTATCGAAAAAACCGTCGTCAAAGACGCAAGCTGGGATGTGGGCGGACGCTTCGATTTTATGTTTGGCACGGATACCCGTTATACCCAGGCGACCGGCCATTGGGACACGGGCTTGATCAGCCAACGCGACCTGCGCTTTTACGACATCGCCCTGCCGCAGGCTTACGTGGAAGTCTTTGCGCCGATCGGTAACGGTCTGACAGGAAAATTCGGCCATTTTTACGGCATCATCGGCTACGAGGCGGTGCCATCGCCACTGAATTTCTTTTCCTCGCACTCTTACAGCTTCAAGTCCTCTCCCTTTACCGCGACGGGTGCTCTGTTTAACTATGCGCTAAACGAGCAATGGAGCCTAAATCTCGGGGCGATAACGGGAGCGGACAATTTCGCCCGGGATTTAGGCGCGATGAGCCATACGAGCGGACTGACCTGGACCAATGCCGAAACCGGCACCACGGTTTCCTTTTCGGTGTTGCAAGGCGACGTCTACAAAAACCCGAGTTCTGAGTTGGTGTATTACTCGGCAATTGCCCAGCAAAACCTAGGAAAATGGCGCTACGTGCTCCAACACGACCGGGGAACCCAACAGAATGCCATTGCTCAAGGGCAAAATGCCGAGTGGTATTCCGTCGTCCAATACCTCACCTACCAGATGACTGATACCTGGGGGATGGGTGTGCGTGGCGAATGGTTCCGGGATCACAACGGGTTCCGCTATTCGGCAGGTGCCGCCAACTATTACGCGATGACGGCCGGATTGAATTGGAAACCCAATAGCTGGTTGATGATCCGCCCTGAACTGCGTTACGACTGGAGCGAAGCTCAAATCGCCCCTTTCGACGGCGGGCAACGGACCGACCAAGTTTTACTGGGTGCGGACGCAGTCATCCAGTTTTGACGATGCTGCGTGATGTAGTCACTAGTCACTGTAATTAAGATTAGAGAGGACACGATGAAAATGAAACGGTTGTTTAGCGTAGTACTGATTGCCTTTGTCCACGGCAAGCTCACGGAACACATGAGCAAAGCCTTTGCGGCTTCGCAGTGATTTTATGCATAGAGCAACTCTCTTGAAATCTAGCCGCCAATCAACAGAAAAGCTTTTCGACCGTCAGCTAAGCGAATACCCCAATATCTATTGGCTTTGGGGCATCATCGTTCCGCTGTTATTGACATTAATCGACTGGCCTTTTCGTGAAATACTCACGACCAGCAATATTCTGATGTTCTATCTGTTGGGGGTGTTTTTTGTCGCCATTCGGTTCGGTTTTTGGCCGTCTATTCTGGCATCATTGACTAACGCCGCCGCCTTCGCCTATTTCTTCGCGCCGCCGATTTTTTCCTTCGCAATTGCCGAGCCGGAAAACTTGGCCGGGTTGGCGGTCACGATGGTGGTCGGTACGGTGACCAGCAAGTTGGCGGAAAACGTCCGTCACCAGGCCCGTGTAGCCGAACAGAGGGAACGGCGAGCATCGGCCCTTTATCGATTGAGCAAGGAGTTGGCCAAAGCCCGTTTGGAAACGGA
>JANYKK010000239.1 GCA_025361585.1 Methylobacter sp. | reverse complement strand
TTGTTTGTGCATGTACCGGCCAAGCTGGTTTTAGACAAACCAATACAGTTGCTGCACATTGTGACCGGAGCCGATGCAATGGCGACGACCCGCAATATCATTATTGCCGACGAAATGGCCGAAGCTAAAGTCATAGAGACGTTTGTTGGTTCGGATATCGCCAGGGATGGTGTGTATGCCGCAAGCCAGTCGGGAACTGGAGCGGAAAACGCCTATTTGACTGCCGCAGTCACCGAAGTTTTTGTCGGGCAAAACGCCGACCTGACGCTGTATAAAATGCAAAGCGAGTCTGACAAAGCCTACCATTTTGGCGGCAGCTATATTAAACAGGCTCGGGATGCGCGGTTTACCCATCACAATTTCGCTTTTGGCGGCTTGCTGGCGCGTAGCGATATTCATGCTGATCTCGATCATGCCTCGGAGTGCGAACTGAATGGCTTGTACTTAGGTGTCAAGCGCCAACATATCGACAACCATACCCGCATCAATCACTTGAAACCTTATGCGATCAGCCGCGAGCTATACAAAGGCGTACTGGACGACAGAGCCAGGGGCGTGTTTCAGGGCAGGGTGATCGTGGCTGTCGATGCACAGAAAACCGATTCGCAAATGAATAACCGCAATCTGCTGTTATCGGACGATGCCGAAGCGGATACCAAACCGCAGCTGGAGATTTATGCCGATGACGTCAAATGCGGGCATGGCGTGACGGTGGGGCAGCTGGATGAAAAGTCCATTTTCTACCTGCAATCGCGTTGCGTTGATGAGGAAACGGCGCGTAACATGTTGACCTTTGCGTTCGCCAATGAAATGGTCGATAAGGTCAAAATTAAAGGTTTGCACGATATGATTTTAGAACAAGTACTGGCGCGCTTCCCGCAGCAAGGCGTGAACAAGGAATGGTTATGACGGCAGGTTTGGACATCAATAAAATCCGCGCCGATTTCCCCATACTGGCTGAACTTATACGCAACAAGCCGCTGGTTTATTTGGATAACGCGGCCTCTTGCCAAAAGCCGCAGGCGGTTATCGACAGCATTGTGCATTTGTACAGTCATGATTACGCCAACGTGCACCGAGGCGTGCATACCTTAAGCGTGCGTTCTACCGATAAGTTTGAAGGCGCCCGCACCAAGGTTAAAGACTTCATCAATGCGGCCAGCGAAAAAGAGATTATTTTTGTAAGAGGCGCTACGGAAGCCATCAACCTAGTCGCGCAGACTTATGGTAAAACGAATATCAAGGCCGGTGATGAGATTTTGATTACCGCGATGGAGCATCATTCCAATATCGTGCCCTGGCAAATGCTTTGCGAGCAGACCGGGGCAATCTTGAAAGTTGCGCCGATTAACCTGCAAGGCGAATTGATCTATGATGAGTTTGAAAAACTGATCGGCGATAAAACCAAACTGGTTTCAGTCGTGCATATGTCCAACGCGTTGGGCACGATCAATCCGGTCAAGAAGATTATTGCAGCGGCCCATGCCAAAGGCATTCCGGTATTGCTGGACGGCGCACAGGCGATTCCGCACATGGCGGTGGATGTGCAGGAGTTGGATTGCGATTTTTATGTGTTTTCAGGCCACAAGCTCTATGCGCCTTCCGGCATAGGGGCGCTTTACGGCAAGCAGGCTTTACTGGAAGCCATGCCCCCGTACCAGGGCGGCGGCGATATGATACGTAAAGTCACCTTCGAGGAAACCGAATATAACGTGTTGCCCTACAAGTTTGAAGCGGGCACTCCCAATATTGCCGACGTCGTTGGCTTAGGCGCGGCAATCGATTATCTAAATGCAATCGGCATGGATAAGATCGCTGCTTACGAAGCCGAGTTGCTCGACTATGCAACAGAAAAAGCCATGCAAATTAATGGGCTTAGAATTATTGGCGAGGCTAGGTATAAAGGTGCGATCTTGTCCTTTACGTTGGATAAAATACACCCGCACGACATCGGCACGATGCTCGATAGTTTAGGTATTGCGATTAGGGCAGGGCACCACTGCGCGATGCCGGTCATGGATTTTTATCAGGTTCCCGCGACGGCCAGAGCATCCTTTGCAATGTATAACACCAAAGAAGAAATTGACGTTTTAATGAAAGGCATAGAGTCCTTGATCGAGGTATTTGGCTAATGTTTGATGATTTACGCGACCTCTATCAAGAGGTGATTTTCGACCACAATCGTAATCCGCGCAATTTCCGCGTCATGGAAAATGCCGACCGGAAAGTGGAAGGCTTTAATCCGCTGTGCGGCGACCGTCTGACTTTATTTTTGAAAATGGACGGCGATAAGATTGTCGACGCCAGCTTTCAGGGCTCAGGTTGCGCAATTTCGACGGCGTCCGTTTCGTTGATGACCGAGATAGTCAAAGGCAAAACCGAACAGGAAGCCGAGGATTTATTCAAGAAATTCCATGAAATGACCACCGGTAAAGACGAGCAGGTCAATCTTGAGGCGGTTGGCAAACTGGCGGTATTGGCTGGTGTGCGCGAATATCCGGCACGGGTCAAATGTGCGACCTTGGCTTGGCATACGCTGGATGCTGCCTTGAAAAACGAACAAAAATCCATTTCTACAGAATAAGAATTCACCACGAAGACACGAAGGGCACGAAGTTTTTTACTCAATGCTCTTCGTGGCTAATTCAAGCCATGACCACAAAAACATCACAGCAATATACTGGTGCCGAGCCTGTTCCCAACAGGCTTTCGGCATACACGCCATCCCTGGCGATAAAACTGGCCGTTTTTTACCCAGGGCAGGGCGATAGCCTGCCGTTCCAACAGCTTGCGGAAAGATTGGATGTCCCTTTGTACCAATCGCTTAATAGCGATAGCCCGGAAGAATTCTT
>JANYKK010000229.1 GCA_025361585.1 Methylobacter sp. | reverse complement strand
CATGCAGCAGCACCGACAGCATATCCATTTTGCCGTCCGCCGCGCTGCCGGCTTTGGCGACCCATTCGTTCGGGTTGCTGGTCGGCAGGAAGTCTTCGTTCAGGTACGGCGTGTAGTCGATATACCAGCCGTGGCCGGCGGCGTCTGTGTCGAGGGTGATGGTGGCAGCAGTGCCCTCGCCTTTCGTCTCGCCGATGGCAGTACCGGGGAGGTTCGCGAAAGTCACAGCAGGGTTCATGTAATCAGTGCCAGCAGAGCCTGTGGGCAGGCTGAGGAAATAAGCCCCATCGGTTAGGTTGGCGATGGGGCTGTCCAAACCTAAGATTGTTGATTCTGTGTTGGGAGCAGTAGATATTTTCCATGTCCACCGATCACCACACATAAAGCTCTGAAAATCAGGTGGTTCGGCCTGAGCAATTTTAAAATAATAAAGTATTTTGACTTTTACGCCCTTAGCCTCAACCAGAACGCTGGCAAAATCTTCACCCTCATAACCAATATCTGCTTCATATCGATCAAAGTTATCGCTCTCAACCTCACCATATAGAAGTTTTCCGTGCTTTGGCTCTGTCAAGATAGTGATTTTTAATGAACTACCATCAAGACTTCTGTAACCATAACGGTGCTCATATTCTTCTAAGTATGTAGCTGCATCAGACTCAGGAGAGACACCAATCTGGGTTTTATAATAGATTTCTCCGCTCTCATTCCTATATTTTGAGCTATCAACTGCTTTGCAGCCCCCCATAATGCGATCAGATTTTTGGACGGTTTGCTTTGTTTGATTGTTTTGCGCAACCATTACGATAGGCGTTGGCTGTGGCGGCACATTGGGCTTGTCCATAATTAACATATCGATTCCTCCTGAGGGAATATTAAATTCAGATTGAAACTTTTGAAGCAAAACTTGCAACGCATTGGGATCCGTTGCTTGCATATCCAAACCTGCATTTGATGCGTTATCTGCTTCTAATAAATGTCCGCTGCCAACAATGGGAATCGGGGATGCGGTGGGAGGACGTAAACTGATACCAAATTTTGTTTGATAGCCATTGGTATAATCTTTTTTAATATCCGGCTTGGCATTAACTCCTTGAATGCCAAGCCGCTGCAAGGCCTCTTGGATATTTTCGTAAGGGTTGCCGCCTTCATTAACCATATCTGCGATTTCTGTGTAGAAATCCCATCGCGTTTTATAAACATCTTGAGCAGGATTCCCCACTACGGCTTTTGTGATTTTATCAATGATAGGGCCGTAGGCTGGGTTGAGCAGTGCGATACCCAGCTTTAAAGGCCTCAAATGCTGGGTTTCACGTTGTTCAGCCCAACCTACATTTAAGTTTATCTTCGATTTAGCTGTTGTCTGTTTAGAAGACTTAACTAGACATTCGGGATGAAACCGTGAATTTCGGCTAAGGGTCGAACTAAGACAGCCAATGTCTGATACAGTTGAGACTAATTTTGGCAATTGCCAGATCAAATCCAGAGATTTACAAGTATTCACCACGAAGACTCGAAGGGCACGAAGTTTATGTTTTTTCTTCGTGTCCTGTGTGTCTTCGTGGTAAAAATATCAGATATGCAAGATATATTTTTTGCCGGACATTGCCTTAAGACAACAGCCGCGA
The DNA here is from genome assembly GCA_025361585.1 of Methylobacter sp. Taxonomy (GTDB): domain Bacteria; phylum Pseudomonadota; class Gammaproteobacteria; order Methylococcales; family Methylomonadaceae; genus Methylobacter_A. The sequence continues at coordinate 3,039 of JANYKK010000229.1, read as the reverse complement.
GTTTTTGCTGTTGCGGAAAATCAGCGGTTTTTCATTGTCCGCTAATGCGCTTGCCTTGGCTGAATCTATCGCGTCCTGAATAATAGGGTGATTAGGCGATTTGCTGCACACCGGGTCGGCTGCGTACATGTCGCCGCTTAATAAATAAGCCTGGCAACGGCAGCCGCCGAAATCTTTTTCCTTCTCATCGCAGCTGCTGCACGGCTCTTTCATCCAGTCAAATCCGCGGAAAAAGTTGAAGGTTTTCGATTCGTACCAGATTTGTTCGATGCTGTAATCTTTGACATTGGGGCAATCCAGTCCCGGCAGTTCGCGGGCGGAATGGCAGGGCAGGGCGACCCCGTCCGGGGCGATGGTCAGGAATGTTGTCCCCCAGCCATTCATGCAGGCTTTGGGTCGGTCTTCATAAAAATCCGGCACCACATAATAGATTTTCATCTTACCAGCGACTTTTTCTTTAAAAGCCTGTGCAATTTGCTCGGCTTGTTCGAATTGCTCTTTGGTGGGCAGTAATAAGTCACGGTTGGCATGCGCCCAGCCGTAATATTGGGTGTTCGCCAGCTCCAGGTAATCTGCGCCCAGCTCTTCCGCCATTTCCAGAATTTGCGGCATCTGGTGGATGTTCTCGCGGTGTATGACCACGCACAGCACCATCGGGTAACCGCGTTTCTTGACCAGATGGGCGACTTCTTTTTTATGCTGGAATGATTCTGTGCCGGCCAGATGGTCGTTCAGTTCCTGGGTGCTGGCCTGGATGCTGACCTGAATATGGTCTAGCCCAGCCTCTTTGAGTTGGACGATTTTTTCTTCAGTCAGTCCATAGCCTGAGGTGATCAGGTTGGAATAATAGCCAAGGTCTCTGGCGTGTTTAACCAGTTCGGGCAGGTCTTTCCGGGTTAACGGTTCGCCGCCGGAAAAGCCCAGTTGCACCGCGCCCATTTTGCGGGCCTGCGTCAGTACGCGCTTCCAGTCCTCGGTACTCAGTTCGGATTGGTACTTTGCATAATCAATCGGGTTGGCGCAGTAAGGGCATTGCAACGGGCAGGCATAAGTCAGCTCCGCCAGCAGCCAGCGCGGCGGGGTGATTTTAGTTTTGTTGGATCCAGCCATTTTTTAAAGCGACCTCCAAGAAAGCGGTAATGTCGTTTGTCAGTCCTGTCGTTGCGAATTTCTGCTCCAGATCGTTGACGATTTGGGCGAGATTGCGGGTGCCGTCGCAACATTTCAGGATTTCCGCGGAACTTTGGTTAAGTTCCACCATGCCTTCAGGGTAGAGAATGACGTCTTTTTGCTGGGCTTCTTCCCATTGCAGGCGGTGCATAGGGGAAAATTTGATGGTTTGGTCTAGATTAATGCTCATTTTTCAATATTAAAATAAGGCGGCATATCATTAATATAAGCCAAGTACATCGCATCGGCCATTGTCCACAACACATCCAGTTTAAATTTCAGGATTTCAATCATGCGGTCTTGCTGTTCGCGGGTTTTATACCAGTCCAGCGTGATCGCCAAGCCGTGTTCGACATCGCGGCGCGCTTCGGTCAGGCGTTTGCGGAAATAGACATAGCCTTCCTGTTCCACCCAAGGGTAGTGTTCCGGCCAGTTGTCCAGACGTTGCTGGTGAATCTTGGGGGCGAATAGTTCGGTTAAAGAGGAGCTTGCAGCTTCGTGCCATTCTGCTCTGCGGGCAAAATTAACATAGGCGTCGACCGCAAAACGTACACCCGGCAGCACGAATTTTAATGAAGTAATGTCTTCACGTGTCAGGCCGACCGCGATGCCCAGCTGTATCCATGCCTCAATACCGCCCGGATCGCCGGGGTGCCCGTCATGATCCATGATCCGCTGTATCCATTTGGCGCGGGTTTCCCGATCCGGGCAATTGGCCAGGATGTTGGCGTCCTTAATCGGAATGCAGACCTGATAGTAAAAGCGGTTGGCGACCCAGCCCTGCAATTGCGCTTTGGTCAGTTTACCTTCGTTCATCAGGGTGTGGTAAGGGTGATGAATGTGGTAATGGCTTTCCATGCCGCGTAGTTCGGCTTCAAACTGTTCTTTGGTCCAGGCTTTATTATCGCTGCTCATGTTTGCATCCTTTATAAGTCGATTTCCAGGCCGTCGTAGGCAACTTCAATGCCTGCGGCATCGAGTATTTTACGCTGTTCGGAATCTTCGTCTAAGACCGGGTTGGTGTTGTTGATATGGATCAATATCTTGCGGGCTTTGCTAACCCCGTTTAAGACTTCTATCATGCCGCCTTCGCCGGATTGAGGCAAATGGCCGATTTCGCGGGCTTTTTTGTGGCTGATATTTTGCGTGCACATCTCGTCGTCGGTCCAAAAGGTGCCGTCCACCAGTAGGCAGTCAACCGCTTGCATGGCGGCCATGACGTGCGGTTCTATTTCGCCCAGGCCGGGGGAATAAAACACTTTTTTGCCGGTAGAGATTTGTTCGATGATCACGCCGATATTATCGCCGTCATGCGGGTCATGCCGATGCGGAGAATAGGGCGGCGCCTTGCTTTTTAAGGCTTGGGTGTAAAAGCGCAAATCATCGATGCCGGGAATGGTAAAGCTGCTGCCATCGTGTGGGATCGGGTGATGGTTGACGGTGCAGTAATCTGCCAGCATGTTGAATAACGGGAATCCGGTGGTCAGGTCTTGCTTGACCATTTCCGTGCAGTACACGTCCAGCGGTTTGCCTTCCCGGAGCATCAGCAATCCGGTGGTATGGTCAATCTGGCTGTCGATCAGCATGATGGCTTTAATGCCGGTATCGCGAATCCCTTCTTTAGGTTGGATAGCGGGAAACGCTTCCAGTTGCGCGCGAATGTCGGGCGAGGTGTTGAACAGCAGCCAGTTAAGGTTGTCGGTACTGATCGCAATGGATGACTGGGTGCGGGCTTTGCCGTTCATTTCCTTGTGCCGCAAACGATGGCAATTATGGCAGTTGCAGTTCCATTGAGGAAAACCGCCGCCTGCGCCGGAACCGAGAACTCTGATCTTCATAGTTTGGGAGGTAATTTAAATGGGGAATAAG
>JANYKK010000192.1 GCA_025361585.1 Methylobacter sp. | reverse complement strand
ACCCGCGAAGAAGGCTACGAGCCGCTTAAACCGGTCGGCTCCTGGGCGGGCGCGATGGGCCTGGGTCAGTTCATGCCCAGCAGTTTCCGTACGCTGGCGGTTGATTTCAACAACGACGGGCACCGCAATCTTTGGGATCAGCACGATGCTATCGGCAGCGTAGCGAACTATTTCTCGCATAACGGCTGGCAAAACAACATGCCGGTCGCGGAAAAAACCAAAGGCAATAGCGGCGAATCAACTCTTGAACTGGCTGCCAACAAAGGCAGCGAATACTGGCGCGTCCACCCCAATTTCAAGGTGATCAAGAAATACAATAACAGCGATAAATACGCGATGGCGGTACATCAACTGGCGCAGGCGATTAAGCAGCGCTATATGACAGTCGCCGACAACCGCCAAAACGGCTCGGATTCGCTGACGCTGTTGCAGAGGTAGCCGCTTTCAGGCTTCTGGTTCCCAATCTCCAGTTTGGGAATCAGCTAAATCACGAGATACATATTAAGCAACGAGAATTGTTATTCAGCAGTTTTTTGTAGGGTGCGCATCGCGTACCATTTTCAAATTTTTCCGATGAATTAGATCCGAAAAGGTACGCGGTGCGTACCCTACCGGGCTTGGGGAGCCCAGCGGAAATTTTTTACCACGAAGAACACGAAGTTTTTACTTTTGTTTTATTCGTGTCGGCGAATAATTCATTTGATTCAAGTAACTTGTTAAATCAATTTGATTGCCACTGCATCCTCAAGTTTTACTTTTTGGTTTTGCCCCCACCATTCATATGAATACCTACCACCAGTACCTTTGGCTTGAATAACACCATTCCATGAGCAAAACTGCATTTTATTTCCTCCGGGATCAATAACCAAAAAACGATAAAGCTCTTTAGCCGTATCTTCTCCAGCATAATCCAATCCAACAACCGTAACCCAGTGGCCTCCATCAGGCCATGATATACCTAACATAACAGGATTGTTTTGTTCTATGTTTGTAACAACAAAATCTCTTAAGCTTCCAGGCTTTGAAAATCTTTCAACCTCGATCTGATTGCGATAGACGCCGTCAAAAATATCCTCAATATCTGTATCAAGTGTCCCGTGAAAAAAATTATAGTCCTTAATTTTGGAAGCAAGCTTACCAATATTGGTGCGGCCGTCCTGTTTATATGAAAGTGCAGACAAAGCCTCTGTACGACTCATTACTCCATTTATTATTAGTGACATGAAAACACAATAGTGACCGCAAGCGCCATCCAATGAGCCTTGGTTTAGAAATATTTGTTGCCATTCACGAGTATTGAGATACCTAGCTTCAGGTCCCTCATAAGTTGAATCTAATTTGTCTATTACATGAATTGTATGCATTATTGCGCCTTTAATTTTTACGAAGCTTTCGTTAATTTATGACAAGCAAGAACGGGGTTTTCTCCAATACACTGAAAAATACTCAGCTTGAGGCTGATTTTGCCGGTAAAAAGTTAAAATTTCAATTCGCTTTTCCTCGATTCTATACAGAATGGAAAAACGCTGATAGCTTAAACGGCGTGGCGTATGCCCTCACCATATTCCGGCATCGCATCGGCATTCCTGCTTCGGGAAATAACTTGAGGGTGTAGGTCGGGCAACCGCTTTCCGTTGCCCGACATTTAGCACCCCGAAATGAAATAAAGCAGGAATGTTAAAGCTCGGCGTCCGTTTTAGATTCGAAATGTCGGGCATAAACAGCATGCCCGACCTACGAAAACTCCGTGTTCTTCGTGTCCTCGGTGAATTAAGGCGCGCCGTAGCGCCCGCCCACCAAAGAACCGCACCGATTTCTAGTGCGCCGTATCGTGATGCCATTTCGGCATCAGGATAATGCAGTTAGGGTTAAGCCCCTGTTTCTTGAACGTGTTGATAGTCGCCTTGACTTCCAGTTTTTTCAAGTTGATAACGGTAATCGAGCCGTCGCTCATGTCCGGCAGGTTTAAAAAGCTGTTTTGCACGATCGCGTACTGCTGGTTCGGCGTGATGACGACGTGGTGCGCGCCGCCCGCGGTCGGTATCGCTTTGATCAACGACGGCTTGTGCTTGTCGTTGATGTCGAAGATGTTCAGATAACCGGGATTGGCGGTGGTGATGTACATGCGGTCGTTTTCGTCGCTGAAATAGATTTCCAGCGGCACGCCCTGCTTAACGGCATTAAAGTCGAACACCTGCTGGAAATCGAAGTTCTTGTTGCCTGCATTCCAGGTGCCGATCCACAGCCCACCGCCGAACATGGTGTTGATGTAAGCAGTCGGCGGGTTCGATCCGGGCAGGAAAACTGCCTCGACAGGCGCGGAGCCGGAAGGGGACGGCTTATCGGACAGTTTATGGCTGGATAATACTTTGCCGCTGGAGGCCTCGATAACGGTTACAGTTTCGCCGGCATCGCCGAGATCGGACGGGCGCACGGTGCTGGTGGCGATGATGCGGTCGATGTCCTCATTGATGCTGATGCCGTGCGGATAACGGATAAAAGCATCTTTGGCATCGGCGGCTATCATTTTGATCTGTTTGTCGGTTTTGGCATCACCGACGATCACGTTGCTGGAGCCCATGCAGGTCATGTACCAAGTTTTATTGTCTTTGGAAAAGACCACGTCTTCAGCGACTTTACAGTCAGGCACATCAATTTTTTTGGGGTGATAAGGCACATGCGTCATGTCCATCACATGCAGCGCGCCGTTGCCTAGCGAGGTGATGTAGGCCTTGCTGAGGTCTTTGTTATAGAAAATATGATGGGCGACCAGATCGTCCGGCAGCGGGATGTCGTTCAGGATTTTGCCGAAGTTTTTCGATGCCGGATCGACATCGATAATCGCGATGCCTTCTTTTCTCGGCGTCTGGCCTGGCTTGCTTTCGTAGTTGGCCATCGCCAGTATTTCCGCATAAGCCAGCACCGGGCTAAGCAATGCGGCGCAAGCCAATGCGGAGCGGGCGGCTTTCATGATCTTGGTTGTTTTCATCGTCGTGCCTCTGATTAGTGGTGAGTAGATGGGCCGGGCAGGTTACCTGCCGGTCTTCCTGTGCGTCTCTACGCGCTAGGGAAGCGCTAAATAAATTGATTCCATTCATGGTTCGACAAGCTCACCACGAACGGAATCAACCGCGTACCCGTTCGTCCTGAGCTTGTCGAAGGACTTAATCAGCGCCCCTTAGGCAGGCGTTGGATTATTCTGCTGTAGTGGGATCGATGATGGTTCTGACCTGGGAAACGCGGTTGGCCGGGAATCCGCCTTTTTCGGCGTGCTCCCTGACCGTTGCTTCATCCGGTGCGATGTAGACGCAATAGACTTTATCGTCGGTCACGTAGCTTTCTACCCACTGGATTTTGGGGCCCATTTCGCAAAGAATGCC
>JANYKK010000147.1 GCA_025361585.1 Methylobacter sp. | reverse complement strand
TACCTTGACCCTGTTCAGCCTTTACCTGTTGCATAAAGGGATTGGCATTAAGAATTAAAAACACCTCACCATACAAATTCTGCTTATGCATTATTAAAAATAATTAGGGAAATATCATGTTATTACAAAATGGTTCTACAGGTGATGATGTTAAACAGCTTCAATCCCGATTAGGTTTACCCGTCGATGGTATTTTCGGGGCAGATACCGAAGCAAGCGTAAAAACCTGGCAAGCGCAAAATGGCCTGACCGTAGACGGGATTGTAGGCGATGCCACTTGGGCAAAGTTGTTTCCTGCAGCATCGCCAGCCGCTATTAATTTAAACGCGCTAAAAGGGCATATTCCCGACGGAGTCATTGCTCAGATACCCGCTAACCGCTATTACTAATTCATTACGACTAGCCCACTTTTTAGCGCAATGTAGTCACGAGAGTGAGGACTTTACGGTAGTCTACGAAGATTTGGATTATTCAGCCGAAGCCTTGATGGCAACATTTCCAAGCTATTTTCCTGGGCAGTTAAGTGCGTCTTATGCGAGGAATCCTGCCAAGATTGGCGCAAGAGTCTATGCCAATCGAATGGGCAATGGCGATGAAGCCAGCGGTGACGGCTACACCTTCAGAGGACGCGGTTATATTCAATTAACGGGTAAATCCAATTACGCAAGTTTTGGTAAGTTTACAGGTGAAGATACTGTTGCTAATCCTGATTTAGTAGCCACCCAATATCCGCTGGCTTCTGCCGGATTTTTCTTTAATGAAAATAACATATGGACTGTCTGCGACGACGGTTCTTCCGATACGGTAATAACAGCCGTCACCAGAAAAGTTAATGGCGGAACCAATGGTTTGGCTGACCGCACGAATCTTTTTAATGAATATTATGCGTTGTTTAGCTAGCACAATTACGTTCATAAAAAGTATTATCCAATTAGGCTAAAAATTATTCACCACAAGGAACACGAAGAATATACAGTTTCGTTCGCCTGCGGTGCTTTTTCATTGCGATTTCTTTTCCCGGAGTAGAGATGATTAAATATATCATGCTGGTTTTATTTCTTGTTACATCGACGCATGCATTCAGTGAACCTGTGCATCACTGTTCGACAGATGCAGCCCTTCAAGCCAAAAAGCTACTGGATTTTCACTTTGGATTAGATGACAGAACCGAAATTGATGAGCACGTCACCGCGCTTAAACCAATAAAAAATCCCGCCGGAAAAGGTAAGTTTGATGTTCTCGAAGTATATGGACATATCTACAAAGGAACTTATCGGATGCGCTTTATTTATGGTCAAATACCGAACCAATGTTTGCTCGTCGGACAGGAAATCTTGGAAATTACTAACTTGTAAAGCCATCGACAACTTATACATTAAGTTTCCCCCAAAACACAAAACCGAGAGGCCGATAAGTGCTAAAAATACAAACCATTAAAGTCATTCTGGCAACGCTAACAGCGCTGTGCCTTAGCAACATACCAGCTGTTTCGGCCCAAGAGAAAACAGGGCTGAATAGAAACGTCCTGTTAGAAAAAAAGCTGGAACTTCCCAGCCCGAACATTGACGCCAAAGTGATACGGGTCGCGTTTCCATTCGGCTTTAAAACACCCTGGCATACCCACGAAGGGCCGGGGCCTCGTTATGTGGTCAAAGGGACATTAAAAGTCGTCGAGCACGGCAAGGCCACCAGCTACTCTGCCGGTCAAGTTTTTTGGGAAACAGGCGAACTGATGTCGGTAGAAAACGTCGGCGATGATGCAGCGGAACTGATTATTTTTGAATTAGCGCCGGGCAAGTGAGTTATCCATTGGCGACCAAAGCAGTCGCCATTATGCCCGGCGTTACCCAAACCAATTTAAATTAATGCGCATCTATCTGGCCTACATCAGTGTTGTTTTACTTTGGGCGACAACACCGCTAGCGATCAAATGGAGTGTTGAAGGGCCGGGATTTCTGTTTGGCGTGACCGCGCGAATGGCAATCGGCTCAGCCTGTCTATTATTGATACTGGGGTTGTCGAAGCAACGCCTGGTCTGGCATCGCAAGGCGGTGGAAACCTACCTGGCTGTAGCTGTACAAATTTACGGATCGATGCTGGCAATTTACTGGGCAGCACAATTTATTCCTTCCGGCTGGGTTTCAGTGATATTCGGTCTTTTGCCGTTGATAACGGCCATATTGGCAGCGATTTGGTTGCGAGAACAGAGTCTGACTTTAGGCAACCTACTGGCCTTTGTTATGGGCCTTGGCGGCTTGTGGATCATGTTCGGCTCGGCATTGCAGATGGGTTATAATGCCGTGCTGGGTATCATGGGCGTTCTGATATCGACCTTTTTGCAGTCTGTTAGTTCGGTTTGGATCAAACGCATTGACGGTAAAATACCGGCCTTATCTCAGGTAACCGGCGGCCTGTTATTGTCGCTGCCGCTTTACCTGATAACCTGGGCCATATTTGACGGCCATTGGCCGACTGAAATCTCACCGGTCAGCCTGGCATCCATCATCTATCTGGGCATGATAGCCACGAC
>JANYKK010000146.1 GCA_025361585.1 Methylobacter sp. | reverse complement strand
TCATTCGTTACGAGGATGGGGCCGGAAAGCCTGTAGCCATCTACGGTGAATGTGCTATCAAGCGGACCGACAAGTATTCTGCTCCCCATATGGGCCTTATCAAGTGAGCAAAGTATTACTTGCAGATGAGTAACTAAGAGCTTACAATTAAATACGGGCACTGCGCCCAAACAAGGAGGCCTTCGTGCCGAAAGCAAATACGTTAGAGTTCAAAGTTCCGACAGACCTGGGAACACGAGCCGATCTACTCCAGGCCACGCGAATTGCGCGTCTTGAACTGCAGAAGCAGGTAGACGAACTGGCATCGCGTGAATCTGCCATGCGGCAGGCTTTCATTGACGAGTTTACTGTTGAAGGCGCCACCGTGACAGGTGCGACCGGACGGTCAGCCCACGCATCGCTAGTAGAGAAGGAAGAGCCCCAAGCTGAGGACTGGGATGCCACCTATAAGTGGATTTCCAAGACTAAGTCATGGGATCTGCTCCAGCGCCGCATTTCTGCTCCTGCTGTCCGCGCCCGTTGGGAAGCTGGCAAGGAAATTCCTGGTATCAAGCGTGTGAAAATCTACACCATTTCTGTCACGAAGGTATAGTAATCTTGGCGGTGTAGCACTAGGACGGGTTTAGGGTTTGCTGATCTACTCTCCTGGCGTGCAAGCTACATCTGAAGCAGGGAATCTGCGGGGCGTATGTAATGCTTCTATCGCCCATAAGGGGCTAGTCACCGTAGAGCCAAGACTTTAGCTGACCCAGCAGATTCTGGGCGTTCACATGGAGGTTCCGATGGCAAAGACCATCAGCAAGGCTCCGGCTCAGCCGGTCAACAAGTGGGACGAGAAGCTGGCGCAGTTCGCCACACAGGCTTCAGCCAAGGAAACTAGCGGAGGCAGCTTCTTCAGCTTCAAGTCTGGCATCCTGTCTTTTGGGGGCAACGCCATCCCTGGCGGGAAGACCGAAATTGTGGTTCTTGGTGATGTTCACGAGAATTGCTACTACAACCAGCCCTTTGATGCGGATAACCCGATCAGCCCTGTCTGCTTCGCTTTTAGCGAAGATGGTAAGGACATGCGACCGCATCCGGACAGCGCCGAACCTCAGCACGACAAGTGCGCGACCTGTAAGTGGAATCAGTATAAGTCTGCTGACAACAAGAAGGGGAAGAAGTGCCGAAATATTCGGCGCATCGCCGTAATTCCTGCTGATCAGCTGGATGATGTCGTCGCAGCCGAACTGGCCTTCGCGAAAATTCCTCCCACCAGCGTCGTAAACTTTGCTTCCCACACGAAGCGAGTTTCAGATTCTATACATCGCCCTCTTTGGGCTGTGATTAGTTTCCTGACCTGCGCTGCGCACCTGAAGAAGCAGGTGGAGGTTGACTTTGGCTACGTCAGCAAGATTGAAGATGGGGAACAGCTTGCGGCTCTCGAACGGCGAATGGAAACGATCCAGGACGAGCTGCAGGTGCCCTATGCCTACACGGCACCGGAAGAGGTCTCTGCGCCTGCCCCCACGGCATCTGCAAGCAAGGTGAAGGGCAAGCGGTAGGCTAACACGCCCTGGCGGGTTCTGGAACCGTATAGAGCTCGCCAGGGTCATTTCTTTGGTGGTAAAATGCCCAATTCTGACGCACTGCATTCTTGGCGAACACTGGATGCCTGTATTCTCTCTTTGGCAGAAGCTGAACTTTGGCGCCTGCTAGAAATTGAGGTTAAGGGGCAGCACCGGCGTTTGTTCATTCAGCGTTTGTTCGGCCGAGCAAACAAACTGCGCGAAAATCGCGAACTCAAAGAATACTTGAAGGGAGCGCTGTGAAGATTCCCAAGCCAATAACAATTGACTTTGAAACAGAGGCCATTGAAGCGAGACCTGCGTATCCTCCAAAACCTGTGGGCTTCAGTATTCTGGCCCCAACTGCAAAGAAGGCCCGATACTATGCTTTCGGTCACCCAGAGGGTAATAACTGCACGGAGGCTGAGGCACGGGAAATTCTTCTTACTGCGTGGCAGGGCGAGGCTCCACTACTTTTCCACAACGCGAAGTTTGATGTGGATGTCGCGCAAACTCACATGGGCTGTGGTGAAATTGCCTGGGAACGCGTTCACGATACGCTGTTCCTGCTATTTCTGAGGGATCCCCACGCCGCCACCCTAGCGTTGAAGCCTGCGGCCGAAGCCCTATTGGGAATGCCGCCTATTGAGCGAGACGCAGTCAAGGACTACATTTTCGCCAATAGGCACCTGCTCCCTGCCGATACCAAGTTGACAGAAAAGACTTGGGGCGCGTGGATCTCGCTAGCTCCTGGAAAATTGGTGGGCGAATACGCCATTGGTGATGTTGTGCGAACGCGTCTGCTCTTCGATAGGTTATGGGCGGAAATAGATGAGCGCAAAATGATCCCGGCATACGACCGGGAACGGGAGTTACTTCCGCTACTTATGGCGAACGAACGAAGAGGCGTTTGCGCTGATCTTAAGGAACTCCGGCTGGATCTCAAGCGATATGAGGAAGCGGGTGCTAAATGCGATGCTTACTTACGCGAACGACTCGGAGTCTCTGAACTCAACATTGACTCAGATCCAGAACTCGCTCGTGCGCTCAAAGAAAGTGGTGTGGTGAAGAACTTTGCGCAGACTCCCAAGGGTCGCGACAGTGTTTCTAAGACTAACCTCACACCCGACATGTTTGATGATCAATCTGTCGCCCAGGCGCTTGGCTACCGAAACCGACTTGGAACTTGTTTGTCCACCTTTATTCGTCCTTGGTTGGCTATGGCGGAGAAGAACAATGGGCGGATTTTCACCAACTGGAACCAAGTTCGCCAGATGGGTAGCGGCAAGGATAGCAAGGGTGCGAGAACTGGCCGCATGTCCTCTAATCCGAATTTCCAGAATATCCCTAAATCATTTGAAGGTAAGGATGACGGATACGTGCATCCTGAATTTCTCGGTGTGCCGGAGTTACCGAATATGCGGCGGTATATCCTTCCTGATAAAGGTGAGGTCCTGCTGCATCGTGATTACAACCAGCAAGAACTTAGAATCCTGGCGCACTTTGAGGATGCTTCTCTATGTGCTGCCTATAATGCGGACGCGACGCTTGATGTTCATACTTTCGTCCAGTCCGAGATTAAGCGTATCTGTGGGCTGGAACTAGAGCGCCGCGCAGTTAAGATTCTGAACTTCGGTATGATCTATGGTATGGGGCTGGCCAAACTGGCGATCGGCATCCACGCTACTGTGGAAGAGGCCAGGACGGTCAAGAACGCTCAGCGAAAAGCCATTCCCGGCTTAGCTGCGCTAGAAAGGTTGGTGAAGCAAGTCGGCTCCACGGGAGACTTCATTTGCACCTGGGGTGGACGAGCTTACTTCACCGAGCCGCCCATGCTTATCGGTGGTAAGATGGTCCACTTCGAATACAAACTGCTGAACTACTTAATTCAAGGTAGCGCGGCAGATGTCACGAAACAGGCTCTCATCAACTACAATCGAACGAAGAAACACGGGCGATTCCTCATTACTGTCCACGATGAAATCAACATTAGTTGCCCCAAGGAGCACGTTGCAGAAGAGATGGAGATCCTTCGTGCTGCTATGGAATCTGTGCCGCTAGATGTCCCCCTACTGTCCGATGGTAAGAGCGGAAAGAACTGGGGCGTCCTCAAAGCCTACAAGAAGTAGCCATGGAAGTCTACGGCGCGACAAAGAAAATGGCTAGCGGAGAACGCAATGAGGATGCCTTCACTATTATCCGCGATCCACACTTCATAGTGGCTGTTGCTGATGGCTCTGGGCGTGCTTTCGGGGTTGCTACACGGGCACTCGCCTATCTAGCAAAGATGGTGCGGAATACTTGTGCTAATGATCTAAAACTATTTCATACATGGGAATGTTACGCTGCATCACTGGATGCCTATCTTGAAGGTGGCAAAGAAACCACGCTGGTCGCCGCCACAGTAATAGGTGAGGGAGTTTACGGGATCCAAGTAGGCGACTCTCGCTGTTACAAGGTGAATAGCGCCGATTTTTACTTGAATTCCGTTGGGGTTGATACCAAGAAGCGCCTTGGGTCAGGAGTTCACATAGCTGCACCCATCCACACAAGACTTCAGTCAGAAGATTGGTTGATTTTCGCCACCGACGGTGCGTGGACGACATTCGACCGCCTATCTTTACAGAAGGCGCAGCGAGAGGCACAGCACTTCAGCGATATTCCGACTCTTCTACTTCAGCAGGCGGCGCGACATGGCGGTGCGGCTGATGACATGACAATCGTAGTTGTTAGGAGATAACTTGATCACTCAATGGTCTTACTCCCGCTGGAAATGCTATGATGACTGCCCGGCAAAGGCGAAGTATAAATTCGTGGATAAGCTGTCCGAACCAGGCTCCGCCGCTATGGATCGAGGAACGGCTATCCACAAGATGGCCGAAGACTTCGTCAACACCAAGCCCCTCCCACTAAGCAAGGGTGGCACGAGTCAACTGCCGCCTGAACTCAAGGAGTTCGAGGCGGAGCTGAAGCTGGCACGAATTTCTAAGCCCATCGCAGAACAAGAGTGGGCCTTCACAGTAGATTGGGAGCCCACTGGCTGGATGTCGAAGGACGCATGGTGCCGCATTAAAACGGATCTTATTTTCAAGCCAAGGGGCGAACCACGAGTTATCGTAGATCACAAAACTGGTAAAGTGCGCGAAGAGCACCAGACTCAGCTTGGACTCTATGGGCTGGGCGGCTTCGTGAAGTTTCCTGATGAAGATGTCCTGAAAGGTGAGATCTGGTATCTTGATCACGGCACTTTCACTTCAACTTCGTTCACGCGTGAAGATCTCAAGTTTCTAAAGATGGAGTGGGGCGAGCGCGTGCGCCCTATGCTCAATGATACGATGTTCGCCGCAAAGCCGAGCTACGCTTGCCGATGGTGCCATTTTAGAAAGGATAACGGTGGACCCTGCAAATTCTAATGATCCCTGGTTTTCGCCTACCAGCCCTGAAAATGAAGCTGCAATAGCAGAATCTAAAAGAAATGCTGCTGTAGTTGAACTAGCGAGCAAGGAGGACGCTGAGCATTTTCGGCAGATGTATGGCTACGCTATTATCAGGCCAGAAATAGTTAAAACTGAGTGTCGTAACACTCAAATTACCCGGTTTGCTCCCGCCCCTTTGGAAATACCGAAGTGGCGAAAATGGGAACTAAAACTCTACGAACTTTTGGGGATTACAAATGCTGGAAAAGCAGATTGAAGCCCCTGTCGTAGCATGGGCACGAAAGAGGATGCTGGTAAGTAAGATGAACGGCATAGGCTGTCGTTCCTGGCCCGACCGCTGTTTCTGGATTCCCGGCAGCGCACCATTCTTCATCGAATTCAAGCGTCCTGGTGGGGAAGCCACTCCAGGCCAGCTACTTCTCCACGAACAACTCCGCGCTGCGGGATACGAGGTGGAAATACATGACAATCGTGAGCAGGCCATCGCAGCCATCCAACTTAGAATGGACACCACACGAGTATCAGCAGAATGCGGTGAAGTTCTTGCTTTCCCACGCAGCGGCTGGACTCTTCTTGGACCCAGGCTTAGGAAAGACGTCCGTTGTCCTCGGTGCGGTGAAAATTCTCAAGTCGCAGAAGTTGTTATCAAGGGTGCTAGTGATCGCGCCATTACGAGTCTGCTACGGTGTCTGGCCTGCGGAGTCACGAAAGTGGTCTGACTTCCATGGGCTGAAGACAGTCGTGCTCCATGGGAAAGACAAGGAGAAGGGCCTATGCGAAGATGCTGACATCTTTGTCATAAATCCTGAGGGCCTCGACTGGCTCATGGCTGAGAAGCGCATCAAGAATCTCAAAATTGATACGCTCGTCATCGATGAGTCTTCGAAATTCAAGCATACGCAGACAAAGAGATTTAAGCTGCTCAAGCCGTATCTTCCTAAGTTCTCACGCCGATGGATTCTTACTGGAACTCCGGCCCCCAACGGTCTTATGGATTTGTTCGGTCAGATATTCATCCTCGATCTCGGCCGTTCATTCACCCCATATATCACCAAGTTTCGGATGGAATTCTTTGACTCTGTAGGCTTCGGCGGGTACACCTATATTCTTAAGAAGGGCAGCGAGGAGCGCATTCATGATCTCATTCAACCCCTCGTGCTTCGCCTCGCGGCAAGGGATTACCTTGAACTCCCAGAATATCTAGAAAATCATATCTATATAGAACTTCCCCCACCAGCAAGGAAAATCTATGACGCAATGGAGCGCGACCTATTCGCCAATCTTGGCTCGGGGCAGCTTGTCGCGGCCTCTACATCTTCTGTTGCCGCAATTAAGTGTCGGCAGATTGCAAGTGGTGGAGTTTTCAAGGGCCTCACATATGATCCTCTTGTCAAGAGTGATCTATGGCAGCACCTACACTACGAAAAGAATGAGGCCCTGCTTGATCTCGTTGAAGAACTTGGTGGCCAGCAGCTACTCGTTGCCTACGAGTTCAATCCTGATCTTGATAGAATCCGCCAAGCATTTAAGGGCCGACCTGATGTCGTCTACGCAAAGGATTACCCCGCTAATAAGTTCACAGAAATCGAAGACCGATGGAATGCTGGAGAAATCACTATTCTCGTGGCGCAACCTCAATCTGTAGGGCATGGGCTGAACCTTCAGTATTCAAATGCACAGCATGTCTGCTGGTATTCACAGATTTGGGATTTAGAAATATACCAGCAGTTCACGGAACGTATTCTTCGCCAGGGCAACAAAGCGAAGCATGTCACGAGCCATCATATTATCGCCCGTAATACAGTTGATGAGTTGGTGATGCGCGGTCGGAATATCAAGGACAAGACTCAAAATCGACTTCTTACAGCACTTAAGAATTATGCTGAGGACCGAGAAAAATAATTTTCTCAAACCCTTGCGCGTGAATGTAACGGATGCCATACTATTAGTCCACTAGTAATTACCGACGTTCACTGAGGTTCGCGTGCCAGACTACATGGTGATGAGTGATAAGAATAGCCACACGATCTTACGGGTCGAAGTTGGAGAGAAATTCACCACCTATGTTGGCCGAACCAAGAAGAACATCGACCTTCTCAAGCTGCCCAACCAGCAGTTTGATTCAACCTTCGTCTGGCAATATCCAGAGCATCCCATCGCGGGATTTGCGAAAACGATCTGGAAAGTGCTGGGCTACGGGGTGATCATCACCCTACGCGCTAGGAAGATCCTAGCCTTTTTCGAAAAGGAGCCATTTATGGCCTCTCCTGTCCCCACCCCCGCGAAGGCTGCTGCCGATGCAGCGAAGCCCGCCAAGGCCCCCAAGGCTCCTGTCGTTGCTGACGGTGCCGAGCCGAAGACTCGTGGAAAGCGTGTCGAGAACCAGAAGATCCGCGTGCTCGTGAAGGACAACCCCAAGCGTCCTTCCAGCAACGCCTTCCAGATCTTTTCGCTCTATGCCACTTCCAAGACCACTGACGATTTCCTCGCCAATGGTGGCACGACTGCGGCCCTGCGCTATGATGTGGAGCACGAGTTCATCGAACTCTACTAGATCCTAGGTAGAACAAGGGAGTGGCGGCTGACGACGCCACTCCCTTTCTTTGGAGGGTAGGCAAGTGATCATTTACATCCCCACCTACGGGAGAGTAGGAAAACAGGTCACCCTGAATAACCTGCCGGAGCCGCTTCGCAAGAAGGCAGTTCTTGTCGTATACGAGGAGGAAGCTTCGAAGTTTGGCGCTCAACCCATACTAGTCTGTCCATCGGAAGTTCGTGGAATCGCAGCCAAGCGCCAGTTCATTGTCGATAAGCATGATCACAAACGATTTGGGCCCCAGATCTGTATGCTAGATGACGACCTACGGTTCTACAAACGGCGCATGGATGATCTTACGAAGTTCGAGCCGGCATCAGACCTCGAAAAGATTGACATGTTCACTACGATCAGTTTCCAACTTCTGCGATACTCCCATGTCGGCGTAATGGGGAGAGAAGGGGCCAACCGAGTCACCGAGCCCTTCACTTTCTGCACCCGCATGATGCGCATCCTGGCTTACGATGTCGCGATTTGCCGGAAACACAAGATTGATTTTAAGCGTGGCGGAAACATGTGTGATTTTGATGCCACACTTCAACTTCTTGAACTTGGGCTAGCGAATTGTGTTCTTGCTCACTGGGTTCAAGATCAAGGTTCTTCCAACGCCCCAGGTGGATGTTCCATTACACGTTCTCTTGAAGTGCAAAGTGCTGATGCTCGCAAACTGGCAGAAGTCCATCCCAAATACGTGAAACTCGTTGAAAAGACCACCAAGGTCGCGTGGGGAGGCGCCACTCGCCTCGATGTGCAGGTCCAGTGGAAGAAGGCATACAATGACGCTGCGAGTCGCTGAACTTTGGGCATTCATTAAAGAACGTCACTTAATCTACCAAGCTAAGATCGCTGGTGGCCAGAAGCCCTGGACTCGCGACAAGATTCTGGGCAGCTACCGATTCTGTAATATCTATCGAGAATTAGATTCAGTAACTCAGTGGATCACTGAGAATTGGCGCAAGCCGAATGCTGACGATCCTGACCTGTGGTTCGCGATGGTGGTGGCACGACTCGTCAACTGGCCTGAATCACTGGCCCGTATCGGCTACCCGGTGCCCTGGAATTCCGTATGGTTCACCGAGGCCATGCACCGGCAACGGGACGAAGGGAAGAAGGCATTCAGCGGTGCCTACATCGTTTCCACTAACGGCCACTCCATGGACAAGGTCGACTATCTCGTGCAGTATGTCCTGAATCCCTTGTGGGCGAACTGTGATAAGCTGCGCCCACGCCAGGGTGACACTCTCCAGAGCTTCTTCGATCGCTTGAGCAAGTTCAACGGTATGGGAAGCTTCATGACGGGGCAGGTGATTGCTGATACGAAATACGCTGGCGAGCTCTTTAAGGCGCCTGATTGGTGGGACTGGGCCGCTAGTGGCCCCGGTAGTCGTCGGGGGCTTAACAGGGTCGCCAGCCGTCCCGTTGATGCCACTTGGCCCGGTGCCACTTGGCACCCAACACTGCTGGAACTCAAGACGCATATCGATCCTCTTACAGATTCTGTTGGATGGCCTGAACTCCATGCACAGGATTTGCAGAACTGCTTATGCGAATTCGATAAGTATGAGCGAACTCGTCTAGGCGAAGGCAAGCCTCGCTCACTATACCCTGGAGGACTGTGATGTATGTTATCCCAGCACTGAATGTCAATCATGCGCTGGCTCACGGCCTTCGTTATTTGAACGAGCATGGCACCATCGAAGAAAGCCGAAATGGGCCGGTTCTTGTTTCCCCATGCCCAGTGATGACGATGTATGCCAAGTCTGAAGAACGTGTGCTATTCAATCCCCTGCGTGACGCCAATCCATTCTTCCACTTCATGGAGGCCATGTGGATGCTGGCAGGTCGTAGTGATGTTGCCTGGCCTGCATACTTCAACAAGAGATTCTTGGAATACAGCGATGATGGCAAAAGTGTGAACGGCGCCTACGGAAACCGATGGCGGCACTACTTCGGCATTGATCAGATTTGGCGTGCTGTCGAAATGCTGAAGGCCAATCCTGCTGATCGTCGGGTGGTTATCGCGATGTGGGATGGGATCAATGATTTGGGTAGCTTTAGTAAAGATGTTCCTTGCAATACCCATATCTATTTCCGTATTCGCGAAGACCATCTAGACATGACGGTGTGCAACCGAAGCAATGATATCTACTGGGGAGCTTACGGGGCGAATGCTGTCCACATGAGTTTTCTGTTGGAATTCATGGCAGCAGCTCTTGGCATCGGTATTGGATATTACTATCAATTCAGTAATAACTTCCACCTTTACACAAGTTTGCCAGAGCTCAACTCCACGGAAGCGCGCGAAGTCATGGCAAGCCATTGTGTGATCAATGATCACTACAATTTGGCGAACGAATTGACAGTCGCCCCCATGCCAATCGTTAATTCAGACCACCGTAGTTGGATGTCTAATCTGAGTGCGTTCCTTGACGAACCTTTGCAGGCTACACTGTTCATGGATAGGTTTTTCAAGGATACGGCTGTGCCAATGTTCGCTGCATGGCACGAACGAAAATCTAAAGCTGGTGACGGTATGAGCCATGTCGCGCGTATCGAAGCCGATGACTGGCGGCTGGCCTGCACTCAGTGGATTGAGAGGCGCGCATGATAGAACGTGAATTCATGACCAAACAGATTAACTTCATCCGGCAGGGCGGGCTGGTCAAACGCTACCACACAAAGAATACACTCAAAGACAATACTATCGCGCACCACAGTTTCGGTGTGGCGTGGTTCGTATGGATGCTTGCCGAGGAACCAACGGTAGATCTCATCATGGCGGCGCTGGCCCATGATCTAGCGGAACAGGTCACGGGAGATATAAGCTCCCCCACTAAGCGGAAGTTTCCGGAACTGGCCGAGATGGTTCAGCGTATGGAACACGAAGTTCTAGGCGAGCATGATATGGACTTCGAAATCCATCTTAGTCCAGATGAATTACGCATCCTTAAAATCGCCGACTGTATGGATGGGATGATCTACTGCATCAATGAATACGAACTAGGGAACCACAGTATCCGCGATGTTTATAACCGGTACTGCTCCTATATCGACGAAATGGGGACGAATCAACATGAGCGGATGGTCTTTAACGCCATCCGCGCTATTATGCGGAGACTCACCGATGCAATCAGCTAATCACGAGCAAGAAGGAGGTCGCCATTACCAGACTGACTATCAGCACTGGGACTTCGTTAACGACTGCCTGGATGGGCGCTACCTGGAGGGGAATCTCACGAAATACGTCTACCGCTGGAAAAAGAA
This sequence comes from Methylobacter sp., assembly GCA_025361585.1. Classification (GTDB taxonomy): domain Bacteria; phylum Pseudomonadota; class Gammaproteobacteria; order Methylococcales; family Methylomonadaceae; genus Methylobacter_A. The sequence continues at coordinate 29,878 of JANYKK010000146.1, read as the reverse complement.
GAATGGCCTCCAGGATGTCAGAAAGGCCCTTCACTACCTGCTCAAGATTCGTGAGTTCTATGAAGCAGATCGTATCACACCGCCGCCTATTGTTAGGGACTTCGGCGCCATCGACCGTTTCTGCCTTGTAAATGATCTCGGGCCCCTAGAGGCCCGGATCATGAAAGTGGCAGCTACATGGGAAGGCACGATGGATATTGACCGACTCCAGGTTTACATGCAAGAACTGGAGTCCTTGGCAGAAATCACGTCCTAGCAACACCCTGCGTCTTTTCATAAGTTCGCAAGGCGCCCATTCCAAGAAGACCAAGTAAAAGCGGTAGCATCTGCGTCAAGTCTGCGGGTGCTACCGCTAGAACTTTGCCGAAAATCGCAAGGCCAAACTTCGCGATGGGCAGGCCCACCCAATTCCAGGCGCAGGCCGAACCGCAGACCCAGCCTACCATCGGCCTCCATCCACTGACAAAGAGACTGGGGCTGGCAGCTTCAGTCTTATCAATGTCCATCTGGCCCTGGTTCATGGCCATCTGGTTCTGCATAGTAGCAAGGATCAACGACATATTCGCTTTCTCTTCCTCAGTTTTGCTAGGGAAGAATCTGTTGACAAGGTCCTTTGCTAAGTCAGCGACTGCTCCGATGCCTGCGATGTCTAAACCCACTGTAAACCCCCTATTGAATGGTATTGCGTGAGCGCTGGATGCCTCTTAAAGCCTCGTGAATAACTTTTTGGCGCCACCAGCTAGGCCCCAGGGCTGTCACTTAAGCTTCGGCGGCTTGACCTTTGACATCTTAGGTAGAGGCGTCTGTCTAGGAGTCGGCCCAGGCATGGAGGCCATCTTTGCCAGTGTAGTAGGAAGAGCTTTGGGCATCTTAGGCTGCGCGGTGATCAGAGCCTTCGGCTTTGCGAGTTTAATCCCCTGCACTTGCCCAGGCTTGGAGTTCTTGCTCATGACATCTCCCTATGTAAGGACTTCTCGTGACGATCGATGGCATCATTCACATCAACATGCGTGGCGTAGAATTTAGCGACCTCCAGCCTATGTTCTTCTAGCGCCTTTTTCAGCTCCTTAACTGTGAGCGCAAAGTCACGCAGAAAATAGACCGCGGTTGCCAGAATCAGCGTATTAAGCGTTGATACATCTGGAATAATTGGAAAACTCATTTGTGCAGATCCTTTAGATGGAGTCTGAGGTCATCACGAATTTCCTGCACAAGAATACTCTGCTTCTTTATCTCTTCCACGATAATCGGAAAATAGGCAACCATTTTCATGGTTAGATGTGCGGCTGAGATAAAGAACGCAATCTTACAGATTTCCACAGTGGCGTGAAACCACAGCCGCCAACTATGTCGTCGTTCAGGGGCTTCCAGGTTAGAGTTCATGCATCCTCCTAACCCTGATACCAGACGACGGCATATCCAGGGGCACCGCCGCCACCAGCAGATCCACCAGCAGAAACTCCGCCGCCGCCGCCACCAGCAGATCCATAATTCCCGGCACTGGGCGTCTGCCCACCACCGCCAGAACCGCCATTCTGACCCTGACCGCCATTTCCGTAGGGGCAAGCTCCACCGCCACCGCCACCGCCGTAGACTGAACCAGCGGATCCGCCAGTTCCGCCATTAGCTGTCTCAGAAGGATAACCGTTTCCACCTGCTGTGGGGCTAGAAGAACTGCCAGTCCCACCAACGCCACCATTAGATCCGCCCATCAAGACAGCATTTCCAAACATCATATTGACTGCAGAACCGGTACCAGTGCTGTTAGAATAGGTATAGGCCCGACCACCGGGAGTGACTCCAGTAACTGAGGCGAATGCTGCGCTTCCTGCAAGGCCAGGAACAGAGAGCGCCCCTGCGCCACCCGAACCCCCACCATTCGCAGTAATAAGCGCACCGAAGGTAGTCGCGGTTCCCGCAGTTCCCGCGACATTAGTCGCTCCACCAGAACCCGCAGTCCCGATGACGATAGTGATGGGCGTGCCCGGGGTTACGGGGACACGCCGAAGAATCGTAGCAGCAGCTCCGCCCCCGCCTCCGCCAGCAGAATTCGCAGCCTGAGCTCCGCCTCCGCCTCCGCCTCCGCCACCGACGCACAAGACATCAGCAAAGTTGACGTTGGCTGGGGGAGTCCACGAGCCGTTAGAAATGAAGATTACTTTCTGCTGGTAGCCAGATCCAGCAGGCCCGACGGGACCTTGCGGTCCAGCGGGGCCTGTTGGGCCTGCGACACCAGTCCCCGTGACATTCAGGACTACATCATCAATGGCGCAGTAGATGCCCTTTCCACCAGCAACTCCACCAGTATTATCGCAGGTAGACTGAACCTCGAAACGGACACCGTAAGTGCCGATAGAAGGCAGGTAAGCCGTGATATCGATAGACTGCTGATTCCAAGTCGCCGTAGCGTAGGTCGTATTGATTGCGCCCTGCAGAATGGGGAAGGTCCCCACTAAGGTTTCAGTGTCATTCTGAGCATTGTGAATGTATGCCTTCACCTGCGCAGAATACGCCGTATTGGGAGGAGTAGCTGTCTCTCGCCACGCTGTCATGTAGAAGGTGATCAGCATAGTTCCCATTGGATTGCAGATAGCGAAACCCTGGGTGACTTCGCCAATGGCAAGAACATTTGTAGTGAGCGACTGAGCAAAGACACTCGGTGCTTTGGAGTTGGGGAACCGCCCGCCCAGTAGAACCGGAGTTATTCCATTAGAGAGCGCTGCGAACAGACTCCAGGGAGCTGCGCCGCCATAGAAAGAACTGTTTTCAATCGCATTAACGGTGGCAGCCGGAGGACCCTTAATGTTTCCACGAAGAGCGTAGACACCAGTCACGCGACACCAGACATCGCCAGAAACATTGTCTAGGTAGTAGTCACCATCGATGCCCATCAAACTAGATGGAGTACCTGAGCCATCGCGCCATACAGAACCAGGAGTTCCTTGCAGACCCTGCACGCCCTGAATTCCATCAATGGTATTGGTCACCCTATCAATGGGATAGGGGTAGATCGTGACATCACTGGAGTCCTTGAGCCAGAACTGGTATCCCCCAGGTGCCATCCAGAAGACGCTGATACCGTTGGCGTCCAGAACTAGTGGATTCGTGCAAGGCGTTGTCAGCGTGGCATCTGTGTAGACTGCCTGGGGAACTAGCGTTCCCTGTTGATAAGTGTAGAGCTTGCCTCCGGGAATTGGCACCATCACGCCACTGGCGTTGAGTTTTAGTGGCTGAAATACCATTTGGGGCGGAAGTTGGGCGGTCATTTCACTGCCTCCGTAGTCTGGGCACCAGCCTGAGCCGGTATTGCGTGATTGATTTTCTCGACTATCGCTGCCAGTTCAGGAGAGCCAGCTTTCAAGTCAGATGCTTGCAGAAGAAATTGCTTACCCGGTTTCGTAGTGAGGAGCCACTTCATAGCGACACTAGGTTCTCCCAGCATACGCTGTGTCAAAGTGAACGCACCTTTGGTAGATGCGACTTTACCAGCGTCATCCAAATGACTCATAAGATTGGTCAATCCATCGAGCGCCCACTTATCTTCACCACCCTTGGGAACTGTGAGCCCGAGAGATTCAGCAAACTTAGGGTCTTTCATCTTAGCTGCGAAAACCAGTGGCTGGAATTGGTAGTCATCAGGACGAGTGCGATCCATTGATTGCTGAACACCACGTTCAACCATGGAAGCTCGGACCGCGGCCTTTCCTTTCTCGCCAAGCGCAGGTAGAATCTCCTGAATTTGATCAGGAGACATATTGTTGAATTTTGCAGCCATGACATCTGGAGTGTCCGTTGTCATTGATTTCACAAGAGCCCGATTCTTAAACGGCACAACCAGTTCTTTATGCAGATCACGGGCATACCGATCGGCCTTGGCGACACCAGGACTGAGTTCGCCGACACTCCGCATAGAATCTTCAGTCGCGCCCTGTAATTCTCTCAATGCGCCGGTAGCATCATCACCAGTAAGTTCACTTCCTGGCTTTCCGATATTCTGCCGCTTAGACTGGATACCCTTACGGTAATCAGCAAGCGCAGAGTAGGTCGGCTGGAATTTACTAGCGGCTTCTGGGGTAGGGGGAGGAGGTTGCGTCTTCTCCCACTGAGACAACTGAGCCTGAACGCGAGGCATCGCGGCATCAACTTCATGTTGCGGCATCTTAGAGTTATGATCTAAGATGACCCAGGCATTAGGATCTTTGCCCACACCTTTCTGCATGATTGCAGTGTTGGGAGGAGCCAGCATATCCACTGAATCCACATTGGAATCTATGCGGGTGACCTGCCCGGTGCGGAGATTGACCAGCGCTCGCGTTCGCCCAAGAGCCTGCTCTTGGGCCGCGCGATTGATAGCTTCTACGGATGCCGCAGAATCTCCAGAGCCGTTGGCCTGGACGCCATCACCCTGGATAGGCGCCGCGCCTTCAACCGGAGCGCGGCCACTGAGATCCCGCTTTACTTTCTTAAGATACTCAACCAGTGGCTTATTCTGGTTCGCTTCACCAAGAGCTTCCTGCCTAGCAAGAAGTTCATCCACCTTTGCCGTCATCGGAGCTACATCTTCTGGCGCCCCTACGGCTCCGGTATCTAGGCTCCTTGCACGATCAAAGGCATGGTCAACCTTTCGCTGATTTGCCCACAGGTTGATATTACCGTTGGCCTGTATGACTTCTGGAAGATTATTCCCAGCCTCGTCAGCCATCTTAAGAAGAGCGACTGCCCTGGGATCTTTCGCGGCGGCGGCAGCTTTCAGTGCGTTCATATTCTCATACCCAAGGCCCTTCATCTTATCCTTGAGTTGGCTGACAAAGTTATTCGCAGCAATCTGAGCTTCCTTCTGTTGCGCGGTGTTAGTCTTGCCAAGACCACCAATCGGGGCGGCTGAGGTGAGCTCCCCCAGAGATTTAACCTCAGAAGCAGGATCATTAACCAAGTTGTGAGATTGGACGTTGACACCATGCTGGTCAGCTAATGCCTGAACCTCACCAGCAACTCCAGGAAGTGGACTCTGCGGAGTTTGTGTGGCGGAGTGCCAGATACCTTTCCCTAGATTAATCAACTTCTGAACGCCTGTACCGATGTAATCACCAGTAGCACTGAAGGCAGGCGTCATCACTCCGGCAGCTCCGGCAGCAGTCGCACGATCTTTGACGTCGCCCTGCGTTCGGAGAAATGTATCACGGACAACGCCGGGAGCAGCCTCGCCACCGCGAATCAACTTACCAGTCAACCCAGCGACAGCCTCAGGTGCTTCCTTTGCGAGAGCTTGATCTACTGTCTTAGCAGTAGTAGTCCCAGGATTAAGTGATCCATACTGGCCGATCATATGGAGAGGATCGAAGCCACCCTGCTGAGGATTGCGGCCCTGGTTCATATTCTGGATTAGTTTGAGCAGCCGACCCGTAGCAATCGAATGATCTTCAGCTGAACTATCGCCCATCCAAGTTCCTGGTTTCTGCGCCAGTCCAAGGAAAGCATTCGCGCCTGTGAGAGCCCCATTGTAAAGACTCTTAGCAGGTTGTTCAATTCCTTGAATGGTGGGATTTGCGTTGGGGCCGTCCAGCGCCAACATCCTCCTAAAATCTCCTGGGCGATAAAGCGCCGAGTTAGACATGTGGAGATACTGCTCAGGTGTCAGACCAAGAAGTCGCGTAGCGATCTCAGCATCGCCCATATCCTGTGGGCGTTTCTGTCCATTTTCATCGCTAGGAGTAAACTGGTCAGGCGCCGAAGGTCCACGCTTCCACCCACCCCAGAGATTCGGAGTATGCCAGCCAGGGCCATCAATCTGTTTCTTTTCGCCAGGAGCAACCTTGCTGTCATCCAACCAAACGTATCCGTCAGGGCGCATTACAGTCTGAATTCCATTAGGAAGTTTGACAGGCGTAACCTCATCCTGCCAAGTCTTCTTAGATTTAAGCATCGAAGCAATTTCGTCATGCGCCCCATCCCCAAGAGCATTCTTTATTTCGTCCTGGGGAGTCAGGGCGGCTGCGATTTCGGCATGGGGATCTGCCGTCACAGGACTCATTGTGCGACCTCTCCGCCGCCGTCCTTAAAGGCTTTCTGGGCGGCAGCACTGAGTGAATTAAACTTTACCGAGGGCATAGTAACGCCCTTGTAGGAAGGTGCCCCAGGTGAGGCAGGCGAGGCTCCTGGACCTCCAGAACCGCCCCCGGCACCGTTGGCCCCAAAGCTAATCCCCGCTTTGTCAAAGAGCTTCATTGCTTCAGGATCCAAACGTTCAGAAAGATTATGATTTCGATTGTAGCGAGCATATCCAGGCTGGAGAGAATTGAAACGTTCACCAATACGATGGATCATTTCGTTCGCAAAGCCCTTAATCTGGTCAGGGCTACTAGACGAACTAATCTGGTCCATGAAACGCTTTTCTTCTGCTTCATTCAGAACACCTGCGCCCTTCGCGGCTCGCAGCACTTCAGGAACTACCAAGTTCAGAGTAGACTGGAAATTCGTGGGGGCAGGTTGGCCAGTGAGTTTGGCATAGCGATTGCCAATATCATTGATCGCGGTATTGTCGCCATTCTGAAGCGCGGTTCCCAACTTCTCAAGAGAATTCAGGTGCTTCACAGCAGTTCCGCCTGCGGTGATCTGCTGCCCCACCTGTCCAGTCGGCCCATAGGCAGGGCGATTCTTAACAGTATCAGCGATATCAGCCACACCTGGGAGGCCTTCAGGATGCCCATACTGATTCTGCCCCAACCACTGAGCTCGCGCAACTTCCATCTGAGACAATGGGGTGCGAATATTCTCAGGCGGAGGGTTGGCTTCCCAGCTACCAATTCGGTGAGCTGTGGCTTCAGCAGCAGCATTCGACAAAGCTACAGAAGGATCGAAGTTAGCCGGAAGATTAAGGGCACTCTGCTGAAGTTGGAAAGTCGTCGGCTTCCTTGCCGCTAGTTCCTTAATACGCAGATCTTCCTTATGGTAGGCAGTTCGCTCTGCAAGATCTGCATCTTGATGAGTCTTCAACTGGGCCTGCTGAGACAACGCCAGCCGATTCTGTTCTGACAGAGTGAACTGATGCATCTGAGAAACAACGTCATCACCAGGATACTGAGGATATTTCTCGCCAACAGACTGAGCCTTCTCAGGACTGATCTTAGCGAATTCCTGCAGAGCATTCGGCCATGCAGCCGCACGCTGTTCAGGAGGGAGCGCAAGAATGCCCCCAGTCACGCGGCTTGCTTCATCATTATGCGCTTTATCCAGTGTGACCTGTGCAATACCAGCGTCTCGCTGGGCCTTAGCAGACTGAGACCTGGCCTGCACAGATTCATGGGCGGCCTTAAATCCAGATGGAGTGCCGATAGCACGAAACGCATCTTCATACTCAGATGGATCTGGCGTGCGCCCTTCAGCGAGGGCCTTGGCCTGAACAGTTCGTGCAGCAGTCTTCAATGCTGTAGAATCATCAGCCTGAGAACTCAGCACCTTATTCTGCATCGCGACATGCTGGAGCTGAAGCTGCTCCATCTGTGCTTCTTCTGGAGTCTGTGTATGCGCCGTATCCCGAATCATCGGGCCATACATACTCAGATCAGCTAGATCCGACATATGATCTCCTAAGAAGCCGCCTATCCGTTACTGTAAGAACCCGCCCACTTACCGATGGAATTGATCGCGTTCCCATACTGCTGTCCAGCAGCGACAGTACCGGCCGCAATCGCATTCGCTGACCCCCAGGTATTTCCCTGCATCTGGTTGGTAGCAAACTGCCCGCCCTGCTGATTCGCATTGGCGGCAGTCTGTCCGACACCAGCGATAGAAGCAAGCCGATTGAAAGTATTCGTGTTATCATTGTTCCAGCGAGAATAGGAATTTCCATATTCATTGCTGGCGAAGTTCTGGTTATACTGCGTCAGAGATTTGAGCGTACCGCCGCCCAGAACTCCACCACGCGCCGCCGCAGATCGTTCAATAGCTTTAGAGCCTTCTGACATACGGAAGTCATATCCAGGATCCTTAACAAAGTCATCAAGAGTGAAGTGACGGTTAAGATCACCGCCTGCCTTAGTGAGATCGCTCAACTGCCCGATTGCTGTCTGACCTGCCTTCATCCAAGGCATCTGATCTGCACGACTCTGCGCAGCCTGGGCATCAGATCGCCTAGTCGCAGCTTCGCCAGCCGCCGCCTGTCCAGCCGCCGCCTGTTTCGCAGCATTGGCCTTCACCAACGATGACACAGTGTAGAGAGCTGCCGATCCAGCTACCCATCCACTCATAGTAGGCTCCCTTCGATTGCTAGATCTTTGTAGGATGCAGCATAGATACGAGCTTCCAACTTCTCAATATCATGCTCATTATCAGGGTTAGGGTGGACGGTGTGGGCGAGAACATCATCTAGCGCAAATATCACACGCTTGAGTGCTGGTTTCGTAAGCGTCCAGGCAGGCGCCGCGACAGCAGTGATTCCATCTTCCGTGATGACTATGATGCGTCCACGAAGCAATGTAAGTATACACTCTTCCCGGTAAATCGGGGTGGTAAATAACGTCATGGGAAATATTCGCGCCAAGCGGATGTACAGGCCGTCAGTGAACATATGGTCAAGTCCATGGTCGGCCTGGGGCATCTTAAGAAGTTCTTGCTCCACACCATCAATCGCAACACGTAGTTCTTCTCTAGATGCACCGGACTCCGCCAACTTTACAAGCGAATTAAAGGTATCCTGGACACCTTGGCTAGCGACAATCGTATACTCAGCTTTTGCAGCCTGAGATACAGCGTGCCTATAGTCAACCAGAAGTTCCTCTCCTTCAGAAATGGGCCGGAGAGTCCGCATATAGCCACTTCCGTCCTCCATCGGCACAGACTCAATATTCGGAGTATCGGAATGATTCACCATATACCCAAGTGGAGTGCGGCTCAGGCCAAGACGACAAGCGCCCACAACCTCATTCTGTGCATAGGCGGCACACGCGAAAACGCCCATTCCATGAATAGGTGAATTGGTGTAGATGAATTTGTAGTCATCAGGTGGCATGGGCACCCGATCCTCAATGATCGCAGCAGCAGAAGAGACCTGATCCTCGGTAAGCCCGAGATCAACAAGCATGCGATTGAAGTCTTTGGTCATAGATCCTACCAGTAAAGTGAGATTGTCCCAGGACCGCCATTTCCTGCAGTCGCACCAGTCGCCGTTCCGCCACCGCCACCACCGAATCCTGGAGTGGCGGGGACAGCAGCGATGACACCATTCGCGCCATTTGCGAGAGCTGAGCCACCGCCACTTCCAGCGGTAGCTCCATTAGATATGCCACCCTGGACACCGTAGCCGTCAATAGACGCAGTAACCGTCGAGACACCAGCGGATCCACCCAGCTGATTCGCAAAGGATCCGCCGCCGCCCCCAAGAATCGTGGCGCTTCCATAGTGAATAACCATTCCGTCGTTACCCTGCGCAGCAGATCCGCCAGCACCGCCGCCTATCAATAGCGTTGGTGATCCTGTAACCGACCCATTACCTCCGTTACCTCCAGTCGCATTCGTGCCGCCAAGTCCTTGTCTTGCTGTGAGTATGCCGAATGTTGACACTACTCCATTCAGGCCGTTACCAACTCCGCCAACGCCACCAGTTCCGACTGAATACGCGTAGGAATTTCCAGGCGTAACAGCCAATTCAGCTACGATAGTTCCTGCCGCCCCACCGCCGCACCCATGGACCGCATTCTTGCAACCCGCTCCGCCACCACCGCATATTACGACCGTTACATGCGTGATTCCAGTGGGGCAGACCCAGTTACCCGAAGCACCCGCCGCATATGTGATTGAACCACCAGCATTCCCACCAGAAGCACCGAGAGTGGTGAAGACTGGGCCGACCGCATTCGTGCAAACTCGAAGTGCCCCGAGTGCCGTATCGTAGTAGATATCACCTAGCCCAGCCACGGAAGGCGCGGTAGCTGAGTTATAGATGTTAGATAGCGATGCGAAAGGGTTACTCATAGCTACCCGAGGACTACGATTCGGTAAGTGCCAGCCGCCGGAGAAGCGGGGTGATTGACCGTGATGTTGTTAGCGTCTACGATATCGAATTCAGTGATCACAGCTCGCTTAGAACCGCCAAGTTCCCACATCTGAACTTGAATATCCGTGGTTCCGAGATTGTGTGTGACTGTCGTAGTCGCGGCATTGGCGTTGTTCTGTGCGAACTTATACGCTTTGAATACTGGAGCGCCGGTTCCGCCGCTCTGCAACATCTGCCCAGCAGTTCCAGCAGCAGACGCACCTTCAACACCAGTAGCAGAAAAGTAAGGGATCGCGCCCTGCACGGCAGCGGAAAGGTCTGCTCCCGAGCCACCGTACACAGATCCAAGAATACCGAACGGGCGGTTAGTTCCAATGTTGACACTCGTAGCGGTCCATGGAACAGAGCTACTATCGATCGTGTAAGAAGATCCGCCTGGGCCAAGCACAATCCAAGTCTCACCACGATGCAGCGTTCCATTGTTGACGAAGACCTCTAATCCATCGTATGCCTGCGTTGCTCCACCAGCGGGATAATCTGCAGGACGGGTCATCGCAGAAGCAGCGCCATTCCAGATCCAGAGTCCATTCTGGCTGGAAGTGGTCTGCGAAACTAGCAGAACTCGCTGTCCTGCGCTCATCGCAAAACCGTCGAGCGTTGCACCTGGAGCACTGATCGTTACATTGGTAGCCGTGCAGACCACGGCAGACGCACGCCGCATTCCCGGCACCGCATACCAGCTAGATACTCCAAGTCCACCATTTGCAATCGGTAGAATTCCAGTAACGCCACTTGTAAGACTGACGAGACCAGTAGCTGAAGTCAACTGCACGAAGTTGATGGCCGTCGTGCCAAGAGTTCCACCAGGATCACTCGTGCAGACCCACGAAGTATCCATGTTCGCGGTGCCGATGGCGGCGAACATGCAGGCATTGGGAACTTCTGCCCATACATCCATGTCGAGTGCCCGTGTCGGAGCACCCGCAGCGTTCACAGTGTAGATACCATTTTCAGCAGGTGCAGCCTGATTCTTGATTAGAATTCGGTCATTCGTAGCAAGTGTGGTGCCGTCGATCACGCTGCCATTGGCGAAACTAGAGACTAGAGTTCCTGCTACGGTGGTCGCAGCACGCACCAGATTCTTCCAGGAAATACCCTGAAAAAGACCATCTACATAGTCTTTTCGCGTAAGGTGCGCTGCGACAGTCGGGGCACTAGAAGCACTCGGATTAACGAAGGTGGGCGATCCAGCAGTAGAGATATCCTGCGCTGCATTGATCGTGATATCACCGGCCACGCCTGCTGGATTCGTGCAGGCGGCCATGCCGACGCCAGCTAGCATCTGCCGCGTCGCGTAAGTTCCAGCTCCTGCGCCGCCACCAGTTCGCACCTTGATGCCAGCAGTCGTCATCCCCAATGAATTAGAGAACTCCGTAGTCGCAGTGAAGGTGAACGCAACTACGCCGACCTGGGCACCCGTAGGAGTGACAGTAAATCCGAGGGCTGGTTGCGTGATCTGAACACTGGAGACCGCCCCACTGCCGGAACCCATTACATCCCAGGTTGCTCCATTGTAGACATTCAGCTTATTACCCACAGTATCGAAGTAGAACTGACCCTTGGTAGGCGTTCCGGGAGCGGCTCCAAGATTCTGGAACACGGCATTCTGAACTTCGTTCTTGTTCAGATCAATATGAACAAGGAAAAGTTGAGCGGCCATGTCTACTCCTAATTCAGGTAAGCCTTACCTGTGAAAGATGCGTTGAATACTACAGTGAGTTGGGAAAGACTTTGATAAGAGATACTTCCAGTGACAATATTACCGGATGAATCAACTACTGCTACAGAAGGATACTTGTTCAGGGTATGCGTAATCACCCATGTAGTTGATGCAACATGCTGATCAAAGATGTAGAAAGCGTCGGCGCCAGTTCCAGGAATTACCCCAGGTAGCTTGCTCAGCCAGAGATATAGACCCTGAGAAAGTTTGCCTTCAGTATCAGTGCAGGCACTAAGGGGAGGAATCACACCGATTGTAGCTGCGATACGCGTCTGCTGCGCACTAGAATTATCGCTCTGATGCCGTAGCGTAACAGAAGGATTTTTAGCATTTGGCGATTGAGCAGTCGCTAAATCACCATCAATGGTAGGGACCATGCCCCAGCCACCGATACCCGAAGAGTCGACTTTAACAATCTGCTTCATGACTTGCCTGCCAGAATCTTTATATCTGCAGCCAGCAAAGTGGCGACTATAGGATCCGAAAGTTTAACGCGAAATACACGATTTCGTGACTGGCCTAGCTTCCACCAAAGAAGACGAGTCTTGAAGGCGCCAATTCCGCCAACCGGCATCATACGTTCAGGAGACCATGAGCGACCATAGTCATCTGACCAACTCAACCCAATCTGGGGAATAACACCCAGACCATTTCCATCGACGCCCAGCCCATCAAGTCCGATACCAGCCGACATACTAAGCTGAAATTCGCTGTAGAACACGCGATTCATAGCATCGGAAAGATGCGGGGCACTTCGGAAACGAATAAGTGGCGTGCCGTCATCAGTAGCTTTCTGTCGATCAAGGGCGTAGATATTCCCATTCTGGTAGTCACCAACGACATGAGTGTTGAATGCCCACGCATAGCAAGAAGCACGATGGCGTTCTAGCCCGATTCGTCCGTTGTAAACACGCTCAGACCACTGATTAGTGGCTGTATCATAGACCCAGGTGGTGCTCGCACTAGGAAGATTCAAACAGTAGAACTGGTGGCCTGAATCTTGGTAAGTCCACGCAGATGCAGTAGAAAGATCGCCAGCCTGCGAAATAGCATACTCAACAGCATGGTTACTGAGACGCCGGGGGACGAATCCTTGCGACATCCACACAATTCCGTTGGCCTTGGATCCGCCACCCAACCAGACCACAGAATTATTGAGCTTCTTTGCTGTGTGAGCCGCCGCGCACCCGAATTCAATATACGCACCATCAATGCGAGTAAATGGGAAATTCGCGTCACCGCTATCCCACCAAACTTCTGTAGTTTCCGCACCAAGAAGCCAGAGTTGCCGCTGATTTGAAACAGCCACCACCAGATTGTCTGGGGAACCTTCTGCGACCCCCATATCTAGGCCATTCCATGCCTGCCCATTGTAAAGACCTGAAATGTTAAACTGGCCAGTGCCGGGAGCATTGGTGATGAAATAGCCATCCTGGAACACGACAGCTGTCCCGCCAGCAAATCCATCATCACCAATCTGTAGCATTGTTCCGTCGACTAACGAAATCGTATACCCGTATGGCCCATCTACAATGACAAGCTGCGAACCATTATCTGCCATACTGACGAGGCCAGTCAAGGTCAGTAGATTGCCCGCTAGAGAATACGAATAGTCGGGATTCACACGATAGACGCCAGAACCAGAAACGACTGCCAGCTTCCCAGCTGAAGTCATATGCACGCCACGAATAGGACCTTGCCCAATCGTAGCAAGTTTACGAAGTCCGGGCACCTGGATCAGTGAAGTCTGTTCACCGTCTGCCTGGGTCCTCAGTTCGTTCATTTCTGGATACCAATTGACGCACCGCTGACAGTCAGCCACTATCGACTGCAGAGTGTAGCCGGGGCCAATAAAGCCAGGAAGGAGCATCTACTTCCCTGTCAGATAGTTGAACGCTGTGGGAGCGGAAAGCGTCGCAGGATCACACTCTAGGTAGTAAATTGGCGAATTGATGCGCTTAATCGCAGCAAGCGAATCCTGCGCAATCTGCATGACAATAGGGCTAGGAGCGATGCCATATTCAGCAGCGAGTTCCACAGCCAAATTGTAGCGAATACAGCGTTCATATCCTGGGGGTAGATTCAACTGCTGGTTGATATCAGCCACACCAAGAACTTGATTCCAGGTCCACAGCACCATCTGGTTCGCTTGCGTGGGCACAGGCCAGAGGAACAGTGTAAGATTGGGGAAATCACCAGTAGAGTAGCATTTCGTAGGAAGTGTAGATGCCAGCGATTTCAAGTTGATCGAAGACCACTGATCATCGTTCAGATACTCAAGGGTCTGATCAATATAGGGCGAAGTTGCAGTAATACGCAAAATCACGCGATCAATACCATTTGGGCGAAGTTGCGGAGGAACCGCAATATCTCCAGTAGGCCCGATCGTGTAGGATGGTTTGTTCGGAACGATATTGTAAGTGTCGAAATTCTTCGTGAAAACCATGAGCGCATTGATATTCCACGCATCAAGTATAGAATTCAATGCAGTCAGGCCATCCGCGGCATCACCTGCCGAAAGGGGAGTTCCCTGTGCTACTGCTCCAAGTAGTCGCGCAGCCCCGGTGATGATGTCGCGAACAGCCGTCATGTTGATCCCCTACTCGGACTTTTTCGGCGAAAACTTGAGTTGATCTGCAGAAGGGGCGGTGAATACACCATAGTCAGCAGGAGAATCATGCCATCCTTCCAACTCGTCCTCCTCTTCCTCGTTCTGCACAATGATGGGTTCGTAGTCGGGGTGATACTTGTAGCGCGGATAAACCTTTTCAGGCATCCTGGCCTCCTATAAAGATATTGTGGTCGGGGGAAACCTACTGGAGCAGGCCGTTCAACTGCAGAGCAGTGAGACAGGCGCGCAACGCAGTCACGATTGCATCGGCCTGTGCTGACGTCGAATACCCGTAGGGAGTGGTATTCGTGGAAGCGGTGGCCGCAGGAAGCGTGATCGCAGCAGCGCGAACAACGGGAGCCGCACCATAGAAAGCGATGAGGTCGGTAGTATTACCGCCCATCGTGTAGCCATCCGGACCGTCATCAGCGATGAGACGGATGGGTGCGGTGACGATATTGGGATTAGCCATGCTAAAGATCCTTTAGAATTGCCCCGGCCGAAGCCGGGGCGGTGATGAGCGAAGGTTGACTAACCCTGCTGGCGGCAGGCGAGTTCAGGGTAGATAGCCGCCCAGCCGTAGAGGACATCCAAACGGCAGGGGAAGATATCGTTCACGATGTCGTAGGCGCGAATCATACGAACCGAGAGGCCGAGTTGCTTGCTGGATACACGAGCGGCCATGTCGACGCCGCCAGGGAGCGGCAGATCGGCAGAGACCAGCGTGAAGGCATTCTTGTGGTAGAGAAGGTTCGCAGGAGACACAGTGTTCGCTGCGCCCAGAACCGTAATCGCAGCGCCATCGATCGGCATGACATTGATCGTAGCAAACTGCACTCCGACACCCGCAGCATTCAGCGCAGGACTGATACTGACGCTACCATTTCCAGAAGCATCAGAACTGAAATCTGCGGTGCAGACGAACTGGCGCAACTGACCAGTGGTCTGCCGAGTCTGCGGGTTCACCGCATACACGTTGGCGATGGTGAAGACATCACCCTTCTTCAAACGACTGGCGGCGGCGGCAGTCCAGCCGCGAGTGACTAGCGTGTTACCCGAAGAACCGGACAACGTGACGAGCGGAGAACCGCCAAGCGGACCAACCGTGTGGTTGATCACATTCTGATCCATGCTGAACTTGAATCCAGCAGCAAGGCCCATATTCCCCTGCTCATACTGCTCTTTGATCTGAACAGAACTCTGGAACAGGCCCTTCAGTCCATTGACCATCTTGGACTGAGTCCAGGGGTTGATGACAGCGGACATTTCACCGTCCATCGGGCAGGCTTCATCAGCAAGTTTGGCGTTGCCATCCAGGAAGAAACTGAGATCAGTCGGAGGAGTGCCAGGAGTGCCAGTTGCGTTGTAGACAGTCTGATACAGATACAGGCCGTCACGATCGATCTTATTCGCCACGGTCGCCATCGCAGGCCTGATGAACCGCTTGGAGAAGTCATCGATGTTAAGAAGCAGGTCCTTGCTGGTGAACGCGATGTCTACGCCGAACTGGGTGGTCAGCGTCACAGGCACGCTGGATTCCACGCTATTTTCAATGTTCAGCGAAGGCCCGGTCCGACCGATGTAGCGGGGCGGCTTGCGAACGTTGACCGTATCACCGATTTTGGCGCCTTCG
Organism: Methylobacter sp.; assembly: GCA_025361585.1. Classification (GTDB taxonomy): domain Bacteria; phylum Pseudomonadota; class Gammaproteobacteria; order Methylococcales; family Methylomonadaceae; genus Methylobacter_A. The sequence continues at coordinate 13,863 of JANYKK010000146.1, read as the reverse complement.
ATGGCGAATTTGTCATCGTAGTCGCGATTCACGCCTTTCGCGAAAGCGAGGCGGTTCTCCAGCACCATCGCAGCTTCGCGTGTAATGGTGGAGATAGTGAGAAGAGTATTCGCCATTTAAGGCTCCTTCAGGATTGTGACTCGCGCCACTGGCGGTATTCAGCCAAGGTCATATCATCCGGAGATTTCTGACCTGCAGAACCTTTACCACCAGAAACAGGAGTAATGGGTTTCGTAGCCTTGGTGACCTTCACTTCCGGCTTGAGTTCATCAGAGGGTTTCTTTTCTCCGGCCTTGATCAACTTGTCTTCTAGAAGCCCAAGAGCCTTAGCCGCAGCGATCGGGCTTAGCTTTGAGATCTTGGCAAGTTCTTCAGGATTGGCAGCAAGGTGATACAGAAGTTCGCCGCCAACTTCAGAGTCAAGGAGCACAGCATTCACAGCAGGGCTAACGGGAAGGTCCTGTTCCAGCAGTTCTTCGAGATCTGGGTGTGCTTCATGCGCCGCCTTCACTCGTTCCCGCCAAGTATTTTCCTGGGCCTTCACCACCTTCTCTTCTTCAGTGGCCTTAAGTTCTGTCCTCAACTCTTTCTTGGCCTTGGCTGTCTCATACTTCACCAAAGCAGCGATGTATTCCGCCTGGGTGTCGAAGAGTAGCTGGTCAGGAGGTCCGTCGTCCTTTACCGCAGCTTTCAGCTCCTCTTTAGTAGAGGTCTCCAGCTTGGCAACTCGTGCTTCAAGCTCAGCTTTTTCACGAGTCAATTTGTCGATTCGCTTCTGGAACCCACCCTTTTTCTTAGGCGCAGCGGCGGTTTCATCGCCGCCTTCACCCTCGTTTTCAAGGTCTTCGTCGCCAGAAACAATCTGGGCTTTCTCTTTCTCAGGCGGCTTTTCTTCAAGTTTGGCGCCACCACTCGCAGCAAGCACCTGTTCTTCAGTATCAGTCGTTGAGGTTACCGCGTAGTCCGACATGGATATCTCCACGAATTATCCCGGTGAACTCGCCGGTAAGTTACTGCTGCGGTCCACCAGCCGAAGGCCCAGTAGGAGCACTTGCATCAGTGTAGGGTGCTGGAGCCGCGGATGCAACCCCAGATGTATCAGGCGAACTACTTTGATTTGTTTCGACAGCATTTTGACTGGCCTGCGACTCGCGATCCTTGTCATCGCTACGCGCCGAAAGCTGCATGTCAATCCATTTAAGTTCATTCTGCGCCAAAGCGTGGGCATCCTTCTGGTCCACCTGCATAGTCGCGATGAGCAAATTGTTCCGGAGTTTGGCGTATTCAATTTTCTCCCTACTGTCGCGATCCTCCTCTTTCTGAACATTCTCATCATTTGCGTGTTGAAGTGACTTGGTCAATCCCTCAATCATCTGCTGCATACCCTGAATCTTAGCGATGGCGGCAGGCGTCATTTCCTCAGCACCACTATCATCATTTGCCATGCCAGGAGGTAACGTCTTCTGCAGGCGCTTGGAGATTTCAAGCGCCCCCTCCCAATCCATATTCCCCACCACGATATCGCCAGCGACATCCATCAGTTTAGGGTAGTTCTGCGTCAACTGGAGGAGTGAAGCCAGAGCTTCCTGGCGCTTCGTCTGGTAAGACGGACCGCTGGAAACTGTCACATCGTACTTCCCGACACCCAAGGCATAGATCCGTTCGACGCGAGTCTTCGGATCAGTGGGGTTGGAAGTCGGCGGGGGCGACGGAGGCGGGGGCGCTCCCGGCTGTCCACCAGGACCTTGCATCGGCGGAGGCGCTCCATTGATCTTAATTAACTTCTGATCACCATCAGGCGCGATGATGCGTACGACGCGCTCAGTATCGTAGACTTTAGGAATCAGATCTACGAGAATGCGCCCAGCATGGCGAATCGCACGTGTCATATTGTCGATGTAGTGGAAGTTGCTCACCTGACCCTGGTGCTGACGCGCCAGAATAGCTCGGCCGGTCTGTTCATTGCCCTGCTCGCCCAACCCTGACGCGTAAATTCCCGTAGTGGCCTTGAGGTCATCTCGACTTGCCATACGAGCATGATTAATGGCCTGGATGGGCGGTTCATACTGATTTCGCTGTGGCGGAGGGAGGAGATTTCCGGCCACACTCTTGGGATTGTATTCCAAGAAGGCCATATTCCGCTTGTTCGCCTGCTGCCACTTATCTTCAAAGCCCTCGAACTGCCCAGCAGCACCGATGAAAGGCGCTTTCGGTGCCAGCGCAATCATTTCCGTCTCAGCGCTCACCCAGTAGTTATACATTCGCGCAGGATCCTTGGCATGGCGAACGATGCCCTCCAAGACGCGCTTTCCATTGATGTCAAGTTCATCACCTAGCACTGGTATAATAGGAATCCACTTGCCCAGCCAGTCAGTCTCATCCAAAATCTCCAGGCCATTCATCTTGCACCACTTCACCTGGGGAATACTGACCGCACGCTTCATCTTAATGTGATCATCGGTAAGCCCATGATCTTCAGGTAGATCTTCAAGATATCCAATCTGCCCATCCTTAGTAATGAACAGGGTTTTCTTCGTGTAGTCTTTATAGAAATACTCTACAACACGACAGCCATCCTTAGAGGTCCAGTCAGGCAGTTGATCGCCAATGGATTCCCAATCCTCCATTCCCGCAAGTTTCGATGCTGGAAATGCTCGCTTGTAGGAATCCTTAAAGTAGTCTGTAGCAATGAAGCACCAATCCATATCACTACCATCAGGCTCCTGTGACGAAGGATCCATGTAAACAGTGAATGGGTTCCTCACACGCTTGAACTTGATCTCCTGATCGAATGACTTATCGTCTACATATTCAGTAATGATGCGGAAATACCCAAGTCCTGAAGTGACCGCACTCTGCCCAGCCGTATCGTAGGCGACATCACCACTAGAATCGAACTCAATGTGGCGAATCATACCTTGGAAGACCTGGGCAGTCTCCACCGTAGCGCCATCCCCCGTAGGATTGACCTGGATAGCGGCACGATTCTGCCGCTGCTCATTCGTCACCTGGCGGATGAACTGGGGAAGCTGATTGATAGTGAGGCAGGGCCGTTTATCATTGTCACGATCAGACTTGATGTTCGGATCCCACTGATCGCCGGCTCGAAACTGGAGATCTTCTAGAGCCAGTTTCCGATTCTCGTTCTCTTCTTCGGAAGCTAGATGCCAGCGCTCACGTGCTTCGCCAATGAATTTCGCGTCATCTCGTTTCTCAGCCATTCATCCACCCCTGTGAGGAAGAAGAAAACATTACATATTGAGGCGGAGCATCTACTTTCCTTGCCAGTAGACCTGCCCGAGCCACTTCGCGTCCACTCGTCACTAGATACCGAGTGGTATCCATCAAGTGGTCAAAATCTTTAACAACTTTACCCTTCTCATCACGTCGATACATGCGAAATTCAGCGAACCAATTCTGCAAAGACGAGAAAACCTTGATTTTCCCAGTGCTGAGGCCTTGCCAGACCTTGTAAATCCCAGATTCTACACCGTTATCGGCTGGCTGAAGCACAAGCCCCAAATCTTCATACAGAGAAAGAAGCTGCGTTCCATCTGCCTGGCTTCGACCTCGTGAAGCAGGGTCGATAACACCATGAATCCAGCTTCCGCGAGACTTGATACCCTGAACATGGATAATCGGCTCAGCCTGCGATCGGTAATATTCCGAGTAGAGATAGAGTGTGCCAGTTTCAAGATCCCACGCACCCCAAATCGCGGCAGTCCGGTTCCAGCCCACATCGAGCGAAAATGCCCGCGGCCAGTGGTCCGGAATCGCGAAATCACGCACCGTAATTTCACTTTCGAGCACTGGGTAGATCGCACCCGAGCCCAGTTGCGGGATACCCTTGGAACGCGCATCACGTTGAAATGGCGGAATGGACTCCCAAAGCTCCGCTTTCGTCGCATCATCTAGGTGAGGCGCATCGTCCCACGTTGCCATGACGACATACTTACTCCCATTCGGCGCACTTGGGTCATCGACTCCGGCATCATCCTTAAGCCGCCCACCTGGGAGAAAATCCATCACCACTTCTGACATGCCCTGGAGGGGCGTGAAGGTCAGAAGTAGGATTCCATTGTTTGTCATGGTTCGAATGAGACATTCGGTGTGGATGGAGAGCGGCGGCTCTTCGTCTTCAAGGATAACATCTTGCTCTGTTCCCTCAAACGCTTTTCGTCCCTGTTCGTAGGACTTGAATTCCAGTTGGGACACTCCGCCATACTTATTCGCCACGTAGATAATCGACACAGAATCCGCCACGCCACCCGCCGCAGTGACTTTGACGATCGTATCGTGTGGAAGTATTCCTTCTCCCCAGTGACCGACAGGCCCAAGTATCTTATCCTGTAGAATTTCGCGCACCTTCTGTTGACTGACCGCACAGGCCCACGCCTTGATTGGCCGAAGAAATCGCCGACCCACCCACCAACCAGGATACAGCCCCGTGAGATGAAGAACCAGCTCATATAGGCCGACCCCTTCTGTCTTCCCAATGCGATTAGCAGCTAGCATGAGTCTCTGACGATACTTCGCCCCCGCAGCAAAGAACTTCATGTGCTTGACATAAAGTTCCCGTCGCAGAGGTCCCGTATCGGGGTAGTAAGACCAGAGTTTCCTGCGCTTCCGACGATTCGTCTGCTCCTGCAGTAACGCCAGACGCTGGAGTTTCTCCTCCTTACTTAACTCAATCTTCGCTTCCTCAGTGGGGAGGGCATTCCTTACCGCCGGGTTGTCACTAAGAAACACCACTTCATCCACAAAACTCGTATCAGTCGGCTTCGGCTGTCGACGTCGCTTTGGCTTGGGGGCCGTGGATGGGGTTGATTTCGCCACTACTCGACCTTCCCTTCCAACTGAGCAAGTTGACGATCGATATCTTCATCACTCAATTCAGAGACAGGATCCATGGTTTCCGTCTGCTGCGCAGTCAACTTCGGGGCAAAGAAATTCGCGCACGCCTGCGCCGCTTCGACTCGGTCTGTGAAAGTGGGGTAGTAAGTTTTCTGCACGATCACACCCTCTTCGTCCATTTCAGTTACTTCGATCGGTTCTCCTCGGCAAATACTGAGCAGAAATTCATGCGGCAGATCACCAGATTCGCGTGCTCGCTTACGTGATTCCTCTGCCCAGCGAGCAGACTGCGATTTACCGCGCATCCCCAGTCCTGTTCGGGCACTCAAATCAGCCATTTCTCGCTCCTACGCGCATGAGCCAGTATAATACTCTTTGAATCTTGTGACAAGGCTTCTTTGGGTTGTAACTTCATGGTAACAAAGTGATACAAATCGTCGCCCTCTGAAAGTTAGGGAGGCGACGCCGAGCCGCCGACCGCTAAGGGGGCCCCCGAGGGCAGATTTTGCAGGACAAAGAATGCCTAGCGCCCCAGCAGAGCAGAATTTGCAGCGTGACGCGACACGACACATGACGTGACACGACACATGACGTAGCACGACATAGGCAGTGACTGCCGAGTGACGTAACACGGCACGAGCCTGGGATGAGCAGATAATGCTGGGCGAAACCTGCCGAACGGCGGAGGAGCGGGCAAATAACGCCGGACAAGTGAGCCGTGCCGAAGCTAAGATGCCTAATTACAGCATTTAGACTAGAGGCACTGACGGAACCCAAAGCCTGTAATATGGGGGACGCTAACGGAACTGCTGCAATTAAGGCACTTAAGTGCTGAGCTTTACAGTTTTACACTTTACACTTTATTATAAAGTATAAGTAAATAATAATAAATTTAGGTATATGTATATATATAGGGTTGCAAACACTGTAAAACCGTAATTGTGTAAACCGCCTATTGTTTGCAGCACTTAGAACATTACAGTAAAATTGGCATGTAGTTTGCAGCGCGCGCGCGCGGTCCTTTTTATATGCACCAGCGGTTACGTAAGCACTGCGTTGCAGTTTACATCGCGTTGCATTCCGCCAATTCTACTGTAAATGCTTTAATTGCAGCACTTATAAACTGGCGCGTTGCAATTTGCGACGTTATTACCGTATGGTTAACCGCGCAAGACACCTATTTGCAGTATTTACAGTTTGGCACGCCCAATGCAACTAGTAGGTTGCGGTCGTTGCCGCATACCAGGAGCCGACATGGCCACCAAGAACAGCAAGAATCCTACCACTGCCAGCACCGCCGAGGCGATTGTTGCTGTGCAGACCCCGAAGACCCCGAAGGTCGCACTGGCGACCATCACAGTGCTGGCGGCACAGAACCCCAAGCGACCGGGTACGCTTGCCCACCGGACCTTCGAGCTCTACCGAAGCGGCATGACGACCCATGAGTTTGTGGCGCTGGGTGGATTTGGTGCCGCCCTGACCTGGGACGCGAAGCACGGGTTTATTGCCTTGAACTAGCCGAAACGCCACCGAAGGGCCCTGCCATGAGCAGGGCCTTTTCATGCCCCTACCCAGCGCAGAGTTCATGTATGAGGCTTGAGCCGCGTGCCCAGGATTCTAAAATCCGTTGCCGTTTTGAAAAATGGATCCTAGACGCGTGGATCTAAGGCCCCTTTAATGAAAGGAGCCCCTGGCCCACAGTCGCGAAGAACTTAGCTACGAGGAACCACCTGGTGCCATCAGCTGTAAATAATTACTTGCACCGAACGTGGTTAGATTGTAACCTTAAGGTATAGGCATTGTGCCTACTGGAGGGGCCTCTAATGGCTAGAATCTGTAAAATTTACCGCTGGCAGCGATCCGCGTCTGCCGCTTCGCCCATCACCCAGCAGGCTATCACAAAGATCTTCGCTACCCATAACTGGGAGAGGCCTTGATGCGCGACTACCTTAGCATCGGCGCCACGCCAGCCGCTGAATCCTGCGCTCAAGTCGGAAGCGAAGCCTACAACGAACTCTCGAGAAAAGAATGCAGGGCCTACATCGACCAGTTGAGGCGGGAGTTTGGCCCAGAACCTGTGGGTGCTGAACTCAAAATCAAAAGTTTCCCGCATTACCTTGGCAGCTACTATGAAGTTGTATGCTATTTTGATGATGAACTCGAGGATTCGGTAACTTTCGCCTACAAATGTGAAGGCGGAGCGACAGAGTGGGATGACGAAGCGCGGCACGAGTTGGGGCTGAGCGAAGGGCTGCCAGCATGAACCACGCCACTCTACTCGATACCCTGAACGCCTGCGAAGAGGCGGTGGAATGGGCTGAAACCCAGCCCGACCTCCAGACAGCCTGGAAAGCCTGCAGGCGCGGCGACTGGATGCTGTGGCTGCTGGCCAAGACATCGGTGGACAAGAACGATCCGCGTCTACGACTCATGGCCTGTGACTTTGCAGAGGCCGTGCTCCACCTAGTGCCCGAAGGCGAAGACCGTCCCCGCAAGACCATCGAAACCGCCCGGCGTTTCGCCGCTGGCGAAGTTAGCGAAGAAGAACTGGACAGGGGCGCCAGGGACGCCAGGGCCGCCTGGGTCGCCGCCAAGAACGCCTTGGCCGACGCTAGTGCCGCCTGGGGTTCCGCCTGGGGTTCCGCCAGGGCCGCCTTGGTCGCCTGGGCCGCTAGTGCCGCCTGGGGTTCTGCCAGTGCCGCCTTGGGCGCCTTGGGCGACGCTAGTGCCGCCTGGGGTTCCGCCAGGGCCGCCGACAGAGCCGCTCAATCCGACATCATCCGCAAGTATTTTCCCGAGTGCCCTGAGGTCAACTACCCACAGGAGGCGCCGTGAAAGACGAAACTTGGATCACGAAAGATGGGCGGCGTTTACTGGTAAGCGAGATGTCCGAGGGGCACGCGAAAGCCGCGCTATGCATGATGATACACCGCCACGACCGCCTTATAGGCTTCGTTGATCTAGTCGAGGGCGAACTAAAGCGGCGCAAGACAGCCAGAGAAGAAAGCGAAGAGTTTCGTAGATGTCAGATCGACGAAGAGTTTTGGTCGGAAGAAGGGCGCTACGGAAGCGGCTGGTGAATACGCTAACCCACTGGAGGACGCATGGCATACCACGGATTGACCCATCCGGTTCCGATGTGGCTCCTGCCCCTCTGGAAGTGGATCTTCTGCCGGAAGAACTGTCACGCCTTCGATGAGGTCGGCGGCAACGGCGCGAACTACCTATCCTGCGATGCCTGCGGCTTGATAGTCAACATCGAGTCCGTGGAAACCACCTACCAAGAACCGTGAATGTCCAAAACCAAGAACCAAGGAGTCCGCGATGGAAGTCCCGTTCCATGTTCAGCAGGAAATGTATGCCACAGCCTGCTTAGATCATGCTGCCGCCGAAAAGCGCGATCACTGGGCTGTTGTGCTGGGATTGAAGCCAAAGCGCGATGGGAACCAGTGGTGCCTGCTCTGGGGTGATGACCTTGCCTCGGGTGTCGCTGGATTCGGAAGCACCCCGGAAGACGCAATCATCGCCTTTGAATCCGCCATGGGACAGTGCGGCGGATCGTCCACCGTCCCAAAACGCTGATGCCCAAAACCACACCCCACCGCCCAGGAGAGCACATGGATCTCACCAAAGCCGCACAGGACGTTCTGACCGAGCGCCAGCGCCAAATCAAAGCCGAGGGCTGGACCGCCGAGCACGATGATAGGCACTCATCAGGAGATCTTGCCCTCGCTGCCGCATGCTACGCCGCTGTGGGGGAGCCTCACCCCGAGGATGAACCTCCTGAAATCTGGCCTTGGGAGCCGGAGCACTGGAAGCCCTCCAAGGACGACCGCCGCAACCTCGTCAAGGCCGCCGCTCTTCTCCTCGCTGAAATTGAGCGCCTGGACCGTCAGGCGTACCGGCCCACTGGAGGAACCATGCAGCGCTTCTCAATGGTGCGCTGGATAATCGAGGACTTCAAATGCGTTGTCGGATCGTTAGATCCCTACCCGGCGGGCATTGAGGCGGCCACTAGGCCCGTGTCGCGAAGTCTGGAGGCCCGTGTCGCGGAACTAGAGGCATTCGTTCTTCGCAATTCGGATCCATTCGATATGACTGAATCCGATACCGCTACCTTCCACGAGATCGCGAAGCGACTTAATTCTCAGAACTACTGAATCCATCTGGAGGAACCATGAACGAACTTACCAAGCTGGACATTTGCAAGGCGATGTTGCGAAGCGCAACTTTCGTTAGGAACAACCCGCAGGATTTCAGTATTGCCGAAGGTGTGATGGCGTTGCAGGCTGCGATGATGTGCCTCACTGGTTGCAATATCGAAAACCTCATCACACGCGAGGAAGGATTTGCCATCATCCAAGCGAGCATCGAAATCGTGATGATGGCAGACTATACCGAGGAAGCCTTCATTAAAGATAACTTGGTAATTGAAGAGAACCTGCAAATAATGTTTGCCACTGACTAGCAAAGAGCGTAACCTTAAGGTAAGGCCAACGCCACTTTTAGGAGCCTATCATGGCACAGCGTATGATTCACCTAGGCTGGGAGAACGCAGAGGATAGGGGGCACCGGATGCTTCATATATTCTCCAGCCATCTAGAATTCTTAACGTGGCTCAGTAAGACAAATGGGCTGCGTGAATGGAACGCGGGAGCTCGTTACATAGCGCATGATTCCGAGGTAGAGAATCATTCCGCTTCCTTAACTATCTACCATGGGAGATTCTAATGGGCCAGGCGAAGCGTCGCGGAACGTTCGAAGAGCGGAAGGCCCAGGCTATTGAGGATGGCCGCAGGCAGCCCGAGTTCCAGGGCTCCAAAGTCAACATTAGGAAGTATCTCGCGGCGCTTCTGCTGTCGTTGCCCAAGGGTGGCAAGTGAAAATCACAGTGAAGGTTGTCGTCGCGATCTTCTGCGCGTTTATATTCTTAGTGCCGATTGCTGCCATCGTGCAGAGTTTCGTAGCTTACGCGCAGGCGAAGCATGACTTTGAAAAGCAGCAGCGCGAACACACTATCTTCATGCAGCAAGCTGTTAAGAAATATAATGAACAGCGAGCTCGCGAACTCTGGATCCAGCAAGAACTTAAGAAAAGGAATTTCCCAGATGTGGACCCTCTTAAACAGCATTATAAGTAGATTTCGGCAGTGGATCTACCCGTCGCCGCACACGCAGACACAGATTCGCTATGCTTTACAGGCCGAGGCACTTGCGAGACACCAGAAGTTCTGCGAGAAAGAGCAGAAGCGCCACATGAAAATCTGGAAGCGGCATCCTATCAAACCACGGGGTAAGTGATGGGAAGCATTTTCAAGACACCGCAGGAAGTCAGAACAGCTTTGATGAGCAAAGTGGCTGAGTCAGGATTAGATAGCACTTTGGCCAAGAAGTTAGGCTTCACACCATACACGGCTGATGAGGTTGCGCCCAAGCTGGGTCTCCCAGTTAAGAAGGCTGGTTTCTTGATACCATACTTCGAACTCAATGGCAGAGCCACGAAGTTTTGGCGCTTCAGATTCTTAGAGCGCACGAATGAGGGCTTTGCGGCATTGACAGATAAGAAAGAATTGCGGTATTTGCAGCCGAAGCGTAGCATCAACGAACTCTACATTCCTCCAATCATTGACTGGATCCGTGTAGCGGCAGATCCCACCATGCCGATTGTTATTACTGAGGGCGAGCTTAAAGCCGCCTGCGCCTGCGCTGTGGGGATACCCACGATTGGCCTGGGAGGGGTCTGGTGCTTTCGGTCAACCGCCCAGCACGCCCATGTACTGCCCCAGTTCGCAGACATTGTGTGGAAGGCTCGCACAGTTTTCATTTGCTACGACAGTGATGCTTCCAGTAATCACATGGTCATTCAGGCTGAAAATGCTCTGGCACGCGAACTTCTGTTGCTCGGCGCAATTCCGCAAATCATTCGCCTGCCTAGCCTCTGCCCACCTCGGAAGACTGGGCTAGATGATTACATTGTAAGCGAAGGACAAGAGGCGTTCATTGAACACATGAATCGTGCCAAGCCTTGGAAAGCTGGCATGGAACTCCACGCATTAAACGAGGAGATCGTCTATGTCAATAATCCTGGTATTGTCTTGCGCTTGGATAATCTTCAACGTATGGCCCCCAGGGCATTCACTGATCACGCATTCGCGACGCGTCGATACTTTGAAGAGGTGGCTACAGAAAAAGGCATCAAGATGGTTGAGCGTTCTGCTGCGAAAGAATGGCTTATGTGGCCGAGCCGCTCCACAGTTGAACGCGTCACCTACAAGCCAGGACTTCCGCGCATTACAGAGATGGGTGAACTTAATATCTGGAAAGGGTGGGGATGTCATCCAGCCGAAGGTTCGATCGATCCATGGCGGCGGCTTCTGGAACATCTCATACCAGACGTCGAAACCAGAAAGTGGTTTGAACAATGGCTCGCCCACCCAATCCAGAATCCAGGTGTAAAGCTCGCAACCTGCGTGCTTCTGTGGGGACGAAAGCATGGCACTGGGAAGTCCACTGTAGGCTACACGATGTTCAAAATCTACGGGGAAAACGGCACAGAAATTCAGGATAAAGATTTGAGTGCTGGGTTTAATGAATGGGCTGAGAATAAACAGTTCATTCTTGGAGATGAGATTACTGGCGGTGACAAGCGAGCAAGCGCTGATCGTATGAAAAGTATGATCACACAGAAGCTCCTACGCCTCAATCCGAAGTATATTCCCAGCTATACTGTGCCAGATTGCATCAACTATCTCTTTACCAGCAATCATCCTGATGCGTTCTTTCTTGAGGACACTGATCGACGGTTCTTTATTCACGAAGTGAAGGCTGAACCATTACCGTCGGCATTCTACGAATCCTATAGTAAGTGGATGAATGGTTCAGGGGCCCACGCGCTATTTCACCATTTAGGGACGCTAGATCTCGCTGGCTTTAATCCGCAGGCGCCAGCTCCGATGACGCACAGCAAACAGGAAATGATTGATAGTGGGCGCAGCGATATTGGATCTTGGGTCGCCATGCTGCGCGATAGTCCCGAAACAGTTCTTCGGCTAGGCGATAAGTTCTTGAAGTATAACTTGTGGACAGCGACTGAACTTCACGCTATCTACGATTCACGACAAGTGGGCAAGGTCACGGTCAACGGCCTGTCGCGAGAGCTAGCGAGAGCTGGATTCGAGCGAGTCTACAAAGGGATGCCCGTCCCGACTCCATTGGGGCCGCAGAGGTTGTGGATGATCCTGCCATTTGATGATTCTATAATGACAGGAGTTCAGCTTGGGCATCTCTACACCAAAGAAAGGGGACTTGTGTGGCCGAAAATCTCTTCGTCGTCCTCGGAGTAAATCCTTCTGTAACACAAGATCAACTTGCGGCAGCATTTCGTGATATCAGTCGCGAAAAGCACCCAGATCTTTGCGATGGCGATATAGAAGAATACACGGCTGTCGTAGATGCCTATAATGCACTCAAGGACGAAAAGAATCGGATTGCCTACATCAAGTTTTTAGACCTCACCCAAACACGCTGTCCTGATTGTAAAGGGCTCGGCATTCAGTGGCGGCAGCGCGGCTTTCGCGGTGGTGAATTTCTACGATGCCCTATTTGTAAAGGAGCAGGCTATCATGGCAACGATTGATGACGTTAGAAAGGCCCTGAAGAAAGCTACAATTGAAGCTGGTTCCCAAGCTGAGATGGGAAAGCGCCTGGGGGTGACTGGCCCATTTGTAAGCATGATGATCACTGGGCGCAAGAAAATACCACTCTCTGTAGTCTGTCACTTGGGCTTCGAAAAGATTATTATTTTTAGGAGAGTCCGATGAAGCCGATGAAGCCGATGCTCGCAGGTAAGGCCAATATCAACACTGTGAAATTCCCTGTAATGGCTAGTCCGAAATTAGATGGCATCCGCGCACTAATCATCGATGGGTATGTCTATAGTCGGAAACTTCTGCTCATTCCCAATGGTTACGTACAGAATTTGTTTGGGAGCCGTGAGTTCAACGGTCTTGATGGGGAGCTAATCGTGGGCCGGGCCTACGCGGAAAATGCTTACCGCAAGACAATGTCTGGTGTCATGTCTAAATACGGAGAGCCCGATGTTACCTACCATGTATTTGACGACTTTTCCCTTCCTGCATCAATGGGCTACGCGTCTCGCTACAATGCCCTCCAAAAGCGAATACGAGACATCAAGTTTGCTCATCTTGGTGACAACATCAGATTTGTGGACCATCTTCACCTTGAAAATCTGGAGCAGCTCCTGGAAATTGAGGCGGCTTGTCTCGCAAAGGGTTATGAAGGGATTATGCTCAGATCACTTGATGGTCCATACAAGCAAGGTCGCTCTACGGTTAATGAAGGCTGGCTTCTTAAGGTCAAGCAGTTTGCAGACAGCGAAGCTGAAATTATCGGCTACCAGGAACTCCTCCACAATGCAAACGAGGCGACTATCGGTGAACTTGGGCAGACAAAGCGCAGTTCTCACAAGGCGAATAAGCAACTCACGGGAAAGCTCGGCGCACTCCGCGTTCGTGACCTTACGTCTGGAGAAATCTTTGACGTAGGAACAGGATTTGATGATACGGCTCGCTGGGCGCTTTGGCATAGTCGTCATGAACTTTGTGGCAAGATCATTACCTACAAGTATTTCCCGACCGGGAACCTAGCAGCGCCGAGGTTCCCCACTTTCAAAGGCTTCAGAGCCAAGGAGGATCTATGAAATACGCGTTCGTGCTACTGTTAGTCTTAGTCGCCTGTCGTGCGCCTGAGCGTGCCCATTGGTATCGGCACTATCGTGTAGAAGTAACCTGTGGAAATATGACCCAGGTTCTTTATGAACTTGCCCCCTACGATGACACCATCGGCTACATCATTCGTTACGAGGATGGGGCCGGAAAGCCTGTAGCCATCTACGGTGAATGTGCTATCAAGCGGACCGACAAGTATTCTGCTCCCCATATGGGCCTTATCAAGTGAGCAAAGTATTACTTGCAGATGAGTAACTAAGAGC
>JANYKK010000140.1 GCA_025361585.1 Methylobacter sp. | reverse complement strand
ATTGCATCTGCCCGATGCTTCGCTTGCGGTTTTTTTCTTTGCCGGTTTTTACCGCAAAAAGGCCTTATTCCCCTTCTTGCTGATTCTGGCCGGATTGATTGACACCATCGCCATATCAAACGGCACCAGCAGCTGGTGCGTGTCGCCCGCCTACGTTTTCCTGATTCCTACCTATGCGGTAATGTGGCTTTCAGGTCGCTACTGCTCGGCATTTAACTCGCTGAAAATGACTGAACTGGCTATGCAGTTTGGTGTGGTGACTCTGGCAACATCGGCTGCGTTCGCCATTTCAAATGGCAGCTTCTATTTGTTTTCAGGACGTTATGTGGATTTATCCTGGGGACAATACTTTGCACGGGTAGCCCAGTATTACCCGCCTTATGTCAGTTCCGCCCTGCTTTATATGGTTTTGGGTTATGGCATCATGACGTTGATTAAGGCATTGCCTACTTTAGCGACTGGACACAAAGAGGTCTAAAAGAGCAAACGGTGCGATGCATAAGTTTATTTTGGCCTCTGCTTTGATAGTTCATATTTTCAAGTCTCCGGCTTTGCCGGAGATTTTTGACTTGATGCTACGGAGGCTGGATGGGTAAGGTTTTTAAAATACGACGGGTTTTCTTTTAAATGTGATCACGCAATAACTGGGCGAATTGGGCAGCAGGCAAGGGCTTGCTTTTGATGAAACCCTGATAAGTATCGCAGCCTTTTTCGCGCAGGAATGCCAGTTGCTCAAGTGTTTCCACGCCTTCGGCCAGCACCTTGAAGCCTAAGATATGGCCCATTGCAACTATCGTCGCAGTGATTTCCATGTCGTCTTGCAGCGACGGAATGTCGTCGATAAAGCTCTTGTCGATTTTCAGCACATCCAGGGGGAAACGCTTCAGGTAAGACAACGACGAATATCCGGTGCCGAAGTCGTCAATAGCTAGGCGAATGCCCTGGGCGCGTAAATTATTGAGTACATCGACGGCTTTGTCTTCGTTTTCCATTAAGCCGCTTTCGGTTAATTCCAATTCTAACAGCTCGGCGGGGAAGCCGGTTTCGTGCAGTACTTCTGCCACCAATGCGCTGATGTCGCTACGGCGGAACTGGTGAGGGGAGACATTAACCGCTAAGGTTATCGACGGCAAGCCTGCATCTATCCAACGCTGCCCTTGCTGGCAAGTTTCGCGCAACACCCAGGCACCGATTTCCACGATCAGGCCGGTTTCCTCGGCAACGGGGATAAAGCTGGTTGGCGAAATCAGCCCCTCAATGGGATCATACCAGCGCACCAACGCTTCGGCACCGATTATCTTGCCGCTGTCGATGTCGATTTGCGCTTGGTAATAAACGCACAAGTGGAGTTGTTCAATAGCGTGGCGCAAGCGTGTTTCCAGTGCGATACGTTCTCGGGCGATAACGGTAAATTCTTCTGAAAAATAGGCAAAGCAGCCGCGCCCTTCATCCTTGGCTTTGTAGAGCGCAATGTCGGCGTTATCCAACAATGTTTCCGGGCTGTCGCCGTGCTGAGGGAACAGGCTAATGCCTATGCTGGCACCGATTCTGACCTGCCGACTTAATTCAGGATGGATGTTACTGCTTTTAAGTAATTCAAAAGGGTTGCTTAAATCGGCGACGATCTCTTCTGCGATCCGAGCGGCATCTTCAGGATGGCTAATGTCCTCCAGCAGCACGATAAACTCATCGCCGCCTAAACGGGCAACCATGTCAACATCGCGCAGTCTAGCCTTGATGCGGGCTGAGACTTGTTGCAGCAGCTCGTCACCTGCCATGTGACCCATGCTGTCATTAACTGTTTTAAAGCGATCGAGGTCAAGCATCAGCAATGCCAGCTGTTTGCCGTCGCGCCGCGCCACTTCGATGCCGTGTTTAAGTCGCTCCCATAGCAGGCGGCGATTGGGCAGTGCGGTCAGCGGATCGTAATAAGCCAGATTGTGAATGGTTTGTTCCGCTTCCTTGTCTTTGCTGATGTCGGTGAACGCAGTAACGTAGTTGGTGATTTGGTTATTGGCATCTCGTACCGTGGTAATGTTAAGCCATTCAGGATAGATTTCCCCATTTTTGCGTCGGTTCCATATTTCCCCCTCCCAATAGCCATCCTGCTTCAGGCTAGATTGCAGCGCTTGGTAAAAGCGGGCATCCTGGCGACCCGATTTAAGCAGGGCATGGGTTTTTCCTATGACTTCTTCCGGGGTATAGCCGGTGACGCGGGTGAAGGCCTTGTTGACCTTTAAAATAATCTGATTGGCATCGGTGATGGACATGCCTTCTTGCGAGTCAAAGGCGGTTGCGGCGATGCGCAGTTCAGCTTCGGCCAGTTTTTGCGCGGTAACGTCGCGAAAGCTCCACACTCTGCCTACGACTTCGTTGTTGATCATCTTGGGGATGGAGTAGCGCTCGATAATTCTTCCATCCTTAAACTCAAGGGTATCGAAGGAGTGGGCTTCCGGGGTCGCGTACAGGTCGATTACTTTTTGTGAGAAAGTCTCGGGATCTTTGATTTGGCTGGAACCATACAGTAGCTCTGGATTATTCTCTTTGCTAGTCAATTTAGCAGCGATTATTTCATTTGGAATGTGCCATAAATCAACAAATTTTTGGTTATGCACCAACCAATTGTTGTTCAGATCCACAGCCAAAATGGCCTCGCCGGTGGATTCCAAGGTAGCTTTGAGTATCGACAAGGATTCTGCTATTTGCAGCGTTGATTGATTTCGCTCAATTGCCAATTGCGCCAGCTCGGTATAGTGGTCAACCAAGCTGATTTCGGTCTCTGTGGGGCTTGCCGACAGCCGATGGTAGACAGCGAAAGTCCCGAGCACTCGTCCCTGATTATTTTTGATGGGTTGTGACCAGCAAGCTTGCAGATTAGCTTGTTGGGTAAGATCGCGAAACGCTTCCCAATAAGGATGCTGCTGCACATCTTCAACGATGACGCGCTCACCGAGATAGGCTGCCGTGCCGCAAGAACCGACGCCGTCGCCTATTGCTAAACCATCAATGGCTTGATTGTAAAAGTCGGGTAAACTGGGGGCCGCGCCATGGCGTAAGTGTTTGCCGCCCTCATCCAACAGTAAAATTGAGCACAACATGTTGGGATGCAAGCTTTCAATTTGGCGCGCTAACACGTCCAATGTTTCGGGTAGGTCAACCCCTTGATTAATGCGTTGGAGAATTTGATTCTGTAAGGCTAGTTCATCGGTGCGGTTACGCAACTTGTTTTCGATGGCCTTGCGCTCGGTGATGTCGCGCCAGCAGGCATGGACAATCAGTTTGCCCTGTACGGTCATTGGGGTTAGGGAAACTTCGGCGGGAAGGGGCGAACCGTCGGCTCTTTGATGCAGCCATTCGAACCGGTGATAGCCTGCTGCTATTGAGGTGGCTATCATTTCAGACGCTTTCTCCTCAGACAACCGTCCATCGGGTTGATATAGGGGCGATATTTCGCCGGGCTTGCAATTGATTAATTCTGATTTTGACTGGTATCCAAGTTGTGCCAAAGCGGCGGCGTTGCAGTCGATGAAGCGCCCTTCTTTGAGAAGTAAAATGGGATCTTTGGAGTCTTCAAACAAATGCCGAAGTGCATCCTCGCTTTCGCGTAGTGCGGTTTCCGCGAGCTTGCGTTCGGTGATGTCGCGAGTAACTGCGAGCAATGCGCTGATGCGTCCATGGGAGTCGCGTAGCGGAACAGCGTGCGTATCTAACCAGCGATGT
>JANYKK010000137.1 GCA_025361585.1 Methylobacter sp. | reverse complement strand
GTGGCTAAAATTGTCGGCCCCGGTAATATCTATGTGGCCACTGCCAAAAAGCTGGTATTCGGCCAAGTCGGGATCGACATGATTGCCGGCCCTTCGGAAATCCTGATTATCTGCGATGGCAAAACCAACCCCGACTGGATTGCGATGGACCTTTTTTCACAGGCGGAACATGATGAAAATGCCCAAGCCATATTAATAAGCACCGACGGAGGGTATCTGGACGCTGTCCAGCAAAGCATCAACAAACTATTACCCACCATGGAACGTGCAGAGATCATTAGGACATCACTGTCTACTCGAGCCGCGCTTATTAAGGTAGCCGACTTAAATACCGCCGCTGATGTGGCCAATATTATTGCGCCTGAACATCTGGAGCTCTCGGTCGAAGATCCCGATGCCTTGTGCAAAAACATTCGCCACGCAGGTGCTATTTTTATGGGCCGCTATACCGCCGAAGCCTTGGGCGATTACTGCGCCGGGCCCAACCATGTGTTACCGACCTCCAGCACCGCACGGTTTTCTTCGCCTTTAGGCGTATATGATTTCCAAAAACGCTCCAGCCTGATCAACTGTTCCCAATCAGGCGCGGATAAACTGGGCAAAACCGCATCGATATTGGCGCGCGGCGAAAGCCTGACCGCCCATGCCCGGTCTGCGGAATTCAGGATTAAAACGTAGGGGCGACCGGCTGGTCGCCCTTTATGCCCAATGCCGTTAAATTAAGGAATGCCTTCTACATTTGGAGTGCAGGCTCCGCCTGCTAATGCAAGCAAAGCTTGCACTCCAGCAATTTATTTCTCATGTAAAATGAATCGCTTAACTTAACGCCATTCCTTTATGCCCAGGGCAATTGTCAAAAATAGCTGCCTTGAGCGAAGTCGCCCTTACAGCCTTAACATTTGAACATGACTCAATCAAATCTTATCTCCTCCATTTTCCGCAAAGAAATCCTGTCCATGTCCGCCTATAAAGTGGCCGACGCCACCGGCTTAATCAAACTCGATGCGATGGAAAACCCCTACAGCTGGCCGGAAGACATCAAGACACTCTGGCTGGAAGCATTGAAAGACTGCCCGCTAAACCGCTATCCCGACCCTGAAGCCAAGACTCTGACGACAACTCTCAAGCGCCTAAATCAAATCCCCGATCAGTTCGAGGTGCTGCTGGGCAACGGTTCCGATGAAATCATTCAATTGCTGTTGATGGTGCTGCCTTCCAGTGCTTGCGTACTGGCACCGGATCCCGGCTTTGTGATGTATAAACAGTTGAGTCTTTGCTTGGGACTAAGCTACCACGCCATCCCTTTGCTGGCAGACAGATTTGACCTGGATCTGCCAGCCATGCTGGCTGCCATAGAACAGCACCAACCTTCAGTCATTTTCCTGGCCTATCCCAATAACCCAACCGGCAATTTATTTTCCGAAGTATCGATCCGGGACATCATAAAAACCGCCAAGGGTTTGGTGGTGATTGATGAAGCTTACGCGCCCTTTGCCGATGCCAGCTTTATCGACAGTCTGGTGCAATACGACAACCTGTTGGTGATGCGCACCGTATCGAAACTGGGGCTGGCAGGATTGCGCCTTGGCTACCTCGCGGGTTCGCCAGACATCATTGAGCAGCTTCATAAAATCCGCCTGCCTTACAATATCAACAGCCTGACACAAATCAGCGCTGATTTTGCGCTGTCCAACAAAGCTTTGTTCGATCAGCAAACGCAACAGATTTGCGCTGAGCGGACTATCGTCTTTAACCGGCTTAATGAGCTGGACGGCATTAAAGCCTATCCCAGCGCGGCGAATTTTATCCTGTTTAAAACGCCGGGAAATAAGGCTAACGACATCTTCGCGTCGATAAAACAACAAGGCGTTTTAATCAAAAATCTTAGCCCCCAAGGCGGCTTGCTTGCCGATTGCCTCCGAGTTACCATCGGCAACCCGGAAGAAAATGCAGCTTTTCTTGCCGCATTAACGAAAAGCCTAGTAGAAGGGTAACCACCCTATCCGACCATCAAATGCACGTCTTTTATACAAAAAATTTAACAGCGTCGCCCTGACTCGGCGATACAACAATATTCCACAATATCATAGGCTTGCACCTTAGACATAACATCAAACCATTTTTAAATCCAAAACCAGCGGCATAAGCACTTCAAATCTTATAAGCTCTAATGGTATATTGGCGCCAGAAAATAATGCGCCCTTAAGAAGCGCAGACTTAATCAGGAGAGTTCTATAATGAATAATAAAGGCGTCGATCAGTCCAAACGCCAGTTTCTAACCTCGGCCTTGACCGTGGTTGGCGCAGTCGGTACAGGTTATTTAGCAGTCCCTTTTCTTGCTCAAATGCAACCCAGCGCCAAGGCTATGGCAGCCGGTGCGCCTGTTGAAGTCGATATCAGCAAGATGGAACCCGGCCAATTAATCAGAGTCGCATGGCGGGGCAAACCAGTCTGGGTACTTAACAGAACCCCTCAGGTTCTTGAAACGCTGGCAACGCTGGATCCAGAACTTAGAGATCCGCTTTCTGTAGAATCCCTACAACCCGAATCCAGCAAAAATCCGGTTCGCTCCATAAAACCGGAAGTTTTCGTTGCCGTAGGCTTGTGCACCCACTTAGGCTGTTCGCCGACGTTCCGCCCTGAAGTAGCTCCCCCCGATCTGGGCGACAAGTGGAAAGGCGGATTTTTCTGCCCATGCCATGGTTCCTGGTTTGATCTGGCCGGTCGCGTTTATCGCGGCGTGCCGGCACCGACCAACCTGGAAATCCCTCCATACCGCTATATTACCGATACCCAGCTGATTATCGGTGAATCTCCAGAGGAAGCAAGCGCATGAAACCTAGCCGCATAACTGAATGTAACGAATGGTTTTTGGCTCGTTTTCCGCTAGCCAAACTCTGGAATGAACATATGACGCATTATTATGCGCCTAAAAACTTCAATTTCTGGTATTTCTTCGGTTCGCTGGCGTTGCTGGTGCTGGTTAACCAGATCCTGACCGGTATCTTTTTGACGATGAACTACAAGCCGGATGCCAAGCTGGCATTTGATTCGGTAGAGTACATCATGCGCGATGTGAACTGGGGCTGGCTGATACGCTACATGCACTCGACCGGTTCATCGGCATTTTTTATTGTCGTTTACCTGCACATGTTCCGAGGCCTGCTTTACGGTTCGTTCAAGCATCCCCGCGAACTGATCTGGATTTTCGGCATGCTGTTGTTCGTCGCCTTGATGGCCGAAGCGTTCATGGGCTATCTGCTGCCTTGGGGACAAATGTCCTATTGGGGCGCGCAGGTTATTATCTCGCTGTTCAGCGCTATTCCTGTGATCGGCGATGATTTGTCGCTCTGGCTCAGAGGCGATTATGTGGTTTCCGATGCAACCCTGAACCGGTTCTTCGCTTTTCATGTTATCGCGGTGCCGCTGGCTTTGGTGATGCTGGTATTCCTGCATATCGTAGCCTTGCATGAAGTGGGTTCCAATAACCCTGACGGCATTGAAATCAAGGATTCCAAAGACCCCTGGGGCCACCCGGTGGACGGCATTCCGTTCCACCCCTATTACACCGTCAAAGACATCGTTGGCGTGGCCGTGTTCATGTTGTTTTTCGCCACGGTTATCTTTTATATGCCGGAAATGGGCGGTTATTTTCTCGAACACGCCAATTTCATCCCGGCAGACCCGATGAAAACCCCGGAGCACATAGCCCCGGTCTGGTATTTCACGCCTTTCTACGCCATTTTAAGGGCGATACCCGACAAATTTGCCGGGGTTATCGGCATGGGCGGCGCGATTGTCGTATTGTTTCTGTTGCCTTGGCTTGATCGCAGTCCGGTCAAATCAATCCGTTATCGCGGCGGCATCTACAAAAAGGCCTTGATGCTGTTTGTGGTCAGCTTCCTGGTACTGGGCTATTTGGGCACCCAGCCTGCGACACCGACAGCAACGATATTTGCGCGAATTTTTACCGCAATTTATTTCGGCTTCTTTCTGTTGATGCCTTTGTATACCCGCTGGGAAAAAACCAAGCCAGTACCAAAGCGCTTATCCTCAGTACATAGTCTTGAGGAGCAATTGCCTGCGTTAATCGAGGAAATTACCATATTAAAACCAGCAGCCACTGAAATTGGTCATACTGCTTTTAAAGGCTCTTCTTTCACCAGAAGCCCTAATCCCGAAGGTATCAAAAACGTTATCAGTCGGTTAGCAAAAAAAGCAATAGGGAGTCTGGATTAATATGAAGAATTTAATAGCATTACTTTTATTGTTATTGCTGTCTTTTGGGGTTGTCGCCTCAGAAGACATTGAGCTGCAAGAAGCGAATATTGATCTTTCCAATAATGCTTCATTGCAACGGGGGGCGAAACACTTCGTCACATATTGTTTGGGCTGCCATTCAATCAAACATATCCGTTACTTGCGTATAGCCCTTGATGTCGGTGCCGACCCTAAGCAGGTGTTGAAAGACATTGCACCGGAAGGAGCCAACATCTATGACCAGCTGCATAGCGCTATGAATGCGCATGACGCAGAAAAGTGGTTCGGCACCCAGCCGCCCGATTTATCTTTAATCGCCAGGTCACGGGGTGCGGATTGGCTGTACAGCTATTTAAAAAGTTACTATGCTGATCCCAAAAGCCCTAGAGGGGTAAACAACCTGGTTTTCAAGGACACCGCCATGCCTAACCCGCTTTGGCAATTGCAAGGTGAACAGCATGCGGAACATAAAAAAAATATATGGGGTGATGAATATACCAAGTTAGTTCTTAACGAACCGGGTACCTTGTCCGAAGGAGAATTCGATATTTTCGTCAATGACTTGGTTAATTTCCTGGTGTATGTCGGTGAGCCAGTGCAACTTGAAAGACAGCGTATCGGAAAATACGTGATATTTTTCATTTTGATGTTTTTAGTTGTGGCGTATCTGCTGAAAAAGGAATATTGGAAAGACGTTCATTAATTCTCACGAATCGAAATATAATCTTCAAACCCATACAGGATGGGTCGTTGAAACTGCCCATCCTGTATAGCAACAACTGTAAATAAAAACATCGCCAATCTGTTATAATACCCTTTTTTACCTCCCCACACGCCTTAAAGAGGTTGTTATTCGTGACACATATTACCCGTAAATCTGTAATGACGCTTTTCTCATCTCCAACCTGCGCGATGAGCCATTGCGCACGCTTTGTTTTACACGAGAAAGGGGTGGTCGCGGACATAGAATATTACGATCCGACTGACCCGCCTGAGGACTTACTTGAGCTTAATCCCAACGGCACGTCACCGACACTGATTGAACGCGATTTAGTTCTTTATGATTCGCGCATCATCATGGAATATCTCGACGAACGCTTCCCGCATCCGCCTTTACACCAAATGGATCCGGTTTCACGGGCAAATGCCAGAATGCTGATCAAACGTATCGATCAGGACTGGTATCAGTTGCTGGATGAAATTTTATTCTCCGGCGAGAAAAAATCCGCCCGTGCCAAAAAAATGCTCAGGGAAAGCATCTTGTCTGCCGAGCCTATTTTTGCCGCCCGACCTTATTTTATGAGCGATGAATTCTCGCTGATCGATTGCGTAATCGCGCCCTTATTATGGCGCCTGCCTAGCATAGGCATTGATGTAGCGACACCGAATGAAGCAATCACCAATTATGCCCAACGCATCTTCAACAGAGCCGCGTTCAAGCGCAGCCTGAGCGAAGCTGAAAAAGAAATGATCGATGTTTAAACAATAAGCCTTGGTAAAATGACCTCCCTAAAGCCCTATTTAATCCGTTCAATTTACGAGTGGATAATCGATAACAACCTGACCCCGCATCTGCTCGTGGATGCAGAAGACACCCGCGCTGTTCTGCCGACAGAATTTATTGAAGACGGCAAAATCGTTTTAAATATCAGGCCGGAAGCCATACAGGGACTTTCTCTAGGCAACGATGAGATTGAGTTTAATGCCCGCTTTAGCGGAAAACCCATGCACATTGCCACACCGATAACCGCAGTGCTGGCAATCTACGCCAAAGAAAACGGCAAAGGCATGATCTTCGACCAGGAAGACAGCGATAACGACGAGCCGCCACCGCCGGAGAAAAAACCGGCAGCCAAGCCCACTTTACGTATCGTAAAATAGCGGTTAATATCATATACGCTTCGCAAGGCCATCAGCGCATGCAGCGGGAGTGCAGGCTTCGCCTGCAAGCACAAGCGAAGCTTGCACTCCGATAGCTACTTAATAATGACATAACCTACCTAAATTTTATCCCGGTTAAATCTCTTAGACTTACTGCTTATTCTCGAAAACAGGCTAGTTATTTTAATTCCCTGCCCCAAGCCTTTAACTTTTTGTTATCAGCCAATCCTTTTAGTTGTATAGTGAAGCTCCTATCTAAAAGGCAGTCTCCTGCCAGCCAGATAGCCACAGATAGTCTAACCCTATCCTACGAGGTGAATCATGAACTCACTACAACAAACCCTTATCTTGCCCTTATTCCTGGCCATTTTTTTAACAGCGCCAGTTTCGGCAGCCGATAGTGCGGCCGGTGAACAAAAATCCGAACCTTGCGCCAACTGCCATGGTCAAAAAGGCAATAGCAGCAACGCACAATGGCCCAACCTGGCAGCGCAACAATCAACCTATTTGGCTAATCAACTCAAAGCATTCAAAGCGGGTGACCGCATCAATGTGATAATGAATTCGATGACGGCCAACCTGAGCAATGAAGACATTACTAACCTTGCCGCCTTTTTTTCCAGCCAGAAACCCGTCAAGACCAGCAGCGCCGACCCCGCATTAGCCAAGTCAGGCGAAGCCAAAGCCGGTATGTGCCTTGGCTGCCATGGCGCCACCGCTCAAGGCAACGGCCAATTTCCACGTCTTGCCGGGCAACACCCCAAATACCTTGTGCAACAGTTAAAAGCCTTCAAGGAAGGTTCACGTAAAAGCGGGCCAATGCAAGCCATTACCGCTAACCTGCCTGAAGCGGATTTTAAAGCTTTAGCCGCTTATTTTGGATCTTTATAACACCGAGGAAACCATGATAACCAGCAAATATTTCTTGCTTCCCGCAACCGTTTTAGCCCTGTCCCTATCCGGTGCGGCTATGGCAAAACAACCGAATGATCACGGCAACAAACACCAAAAAAACGCCGGTTCTGAGTCCCGCATGCAGAACAGTAACAAGCAATCAAAATCCGGTGATAATCTTCGCGGCGAGGACAGAGCCGAAGAAAGGCATGAGATGGCTGATGATCGCCAAGACCAAGGATCGCGCCATAATCAACACAACCAACAAAATCCGGTCGACACCATTATCGATAGAACTATGGACAATATCGGTCAGGAAGCCAAGGAATTAACCGGAGGACAACCGCAACACCGCCGCTAACAAAATCCGTAATTTTGTTTTTAAAAGGCGGACTAACCGCCTTTTTTATTTTTCAACTGCCCCATTCCGCAACAAATGCTTTATCATTAGCGCATTAAAAATTAAAAGCCACCAAGGCTACCTATAAAAATAATGAGCCACCATCCAGAAGCCGCCACTGACCGCAGTTTATCCCTGATCTTCCTGTTCTCCGCAACCTTGTTTACCAGCGCGTCACTGATGTTTGTGCTGCAACCGCTGTTCGGGAAGATTTTGTTACCCTTACTGGGCGGCTCGCCCGCAGTCTGGAACACCTGCATGGTGTTTTACCAGAGCATCCTGTTTCTGGGTTATCTTTACGCGCACTATCTGTCTACACGCTACAGTCAGCATCGCCAAATCCAGATCCATACGGCGCTGATATTGATCAGTTTTTTGGCGCTGCCTTTGGCCCTGCCTGAAAACACCGTCCCGCCGACAGACAGCAACCCGACATTCTGGCTGCTGTGGACTTTATTCCTTGCTATTGGCCTGCCCTTTTTCGTGGTGTCCACAACCGCGCCGCTGATTCAAAAATGGTTTGCCCATGTCGGCCACCATACCAGCCATGACCCCTATTATCTCTATGCGGCCAGCAACGCCGGCAGTCTGATTGCGTTGCTGAGTTATCCGTTCCTGCTTGAACCCAACATAGGCTTGGCTAATCAGAAGAGTTACTGGAGCGTCGGCTATGTGCTGCTTTGCCTGCTGATCGCCGGTTGCGCTTTCGTGCTATGGAAAAGCAGGCAAACAGCCGAACAGCTAGAGGACACAGATACAGTTACCGACGAAAACAACCTCAGTCTGTCCACCAAACTGCACTGGCTGGCTTTGGCCTTCGTGCCGTCCAGCCTGTTGCTGGGCCTGACCAACTTCATCAGCACCGATATAGCCTCGGTGCCGTTATTGTGGATCATCCCGTTAACGCTGTATTTATTGTCTTTTGTAATCGTTTTTTCCAAATGGAACGACAAAATTCATCCGCTGATGGTCAGGCTGCAACCGATATTCCTGTTGCCGTTTATCGCCTACGCATTCATTAATCCGGCGGATTTGCCTTATTGGGCCTATTTGATTTTGCACCTGATCGCCTTTTTCTTTGCGGTCATGGTTTGTCACGGCGAACTGGCAAAAC
>JANYKK010000125.1 GCA_025361585.1 Methylobacter sp. | reverse complement strand
GGTGTGCTTAGCGGTGCCTCGCCAAGCGAGGCGTTGACTATCGGGACGCTACTGGCGCAGCTTTATGTCAGCAACCCACAGAATTTCAGAAACCTGGTGCATAGCGAGATTCCGCATTACCGCAAAGCCAGCTTTATCGCTGCCGCTAGCCGACTGGTCAGGCAGTTGGAGCCGGATTGGGTTAAATCCAGCCCCAAGGTCGGTATCCGACCTCAGCTGGTCAACACACGGGATATGCGGCTGGAAATGGATTTTGTGGTGGAGCAGGGCAGGCACTCGACTCATGTGCTCAATGCAATCTCGCCAGCGTTTACCAGTGCGTTTGCTTTCGCGGAGTGGATTGTTAATAGTTATATATGGCCTGCTCTTGAGCCAAGAGTTGAATAGTATGGATTAAACGTATATTTCCGTGAGATTACTTACTCGTGAATGATGTTTGGCGGTTAAGGATCTACAGTTTAAGTAACCGGTGACCTTCAAATACCGTCAATACCAGTATGCCGTTGTTGTCGTTATCCACGCGATAGACGATTCGATAATTACCCAGAAAAATTTCGCGAATGTCTTTTTGATTAAACTCTGGCACGATGCGTCCGGCCAGTGCTGTTTCAGCGGCGCGTCGGGTGCGTTGCCGAAGTTTGGCGACCCATTTTTTAGCTGTTTGCGGATTATCCTGAGCAATGTATTTCTGAATGGCGATAAGGTCGTTAATCGACCGTTCGCTCCAGCGCAGTTTCATGTTGTTGACGACTCGCGCTCCAGAATGGCATCCAACTCGTCATCGTCGAGAACCCGTCCGGCCTGTTCATCATTCAGACCTTGTTGTACGGCCGAGATAAATCGGGCTTGTGTGCTGAGCCGGTCAAACTCGCTAGGCGACAACACCACAGCTGTCGGTTTGCCGTTCTGGGTGATGACAATAGAGCGATTGCTACTATTAATACTTTTTAATAGTTGGGAGGCGTGGGTTTTGAATTGGCCTAGCGGCAGAATATCTTCGGAAATTTGCAAATTAGACATGGTTAACGCTCGTATCGGAATTAAAGTCGGAATGTTTTTTATCTGGCATGGGTAAGCGCTTAGTCGCTTACTTTAGGCTCAGCCATGGTTGACGTGGATTGTGATGCCTTAAATTAGGGTTCCAGCCAACCGGTTACCATCTCATCGGCATTAAAATCAACCTCGCCGCCTCTGGGGTTGGGGTAATACCATGCCTCGCCCGTTTTCCATTTATCAATTTTATCGGGCTTTCCGAGCATTGACGTGACCTCGGCTTTTGATAGGTTCACCTGCAAAGATTTCCACGGATTGCCCGTTACTTTTTTTGTTTTTACTTTAGTCGCTTCGGGAGTTTTGGCTGATTCCAATTCTTGTACCCGTTTTTTAAGGGCTTCATTTTCCAGCCTCAATTCTTGGATCTCAGTTGATTCATCGGCCCATGCATTGTTCGAATAACAAAATAATGCGATTGTAGCCATTAACATAAAGTGGCGAACTAATCTTGCTGCTTGATGAGGTAAGGAAATAATCATTAGGGTTCCTAATTTAAAGTTTACAGCACTGAACATCGGGCGGTAAGCCAGGAAATTTTATGTTTCACCATCAATTCAATACGATTTGATTGTACTCTTGCTGGAGATTTTTCCATAGATTGATTTTAAGGCTCAGGATTATTTAGCCAACGGTAAGCGTATCGAGATGATCGGGCCTAAGTTGGTTTATAATGCCAATCGACTCCATGCTTAAATATAAGGAGGATTGAAAGCTTTTTATGCGATATTTTATGATTAACACCTTGACCACTGTGAACCATGTCTGAAAACTATTCGTTTGATCGTGATTATTCGCTGGATTCCTTAAAGATTCCGCCCAACTCCATCCAGGCCGAGCAATCGGTATTGGGCGGATTGATGCTGGACAATCAAACCTGGGATTCGGTGTCGGATAAGGTGGTGGAAAGCGATTTCTATCGCCGGGATCACCGGCTGATCTTTAAGACCATTGAGCAGTTGGCCGAAAAGCAGATCCCTTTCGATGTGATCACCATATCCGAAGCGCTGGAAGCGATAGGCGAGCTGGAAAATTCCGGCGGGTTGTCCTATTTGGGCATGTTGGCTAAAGACACGCCCAGCGCGGCCAATATCGTCACTTACGCCAATATTGTTCGGGATCGGTCGGTGCTGCGCCAGTTGATTCACGTCGGCACCGATATTTCCGATTCCGCATTCAACACCGAAGGCCGAGAGACCGCTGATCTGCTGGAAAATGCCGAACGCGAGGTATTTAAAATCGCCGAACAACGGCAGCGGGGGCAGGGCGGTTTTGCCACTATCAAAACACTGCTGGCGCGGGCTGTCGACAAGATTGAAGCGCTGTTTGAGCAGGAAGGCAATATCACCGGGGCGGCGACAGGCTTTACCGATTTTGACGAATTGACCTCCGGCTTGCAGCCTGCTGACCTGATTATCGTGGCCGGACGGCCTTCGATGGGGAAATGCTTTGGTAAAGGCACGCGTATTTTAATGTATTCGGGGGAAATTAAGGCGGTAGAAGATATACAGGTGGGTGATGTCCTGATGGGCGATGATTCAACGCCTAGGCGGGTATTGTCTTTGGCGCGTGGGCGTGAAGCGATGTATTGGGTGCGGCAAAATAAAGCGCTGGATTATCGGGTTAATGAATCGCATATTTTGTCATTAAAACGCAGCCGCACTGAAGGGAAGCATAAAAACGGCGATGTACTTAACATTCCTTTAACTGACTATATCAACGCTAAAACCAAGTTTCAGTCCAATTACAAGGGGTATAAGGTTGCGATAGAGTTCGCAGAACAGCCTCTTCCGGTTTGTCCCTATTTTTTAGGGGTGTGGCTAGGTGATGGAACCAGTGCTTCCGTAGATGTTTCAGCTACTGATATGGAAGTTATTGATTATCTCAGTGAATATGCAGAGCAATTGAATTTGCACTTAACTGAAAAACAGGCAAAGAATAAAGAGGGAAAAGATAAGTGTCCCATCTATAGCATAAGCTCTCAAAAAAGAGGCAACCATCAGAACAATTTTTCGTTACAGAAAGTTTTAAGAGAGCTGGACTTACTAAACAACAAACACATCCCACCGCTATTTTTAGCAAACTCAAGGGCTAACAGATTAAAGTTGCTGGCGGGCTTGATTGATAGCGATGGTCATTACGCGCATAAGTACAAAATGTACGAAATAACACAGAAAAACGTTGCCTTGGCAACGCAAATTAAATTTTTATGCGACAGTTTAGGGTTTAGAACGTCACTCATTGAAAAACAAGCAACTATTAAAAAAATAGGCTATCAAAGTACTGTTTATCGGGTGCGGTTTTCAGGCGATGTGAGTGACATTCCTGTTAGAGTAGGGCGAAAAAAAGCCGCCGTCTGGACATGTAATAGAACCTGGCGGCAAACGGGCATTAAAATTGAATATGACAAAGTAGATGACTACTATGGCTTTGTCTGTGACGGTAACAGGTTGTTTTTATTGGAAGATATGACGGTGGTGCACAATACCACGATAGCAATGAATATGGCCGAGCATATCGCCATTAAGGGCGATAAGCCGGTCGCGGTATTCAGCATGGAAATGCCCGGCGACTCGTTGGCGATGCGGATGATGTCGTCATTAGGTCGTATTGACCAGCACCGGATCAGGACCGGCAAGCTCGAGGACGACGAATGGCCGCGCCTGACCTCGGCCATCAACATGCTGGCCGAAACCAAGCTGTTCATCGACGACACCCCGGCGTTGACGCCGACCGAAGTGCGCTCAAGAGCCCGGCGCTTGGCGCGTGAACACGGCCAGCTGGGCTTGATCGTGCTGGATTACTTGCAGCTGATGCAATCGCCGTCCAGCGGCGACAACCGGGTGCAGCAGATTTCCGACATTTCCAGAGGCCTAAAGGCGCTGGCCAAGGAATTGAACGTACCGGTGGTGGCCTTGTCCCAGCTTAACCGTAATCTTGAACAACGCCCCAACAAACGCCCGATGATGTCCGACCTGCGCGAATCGGGCGCTATCGAGCAGGACGCCGACTTGATCGTGTTCGTATACCGGGATGAAGTGTATAACGAAGACAGTCCCGACAAAGGCATCGCCGAAATCATTATCGGTAAGCAGCGTAACGGCCCGCTGGGTACCGTCAGGCTCACCTTTCTGGGGCAATTTACCCGCTTTGAAAATTTCGCGGGCAATCCATACGGCAGCGGGGATTATGAATGACCCCGGCGACTTATGCGGTGCTCGACCTGGATGCCGTCCGGCATAACCTGTCCAAAGTGCGCGGCATTGCGCCCAACGCCAAGGTCATGGCGGTCATCAAGGCCAATGGTTACGGCCATGGCCTGTTGCGGATGGCGGCAGCCTTGCAGGGTGTCGATGCTTTTGCCGTCGCCAGGGTCGATGAAGGCGTGCAATTGCGCAAGGCCGGGTTTAAAAACCGGATTGCCGTGTTGGAAGGCTTTGCCGATGCCGAAGAATTGGACGAGCTGCTGCATCACCAGTTGGACACCGTGGTGCACTCATCAACACAGCTGGATATGTTGCAAGCCAGAGCAGAGCCGGGAGCCTGTGCGGTCTGGCTAAAGCTCGATACCGGCATGAACCGTCTAGGGTTCAAGGCCGCAGAGTTCAAAGCCGCTTATCAGCGTCTAAGTCAATGCGCACTGGTAAAGCAGCCGATCAGCCTGATGACGCATTTTGCCAGCGCCGATGATATCAATGACGAGCAAACATTAAAGCAAATCGATTTGTTTAAGCGCACGACTGCTGGTTTTTCTGGTGAACGCAGCCTAGCCAACTCGGCGGGAGTTCTGGGCTGGAAGCCATCGTTAAGCGATTGGGTGCGCCCCGGTGTAATGCTGTACGGCATTTCGCCGTTTCCCGATTCAACCGGCCAACAGCTGGGGCTAAAGCCGGTTATGGCGCTGTGTTCGCGGTTGATTGCGGTCAAGTCTATCGAAGCGGGCGAGTCGGTCGGCTACGGCGCCAGTTGGATATGCCAAAAGCCCACCATGCTGGGCGTCGTGGCGATAGGCTATGGCGACGGCTATCCGCGTCATGCCAAAGCCGGAACGCCGGTGCTGGTCAACGGCAAGCGTGTCTCGCTGATCGGCAGGGTGTCCATGGA
>JANYKK010000051.1 GCA_025361585.1 Methylobacter sp. | reverse complement strand
TTACCCGATGGATTCAAACGGGAATGGCGCACATCGACCATAATGTCGCCCGAACAACATACGGCCTATGCATTTCAGTGGTTTGCATTGGCATTGACGCTAACGATACTATTTATTTGGTACAGCTTTCGCCGCGCCAGTTCCCGACTGGCTTGCGGCATACACACCATCCCTGGCGATAAAAATAACGATGCGCAATCAAAAGAATAAAAACCATCTATTAATCCTGGCTATTTTCGGAATGTCGGTTATTCCGTTTTTAATCGCATGGGGACTCAAAGAACATCCGCAGCTATTAAACGGGCAAACCAATCATGGACAGTTAATAACGCCGCCACAGACGACCGAGCGCACAGACCTGAGTGGTTTCGATCAGTTTTCGATAGATAATATGGCTGAGCTTAACGGGCACTGGCTGTTGGTAAACGTCATTCCCAACGGTGAGTGCAATGAATCGTGCATTGAAGCTATTCATAAAAGCAAACAAATACGCTTGATGCTAAATAAGGAGTTGACCCGTACCCGTCGAATAGTGCTGGTGCTAAAAAAAGTGGCGCCGGAAACTGCAAGCAAATGGTGGGAAGACGACCAGACTTTATTAAGAGTCAAACCCAATGAGGCCGTTGCTAAAAAAATTGCTGCAATCAGGCAAGGCAATATTCCTGACGGGATGCTGTTGTTAATGGATCCGCTGGGTAATTTGATGATGCAGTATGAGCCGGGTTTTGATCCTTACAACGTAAAAAGCGACCTGATGCATCTTTTGCGAATCTCACAAATCGGATAGTGGAAAATACAATGTTTAAAAAAGTAACTCTCTTTAGCGTTGTTTTAGCTTTAATAGTTATCGTAGCGGGCTCATATGTCCGGTTAACCGGGGCAGGGCTAGGTTGCCCGGATTGGCCGGGCTGCTACGGTCAGGCCGTAGTCAGCGATCATGCCGATTTTAAGGCGCAGGCGGCCAAAGCCTTTCCTGGTCAGGCTTTTGATATAGCCAAAGCCTGGAAGGAAATGAGCCATCGTTATCTGGCGGCAACCTTGGGCGTGGCCATCTTGTTGCTGACGCTGCTTTCGTGGCGCGAACAACAAAACCGACTAACTGTAATTACCGGATCATTGGGATTGGTGATCTTGGTAGGATTGCAGGCGGCATTGGGTATGTGGGCCGTAAAATTGCACGTGATGCCGATAGTGATAACCGGGCATTTGTTGCTGGGCATGATGACGTTTTGGCTGCTGTTCTGGCTGTATTTGCGGGTTACGCCAAAAGCTTCGCAGCTAACAGTTCGCGGCAATGGATTAGTTTTATTTGCCCGTGTTGCAATGGCCGTACTGTTTGTAGATATTGTGTTAGGCGGTTGGGTCAGCGCCAACTATGCCGCTTTAGCTTGCTCTGGTTTTCCGCAGTGCAATGATTCTTGGTGGCCTAAAGCCGATTATCAAACGGCGTTGAACTTATTTAATGGATTAAGTACCGGTTATACCGGCGTTATCGCATTCGATGCGCAGGTTGCGGCAAACTGGTTGCATCGGGTCGGTGCGCTGGTTAGTTTCATCGTGCTGACTTTGTTGATGCTGAATGCCACCTCGGCACATCATCCAAAACAGGTCAGGCGAGCAGGCTTATGGCTGAGCGCGTTGCTGTTGTTACAGATCGGTTCGGGCATTATCGGCATTAAGCTCGGGTCGCCTTTATGGGCGGCGATGGCTCATAATATGTTTGCCGCTTTGTTGATGTTGCCGTTGATCGCCATCAGTTTTTACAGTCGACAGGCATACGGCGAAGAGCTACAGCCTGCCGTAGAGGTTGAGTTAAAACCGGAAGGTGTAGCGGAAGAGGCTTACTTAATACCTGAACCCGAGTCGCTGTACCTGCGCCTTAAAACACAGTTACAGCGCACCCGATCAGGGCTTAGCGGCGTGCTGGCGCATATTCCTTTGGGCCGACAAGAGATTGACCAGGATTTGCTGGAAGAAATTGAAGCCAGCTTGTTAATGGCTGATATAGGTGTTGATGCGACTGAAACCATCATCAAGCGTCTGACTGAAAGCGTTGAGCGGCACCAGCTCAATGATGGCGAAGCTTTATCGGCTACCTTAAAGCAGGAATTGCTGAGCATGCTTCAGCCGTGCAACAAGAACCTGCACATCCCGAAACAGGATAAACCCTTTGTTATCCTGGTGGTCGGCGTCAATGGGGCGGGTAAAACCACCACCATCGGTAAGTTGGCGAAACGGCTGCAATCGCAAGGCCATAGCGTGATGCTGGCCGCCGGGGATACGTTCAGGGCGGCGGCGGTCGAGCAATTGCAAACCTGGGGCGAGCGCAATAACATACATGTGGTGGCTCAGCATACCGGAGCCGATTCGGCATCGGTCATTTATGACGGCGTGCAATCCGCTCAGGCAAAAGGCATCGATGTGTTGATAGCCGATACTGCCGGACGATTGCATACTAAGTCCAACCTGATGGATGAGTTGAAAAAAGTAAAACGGATAATCAGCAAGCTGGATGAAACAGCGCCTCATGAAGTGCTGCTGGTGTTGGATGCCGGAACCGGACAAAATGCCTTGTCGCAGGCAAGACTGTTTAACGAAACCGTGGCGTTGACCGGCTTGGCTCTGACTAAACTTGATGGCACGGCAAAAGGCGGTATTATTTTCGCGTTGGCCAAACAGTTCGGCATCCCCATTCGTTTTATAGGGATAGGCGAGGGTATTGATGATCTGCAGGATTTTGATGCGGATGCTTTTGTAAATGCATTGTTTGTTAAAGACTAAAGAGCCCTATGTTAAAGTTCGATAATGTCAGTATGAGGTACCCCGGAGCGGGTGATGTGTTGCGTAATGTCAGCTTTCATCTGGAGCGTGGCGAAATGGCTTTTCTGACAGGGCACTCAGGGGCAGGAAAAAGCACGTTATTGAAATTGATTGCGTTGATCGAGCGGTGCAGCCGGGGACAGGTTTTCTTGGACGGTAAAAACCTTAATCTAGCCACGGATAGACAGGTTCCTTACATGCGCAGGAAAGTAGGCCTGATTTTTCAGGATTACAAACTGCTGCAGGATAGGACGGTTTTTGATAATGTGGCATTGCCGCTAGTGATAGCCGGTTACGGACATAATGAGGTTTCCCGAAGGGTGCGGGCAGCGTTGGATAAGGTCGGATTATTAACCAAAGAAAAAAAATATCCTGCGGTCTTATCCGGCGGCGAGCAGCAGCGGGTCGGTATTGCCCGTGCGGTGGTTAATAAGCCGCCGATGATTCTGGCCGATGAGCCGACTGGAAATCTTGATCCAGAACTGTCCGCTGAAATTATGCATTTGTTTGAGCAGTTCCAACAGGTTGGCGTCACTATACTGATTGCCTCACATGATATTTCATTGATTGCCCAGATGGATCATCGTATATTAAAGCTGGATCACGGTCAGCTGGTTGACGAGTTTGGCGAGGTAGGCAAGTTAAATGATGAAGCACGTTAATAAAAGGCCGGTTAGGCCGACTAAGCCTGTTAAGCAAGAGCCGCGCTGGCAAACCAAAGTTTCCGGCGGCAATTTTGTCGATAAATTTCACGCTTATCATAACCTTCACGCACACGCATTGTTTTCAAGCCTTGGAAGGCTGCTGGCATCGAGGTTCTCTTTTATAATGACTGTCGTTGTTTTGGCAATAGCCATTTCATTAGCCACTGGTTTTTACATTCTGGTGGCAAACCTCCAGCAATTGGCAGGCAATTTGGAAGCCAGCAATCAAATCTCATTGTTTCTTAAAGATGATATTTCCGACGCCAGGGCAAGCAAGTTTGTTGGCAGTATCAGGCAAAACCCCAGTATTCAGGATGTTAAGCTTATTACCAAGGAGCAGGCGCTGGCAGAGTTTAAGGCCTACAGCGGCTTCGGTGAAGCCATAAAAGCCTTGGAAAAAAATCCGTTACCGGTTGTGATTCAGGTGCTGCCCAAAAATTCGTTGAAGAACGAGCAGGCGCTTAAGGCCATGCTTGATGATTTTAGCCGATCTGCGGAAGTGGATTTTGCCCAGATGGATATGCAATGGGTTAAGCGCCTAAAGTCCATTATGGAAGTGGCGCGGCGCGGCGTTTTCTTATTAAGTTTGTTGCTGGGCGCGGGCGTGCTGCTTATTACCGCCACCACTATACGCTTGGAATTATATAATCGCCGCGATGAAGTGGTGATCGCCAAACTGGTGGGGGCGACTAATAGCTTCATTCAAAGGCCGTTTTTATACAGCGGTTTTTGGATAGGCTTTTTTTCCGGTGTGACGGCATGGTTGATAGTCACCGTTATCATGCTGATTTTAAAACAACCGGTCGAAACGCTTTCCAAGTTATATGAGGGGGCGTTTCATGTGTTGTTTTTGGGCTTTACTGAAACAGTGGCCTTGCTGCTTATCTCGTCAGTGTTGGGTGTAATGGGTTCATGGATAGTATTACATTTTCAGCTCCAGCAATTAAAACCCGAATAGAAAAAATTATTAGCACTCTTGTTCGTAGAGTGCTAGAATTTTAAAAAAATCTTTTTATGAGGGTTTCACAATGAGTACTGCATTAGCTTTACCCGTTAATTTATCGGTCGGAACATTCGACGCTTATTTAAATGTCGTCAGGCAAATGCCTAAATTGACAGTAGAACAGGAACGCGAATTAGCCTTGAAGTTCAGAGACAATGGCGATTTGGAAGCCGCGCGCGAGTTGGTGATGACCAATCTGCGCTTCGTAATTCACGTTGCCAGGGGTTACAGCGGTTATGGCTTGTCGATGCCGGATATTATCCAGGAAGGCAATGTCGGCCTGATGAAAGCCGTTAAACGCTTTGATCCTGATGTCGGTGTGCGTTTGGTTTCTTTTGCCGTACATTGGATAAAAGCCGAAATTCACGAGTATGTGATCAAAAACTGGGGTATCGTAAAAGTTGCGACCACCAAGGCGCAGCGTAAACTGTTTTTTAATCTGCGTAAATCGAAGTCGGATTTGGGCTGGTTATCCAATGACGAAGCGACAGCGATTGCAAAAGATCTTGATGTCGATGTAAGTGCTGTTTACGAAATGGAAAAACGTTTGGGCAGCAGGGATATGTCGTTTGATATGCCGGTCGACGAATCGACCGAAGAAAGCTATGTGGCTCCGGCCAGCTATCTTCATCAGTACGACGCTGATCCTGCGGTATTGCTTGAAAATTCGGACTGGGTAGGCCATGAGCAGGATTTATTGGCCGATGCGATGGCCGATTTGGATGAGCGCAGCCTGGATATTCTGTCCAGTCGCTGGTTGATGGATAAAAAAGCCACCTTGCATGAGCTTGCCGAACGCTACAACGTGTCTGCGGAGAGAATCAGGCAGCTCGAACAGAACGCGATGAAAAAATTGAGAACGGCGGTTGAACTAGCGGCTTGATTAAAACTTTTCCTGATTACCCATAAAGAGCAGCCAATTTTACAAAAATGACTATACTGATAGTACCAACATAATAATGAGGGTAACACCATGAAAAACAAAGTACAATTCCAAAAAGGCTATAGTCTTTGTGAATTCATGAAGAAT
>JANYKK010000396.1 GCA_025361585.1 Methylobacter sp. | reverse complement strand
GTACCGAATTACACTTTCGGGCCGGTCTCCGGGCTTATAAGTGGCGTCAGCCTGAATCATCACCTTCCCATGCGTGAACACAGTGGCATCTCGATGAAACTTTTACTTATATACCGTTGCGGGGGCAGCGTCGGATTTGGTGTGAACCTTACCGACTTCCCGTTTAACCATTGGGTCTGAAAAACCCTTTGGAACCTGAAAGCAGGAATTATTATAAGTGGTAATGTTGATAAAGCAAATTTACGACGTAGCCGGCACTTCCCACTGCCTTTATAAACCTTTGCTATTTTCTAATGGACTCGCCGGGTAACTGGAAGACCGAAAACGCTGTAAAAACGCGAGAGAATATTGATTCGTCGAAGATATCTTTCCCCCTCTAACCGCATCACCAAAACGTACCGTTCTAAGTTCGTCAAGCCATGACATTAATTCCGCCTATTAGGTATTGACTTTACAAATGATAATCATTATCATTTGGCCCATGAACAAACATACCTCTGTTTCTATCAAACCTATGAACGTAGAGTTTTCTACAAAGCAGGATATAACTCCGCCTTTACAACTACCAGGGATGGTGGAAGTGCCGGCAGTGACAGGATCACAGCCGGTGCGACCGCGTTTACACAGTGCAGAGCTACTTGGTACCTCGCGCGAGGTTGTCATTGCACATGCCGGTGAGGAATACCGATTGCGGTTGACGCGTCAGGGTAAATTAATCCTGACCAAATAATTTAGTTATTGCACTTTATTGTCGGCAGGCTATTTTCTCCTCACCTGCAGCAACCTCTCCTCCTGATATTTGAGGAATGGGCATGCCGACAATAAAGTGCAAAGAGTAAAAAAACAGCCAGCCACCCAACATCTTCAGATGTTGTTAGCCAGCCAATGTCAAAGATGCGTACTGCTGAATCCAGTGCCATCTAACCGCTGCACCCGCAGCTACTTAGCATTTGGATGGTGAAATCAATGAATTCAAATAAACGACACAAAAAAGTAGCCCTTTCCGGTAACGGCGATTGTCGCGTGGTCTTCTGTCCGGATTGCGGCACGTTAGAGATAAATTTGGGCGCATCAACAATACGCACCAATAGTGAATCATTAAACATACTCAGCTCGGTGTTAAATCACGCCAAAGTGCGGCTTGCCCAAATGCAAGATGCGGCACCGGCCAATGGCAATATCCAACAGATGAGGCTCGGACGTATTCACTAAAATGATCTTTCCAATAGCTAACTTCTATTTTCTGGAAAGCCGTCCTGCACCCGTGTTGGAAAATATCAGTTTCGACGGGGTTATGCGCGCCCATGACCGCCCATGGCTTGCGCTGAGTCTGGTGCTGTGCGCGCATCTGGCGGTGTTTGCGGCATTGCGTCCGCAACCACAGTCTTTATCGATTGAGCCTATCCCTGACCCCATCATGGTTAGCTTGCTGAGCACGCCGCAAACAACGCCACAAAAGCCGATGCCGCCAGCCACACCCATAGAAAAAGCGCAAAAGTCAGTCAATAAGCCGGCTAGTAAACCTGTTGCACCACTTATAAAAGAAACAAATCAGCCAACCCCGTCCATGGAGCAAACATCCACGCCTACAACAGTGACAAGCTTGCCCGCTGCCGAGCCGGCGTCCAAGCCTGTCCTGAGCGTAGCCGAAGGGGCAACTGACACACAGACATACCAGTCGCCCAACTTCAATGCCGCTTATTTAAATAATCCGGCACCCGATTACCCCTCAATCTCGCGGCGAGAGGGCGAACAAGGCCTAGTATTGCTGCGCGTACAGGTAACGGCAAACGGTGCAGCCGCTTCTGTAGAGCTGCAAACCGGCAGCGGTTCTACCCGCCTCGATCAGGCGGCACTGGAAGCCGTCAAGAAGTGGCGGTTTGTTCCCGCCAAACGCGGCGAGCAATCGGTTAGTGCATCGGTCGTTGTACCGGTCAGATTTTCAATAGAAGGATAAGTCATCATGCAAGCAGAATATCTCTTAGACAACCTGAAATTCATCAGTCAAGGCGGCGCAGTGTCTGTTGCCGTAGCGGCAATGCTGTTGGCCATGTCCATCGGAAGCTGGACTTTAATGGTCATAAAAGCGATACAGGCGCGACGCTTGAGAAGCAGCAGTACGCTTTTCTTGGCGCGCTTTTGGCAGGATTCGTCCATGAGCGAAGGTTTGAAGACAACGGAAAACCCGTTTGCGCGTCTTGCCATGCAAGGCATCAACGCTGCCGATCATCATAAGCGCTACACAGCGCAACTCTTGGC
>JANYKK010000367.1 GCA_025361585.1 Methylobacter sp. | reverse complement strand
CGGCCTTGCAACAGGGCGCTGTCGATGTCGGATGCAACTGCCAGCAAGCTGCCGCTGACCGGCGTGTCTTCGTCGGTGGTCAAGCTTTGGTCGCCTGCGATCGGCGCGTCGTTGACCGGAACAATGGTCAGCATCACGGTAGCAAGGTTGGAATCCAGTTCGCCATCGCTCACCTTGTAGGTGAAGCTGTCGGTACCGTTGTAGTTAGCTTCCGGCGTATAAATCCAACTGCCGTCGGTGTTTTGGCTGAGACTGCCATGCGCCGGATCGCTGACAATGGCGGGAGCGAGTGTGCCGCTGTCAACGTCAACGGCCAGCGACAACAGGTCGATCGTGGCCGCGGCATCTTCCGCCAGGGTTAGCGCGGTATCGGCGGCCACCGGCGCGTCGTTGACCGGGGTCACGGTCAAGGTCACGGTGGCGAGGTTGGAATCGACGCGGCCGTCGCTCAGTTTATAGCTGAAACTATCCTCGCCGTACCAATCCTTATCCGGGGTGTAGCTGAAGCTGCCCAGCTGGCCTAGCTCGGGATTGGCCGGATTGATCGTGACTTGGCCGTGGCTCGGGGCGTCGACGATGACCGGCACAAAACCCGGTTGGAACGCGTTGAGGTCGTTCGCCAGCGCGTCGATGACGGTGGGCGTGTCCTCGGCCAACGTGGCGCTGTCGTCGGCGGTTTGCGGCACGCCCAGGCGCAGGTCGCGCACGGTGAGCTGGCTGTTGCTCGCCTCGCTGCCTTGGCCGAAACCGACCAGGTCGAACGACAGGTTGACGGCGGTGCCGGCGGCAATGCCGCCGAGGTCGACCAAGTAGGTGCGGCTGCCGTCGGCGTTGTCGATCCGGGTGATGCCGGAGGCGACGTGTTCTTCGCCGTTGGCTTGGCGGTTCAGGAACGCGTCGTTGCGGCTCAAGCCGGTCGCGCCGAGCAGCGACACGCCGGTGTTGGCGTCGAGCAACGCGGCTTCGAAGGCGTCGTCCGGGCCGGTTGCCTGGTCGCCCAACGCGGCGTTGGCGACGGTGAACGACAGGAAGCGGTCGTGCTCGCCGAGGATAAAGGTCTGGTTCAACCGGGTTTGGCGGCCCGCTGCTTCGCTCAATACCGCCGCGCCGTTAGCGACGGCGACGGAGCCGGTGGTTTCCCAGCCGTCAGCGCTGGTCAGCTCGCTGTTGACCAAGGCCGGGTTGGCGGCGACCGCGTAGCGCACCGGACCATTGGCCGATAAGGCTCCACCAAGCAGGCTGCCCGCACTGTTATTGTTCCGGCGCGTCAGGCCGAGGAACGAGATGCCGAAACCGGCGCCCAGCGGCAAGGTGGGGATTGGCGATGGCGCGGGGTTGGCGCCGTTGCCGGAAACCGCTGTGCCTTCTAGCCCTGCCAGGTTTTGCTTGGCATCGGCGACCAGTTGCGCCATCAGCGTCAATTCATCTGCCGACGGCAACCGGCGCGTGCCTGGGGTTAAGGTGGTGCCCATGAAGTCGTGGGCATCGGCGCTGTGTGCCAAGCCCAAGGCGTGGCCGTATTCATGCAGCAGCACCGACAGCATATCCATTTTGCCGTCCGCCGCGCTGCCGGCTTTGGCGACCCATTCGTTCGGGTTGCTGGTGGGCAGGAAGCCGTCGTTCAGGTACGGCGTGTAGTCGATATACCAGCCGTGGCCGGCGGCGTCGGTGTCGAGGGTGATCGTGGCAGCAGCGCCTGAGCCTTTCGTCTCGCCAACGGCTGCACCGTCGAGGTTAGCAAAGGTAATGGCTGGACTGACGTAATCGTAACCTGCAAAGGCTTCGGACAGGCTGAGGGAATAAGCGCCATCGGTTAGATTGGCGATAGTACGATCCAAGCCTATGACCTTTGGGCCAGTGGGGCCAGTGGAGATTTTCCAACGATAACCAGTTTTGGCGCATTGATAATCCCCACCCGGAGCTGCCGGTTGTTCATCCATATAAAAATAATAGGATATTTTTACTTTCACACCCTTAGCTTCAACTAAGATGCTAATAGTATCTTTACCAAAATAGCCAACATTTGGTTCATAGCGATATGTGCCAGGCAGTAAATTAGGCCCAACATCTTTTAATACCCCATGTTCAGGCTGTTTTAATACAGTAGTTTTTATTAGTTCTATATTTCCGCCTAAAGTATTCAGCAAATCAGGGGCATACTCGTACAAATAATATTCAGCATCTAAACTAGGTGAAAGTCTTGTTTGGCCGACATTTATTTCTCCAGTAGCATTTATAGACCTAGAGTTATCAATAACCTGACAAATACCGTATATACGATCATGCGTTTTAGCAATCTGTTTGGTTTGATCGTTTTGTGCAATCATTACAATATTCGGCGAATGTGTTGGTATATCAGGCGCATCTAAGGCAAACATCGTGTATTCTCCTTCATTGAGATTAAGATCAGCGCATGCCTCATCTAGCAGGGTTTGCATGGCGGGTTGTAAGACATAAGTATCTGCTGGCTGTATGCTTTGCTCAACATTAGAGACACTATCTGTTTCCAACAAATGTACTGCATCTATTGGTAACAGGGTTGGTGGTCGCAAGCTAATACCAAATTGTTTTTCGTAACCCTCTTTATTTGTAACTTTAACGCCCAAACTCCCCAAAACTTTTTGCATGTTTTCGTAGGGATTGGTATCCGCTTTAACGGCATTTATTATTTCTCTATATGCCGTCCATCGTCCAGGGTGATCGGCAGCACCAACGCCACTAGAAACGCTATTGAAATCAGCCAGCTCGGAGGTAGCACCTGTAAAACGCAACCCATCAGCCAAGGTATTTAAATTGACTTGCACTGCATTTACAA
>JANYKK010000353.1 GCA_025361585.1 Methylobacter sp. | reverse complement strand
GCGTGAACTGACCGCAGAACAACAACTGGCCTTTAACAACAGCGGAGAATTTCAAGCACTGCAAAGCCAGGATGTCGCCGAGCTCACAGCTTGGCGGCAAGGCAATTTGGTGTTCCGCGACCGCCGCCTCGACGACGTGCTTGCCGAAGTCGGGCGTTACCACGACACCCGCATCCGTTTGCAGAATGAAAGCTTGGGCAAGCTGCGGGTTAGCGGCACATTTCATACTGCCGAACTTGATAACACGCTTAACGCCATCGCCACTATCTTGCCGGTTGATATCGATCACGTCAGCGGACATGAAATCGTGTTGAAATCGGCGGCATCCCCATACAGATAAAGCTGCACGCAAAAAACCGCAAAATAAATTCAAATCCCTGACGATTTTCCTGTCGTCATGCGTCTATCCCTTATGAACATAATTCAACAAGGGAGAAATAGATAAATGACATTAAAAATGAAACGGCTTGCGGCCGCTATTTTGGCAGCCACAGCAAGCACGGCTTACGCAGAAGAACAAAAACATCACTTCGATATCCCGGCACAATCCCTGGGTCCGGCACTGCAAACGCTCGCCGCGCAATCCGGAGCGCCGATGCTTTACGCCGAACAGACGACGGCAGGC
The DNA here is from genome assembly GCA_025361585.1 of Methylobacter sp. Classification (GTDB taxonomy): domain Bacteria; phylum Pseudomonadota; class Gammaproteobacteria; order Methylococcales; family Methylomonadaceae; genus Methylobacter_A. The sequence goes on along the minus strand of JANYKK010000353.1, from coordinate 7,482 downwards.
AAGCAAAGTCCGCGATTGGTTGGCGACTATACCACCGCTGAAGCGGCGGATAAATTGCTGGCAGATAGCGGTCTTGATCATAGTGTCGCCGCAAATGGTACGGTGACGGTTAAACCCGCGCAAAAACAGGAAGCCATCACTTTAAAGTCGATGACGGTAGTTGGAGAAACGAGGGATGACGATCCCTATAACAAAAATTACAAAGCCCGCAGCTCCAACACTGCAACCAAGACCGACACGCCGATCATGGAAACGCCCGTATCAATACAGATAGTACCGCGGGCAGTCATGGAAGACCAGAAAAGCACCCGAATCAAGGATGCGCTGGAAAATGTCAGCGGCGTTCGCGCTCAGCCCACGTTAGGCACAGGCACCGGCTTCATCGTCCGTGGTTTTCGGAACGATCAGGTCTTCCGCAACGGTTTACTGACCACCCAATCCAACGGTTTCAACAGCGAATTCGACACCGCCAATCTGGAAAGCGTCGAGGTGCTGAAAGGCCCGGCGGCGATGCTGTACGGGCGCGGCGAACCCGGCGGCTTGATCAACGTCACCACCAAAAAGCCGCTGGATATACCGTTTTATTCGCTGGAACAGCAATTTGGCTCCTACGACTATTACCGCACCCAATGGGATGCCACCGGGCCGGTTAACGACGACAAAACCCTGCTGTACCGATTCACTGGTTCCTATCAGGACAACAACTCATTTCGCGACCTGATCTTTACCAATAGAGTCATGGTATCGCCCAGTATCACCTGGAAAATCAGTGATGCGACCGACTTTACCTTGAACGTCGAGGGTGTCGAACAGGACTTTCAGGCCGATTTCGGTATTCCGGCGGTTGGCAAACGTCCGGCTCCGATACCGATCGGTAATTCATTCGGCGATACCAATGATCCGGTCGATCATCTATCTAAAGTGCATCTCGGTACCGAATTCAATCACCGCTTCAACGACGACTGGGCTATCCATAACCGCTTCCTGATGAGCCGTGAGAACGTCAACGAAGTCTTCGTCAATCCCTCGCCGGCCTTCGGTACTGCCTTGCGCGCCGACAATCGAACTTTAGACCGCAATATTTTCTCGCAGGAAAACGATGTGGAAGCTTATGCGACCAATCTGGATTTGACCGGCAAGTTTCAACTATGGCAAACCAAGCATGAAACGCTGGCCGGTTTCGATTTTACTCAGTCGCATACCATGTATCACGTCCAGGGCGACTGGCAAAACAGCAATCCCGCGCTGGCCATCGACATCTATAATCCTCGCGCCAGCTACGGCATCGATCCTTCGGTGTTCAGTTCGACTTTAGCCGGCTACGTGATGCCAGGGTGGGAATATTCGAGGTTTGTCAATCAATGGTATGGCACCTATTTCCAGGATCACATCACCTTGTGGGACAAATTACATATCTTCGGCGGTGGCCGTTACGACTGGATGGAGGTCGGCAGAGGCAATGGCTCAACATTGGCGGCAGCCGACAATGTGCTGGAAAATTCCTCCCCTTCAGCCAAACGCAAAGATGAAGGCTTTAGTCCGCGTGTCGGCATACTTTACCAGCCCTGGACTTGGTTGAGTGTCTACGGCAACTGGACCACTTCGTTCGGCGCCAATAATGGCGTTTCTCAACAAACCGGGTTGCCTTTCGCTCCTCAAACCGGCGAACAATTCGAAACCGGCGTAAAAACCCAATTGTTCGATAACCGGCTGTTGGCAACGCTGGCCTATTATCACCTGACCAAAAATAATCTTCTGACCAAAGATCCAAGCAATCCTTCCGACAGCATTGCAATTGGTGAGGCCCGCAGCCAGGGCATAGAGTTGGATGTAACCGGTCGGCTTACTGACAATCTCAGTGTCATCAGCAGCTATGCCTATACCGATGCACTCATTACCAAGAACAACGACGGCTTCGCCGGCAGCCGACTGCCCAACGTTGCCAAACACTCCGGCAGCATGTGGCTGAAGTACGATTTTAAAGGTTATCAAGCATTGGACGGTTTTAGTGTTGGTTTGGGCGGCGTAGCGGCAAGCGAACGTGAAGGCAATTATCCCTACTACGGCAGCCTTGCCCAATTCCAGTTGCCCGGTTATGTGCGGGTGGATGCGTTTGCCGCTTACAAATGGCGGGCAAATAAAGTTCCGGTTACCGCTCAATTCAATATCCGCAACTTGCTGGACAAAACCTATTACGAGTCGACCGATCCTGATGCCAATGTTTCTCCGCAAAACAGCATTTATCCGGGAGCACCGTTGATGGCGATTGGTTCAATTAAGGTGGAGTTTTAATTCAGCTTAACTTGCGAACTTTTATCGTTCCCATGCTCCGGCGTCATTGCCATTAATCCTCTCGTTCCCGCGCAGCGCGTGGGAACGAGGGTAAGGGAGAACAATATGTCTCAAGTATCAGGAAGGCGCGCCCTACAACAACGGGAACTTTGTTAAATTTTTATAAATTTGTTTCTAATGACGTTTCCTTAACTTAACGACAGTGACGGCGGAACGATGCAACAGCCTGCGAAACTTTCTATCATGATTAAAAGCCAAGAATCTGTTTCAGATAAACACAAATCCCTACGCCTACCCCGGCTCAAGAGCCGTCGGCGATTATGGCTAAGCCTGCACTTGTGGTTAGGGCTGGTTTTGGGACTTTTTTTAACCGTCTTCGGCATTACCGGCAGCATTCTGGTATTTCATGCCGAAATCGACGAGCTGCTGAACCCGACGTTGTTAACGGTTACGCAGCCTGCCGGTAATCCGAACTATAAACCGTTGTCCGATATTTTTCAGGCCGGTATTTTAGCGATGCCACATCAGGCTCGGCTTACGTTTGCCGATTATCCGCGTAACGGCGAGGCGGCTTTCAAACTTTCCTTTTCGGAACCGTTAGCGGCTGACCGGACGCAAAATTGGCAGGTTTATGTCGATCCGTACAGCGCAAAAGCCATCGGCAAGCGCCTGATGAGAACTTCCGGCAGCACGATCCCTAAAACCTTCATCGACTTTGTTTTCGAGTTGCATTACGCGCTGCTGTTGGGCAAAACACCGGGTTATGTGATTGTCGGCATTATCAGCGCATTGCTGATTATTTCAATATTGACCGGCCTGATTGTCTGGTGGCCGTTGACCGGTAAATGGTTGCAAGGCCTGATCATCAAACGTAAGGCGAGTGCCGGGCGTTTTGTGTTTGACTTGCACAAAACTTTCGGCTTTTATTCAACGCTGGTGCTGCTGCCGGTTATATTTTCCGGCATTTACATGAACTTGCCTGAGCATGTCGTGCCGGTGCTGGAGCTATTCTCTCCGGTCACTTACAGATACTGGTTTCATTCCACGCCTAGGCCAAATACTGAGTCCATCACCATGGCGCAGGCTGTGTCCATCGCCGACCAACGCTACCCAAGCGGACGTCCCGACTGGATTTACGGTGCGACAGAACCCACGTCCGCCTATACCATTTGCAAAAACGGCGTCGAGGAGACGGGCAGTATTTTGCATCGCCGTTGCGTGGTCATCGACCGTTACAGCGGCAAAATCCTGGACGTGGACGATCCGTCCATCGGCACGGCAGGCGAGGTGTTTACCCATTGGCAATGGCCGTTGCATTCCGGGCAGGCGTTCGGCTGGACGGGACGGATTCTGGTGTTTCTGTCCGGTCTTGCCTGCCCTCTGTTATTCGTTACCGGCGTGATTCGCTGGCTGCAAAAGCGACGGGCAAAACGTACAAAGCGAAGCTAATGATTGTTATAGGACAACTCATAATTAATAAGTAATATTTAATAGCCAGCATGAGGATTCTTCATTGTTAAAACGTCTTATGATCGAGTGGGTAATGCTTTCGCGTCTGCCAACCGTAAAAACACAGACTATGGGATAATCCGATTCACCATAATCATTTTTTAATTTAATAAGCTTATCCTTATACAAGCTAACAAAACTTACCTGTTTTTAATCGCTATTTAATTTAACTACAACCTGAGACCTGTTTAATAATGAAATCGAAAATCGCCCTATTTTTAGCGCTGCTGTTTATTACCAATGTGAGTTTTGCTGAATTAAAGATTGGCTTTGTTAATATACCGCTAGTCCTTGAGAAAGCGCCTCAAGCGGAAAAAGCCAAAAAACGTTTGGAACAGGAGTTTTCGCCGCGCGATAAGCAATTGGTTGCCCAGCAAAAAGAAATTGAAAATATGGCGGAAAAAAATAGCTAAAGATGCTGCATGTTTGCTGGATACCCCCCGCTCAACTTTAACTATCTGAAAATAATTTGAGGTGTAAAATGATAAAACGATTATTTTTTGCGGCGACACTGATGCTCGCTGCCGTCTCCAGCACGGCGGGCATTATCACGAACGGGGCTTGGTTGCCGAGTGGCTGCGGCGCCGAACCCTCTGTCCCCGTTATTGATCAAGGCAGCGTTGACGCTTATAACCAAAGCATCAAGGCTATCAATGACTGGCAGCAAAAAACCAATGCCTATAACGGCTGCCTGATTAAAGAAGCCAACGCCGACAACACATTGATCGCCAACGCCGCCAATGACGAGCAAGCACGATTGAAGGCATCCATCGGAAAAATCCAAGCCGAAACCGCTGCCGCCAAGGCCAAGTTGGATAAACAGTAAAACTCCGTTTATCACCTAATGCCCCGCCTTGTAGGGCGCACCATCCGTGTTCTATTTCTGAAAAAAATACGGCATATCACGCACCTCAGTAGGTGATATGCCGTATTTTTCCTATTAGCAAGCCTCCTTTTTCAACTTCAAATATGAGCTAAGACCTTGCTTTAACAAGCGGCCGCAATAACCGGCAAGTTAATTGCTGTATACGGTGAGCTTTTTAAACAAAAAGGACTCACCGCTCTATGTACAAACTCACTCATTATTCCGCCGCAGAATTAATTCAGGAGCACCGGGAAGAATTACATGGTTATCTGGTACGCCAAACCCGTTGCCCGGAAACGGCGTCCGATATTCTGCAGGATGCTTTTTTACGACTAATACATGCAGACACCAAAAGCGATCTCAAAAATCCCCGGGCTTTTTTGTATAAGATCGTCAGCAATCTTGCTATAGATTACCTTCGCAGCAGCAACCGCCGGTTAGCACGGCATGCCGATGAGTCTGAACTAGTCGATCAGCCCGACCCGACGCCATCGATTGAACACCAGCTTTACACTCAGGAGCAGATAGCGCACTTGCGGCAAGCGGTGTCCGAGTTGCCGCCCCGATGCAGAGAGGTTTTTATCATGCATAAGTTCAAACACCATCCTTATTCTGTAATAATGGACAAACTCGGCATTTCCGAGAGCACTGTGCTTAAACATATCGTTAAAGCAATGGAGCATTGCCGGCGCAGAATGCGGGAGCTTGATTTTCCGGTTGATCAGAATGTTGAGGAATAAACAGGGTTCGCATAGATAGTGCGGCGCTGTTAAAACGTCTTATAACAAACACCTCTTTGAGTTTGGCCATGATCGAATCTAAACAACAAGACAAAACATCGACACAAGCCGCCCATTGGCAGGCGCAGTTGAGTTCGGATCTGGTAACGGAACAGCGTCGGCGCGAGTTTGAAATCTGGCTGAACGAGCGCCCTGAAAATAAAATAGCTTGGCAGGAAATCAACGCATTTTGGGCGGGACTGGATAGTCTGACCGAAGCGGATATTGCCGTTGAAAAAAACAGTCGGGCCATCGATTTTAAAGCGCTCCGCCCCAGCAAGCCGCATTCAGGCTTTACCCGGCCTGCTTTGGCTATCGCAGCCTCGCTGCTGCTGATGGTATCGTTGATTTATGCTCAGGCAGAGTGGTATTTTGCCGCCTATACAACGGCTCCCGGCCAGCAACGTAGTGTCATTTTGGCGGACGGTTCGGAAATAATCATGAATACCGATACCGCCATTTCCGTGGATTACTCGGAGCAGCACCGACAAATAACCCTACATGACGGCGAAGCCTATTTTGTGGTTGCCCCGGACGCCCGGCGACCCTTCGAGGTGCAAACACCTTCAGGCCAGGTCCGCGCTTTGGGCACTGAATTCAATATTAAAACCCGGCGGAAAGATGTGGCGGTCACCGTTTACCAGCATACCGTCAGAGTGACCGCAGAAAACGGAAAAATCCTGGAAAGCCTGCCGGAAGGCCAACAGGTGGTTTTTTCCGATGAAGAGTTAAGTGCAGTTACAACGGCCAATTTGCAACGCGGCCAAGCCTGGCGGAATCAACGCATAATTTTTCAGGATAGACCATTGGCTGACGTGATAGAAGAACTGAACCGCTACCGTTCCGGCAGAATTATCGTCATGAATAACGACATCAAAACTTTGCCGGTAACCGGCGTGTTTACGACCGACGATACCAATATCGCGCTTAAAACCATCGAGCAAAGCTTGCCGATTACCGTTACCAAAATCACTGAAAAACTGGTGCTGCTTTCTGCAAAATAAAAAGATAATGTAAAATGGGTTAAACAACGTGTCGTCCATCTTACGGATTTTTTAGTATCATCAATAGAGAAAAACATCATGACTGAATTAAGCAGAATTACTATCGATCCGCAATTATGCGGCGGTCGCCCTTGCATTCGTCATATGCGCATTAGAGTAAAGGATATTCTGGATTTATTGGCAGCGGGTGCCAGTACAGAGGAAATACTGGAAGACTATCCCTATCTTGAGGCTGATGATATTAAAGCTTCTCTGGAATACGCAGCGCATCAGATGGATCATTCCATTTTAAGTGTTGCCTGAAATGCGATTTTTAGTAGACGCTCAGCTTCCGATTGGCTTAGCGCGAATGTTGCAACAGCATGGACACGAATCCAAGCATGTTGCCGATTTAGAGATGATGCAAACATCAGATAAAGATATTTGGACATGGGCCAAGCAAAGTGGAAGCATCATTATTAGTAAGGATGAAGATTTTGTGATTTTACATAGTGCTGATGAAGACCCAGTACCATTGATTTGGGTAAGGGTTGGTAATACGCGACGTAAAGAATTATTGGAATGGTTTGAGCGATTATTACCGCTTATTGAAGAAAAATTTGCATCCGGGGAATTATTGGTCGAACTTGCATAAACCGGATGAAAAGGAAAGCTACTCAGTAGCCGTCTTAATATTCCTAAATTAATCGATCAAAGCACTTTTTATAATTATTTAATAATCAAAGTGTTATTAGCTCATGTCATAGGAATTTAAAAATAGCCTAAAAACCGAATAGATACTCTTGTCTTGCCCTGTCGTCTTATCTGAGACTTCAACAAAGACCAATTAAGGAGTATCCATGAAATCAACAGGCAGTTCCGCCGCTTTATTATTGCTGGCTCTGATGCAGGCGAATACGGCAATCGCCGAAGACGGTGCAAAGCAGACTTTTAATATCCCGGCCCAATCCCTTTCTTCCGCGCTGTTGCAATTTTCCGACAGCACCGGCGTTAAAACGTTCTTTAGTGCCGACGTGGCGCGCGATATAAAAAC
>JANYKK010000338.1 GCA_025361585.1 Methylobacter sp. | reverse complement strand
GAGCTGTTTGCTAAACTGGACATCGATCTGGAAGAAAAACTGTCGCAGTTCACCGGCGACATTATTGCGCATAAGATAGCCAACTTTTTCCGCGCCGGGCAAAGCTGGAGTAAAGACTCGCTTGAGACTTTCAGGCTGAATGCCAAGGAATTTTTGCAGGAAGAAACCCGCGACTTGCCGTCAGCGCCCGAGGTGGATATTTACTACGCTCAGGTTGATGAGTTGCGTACCGATTTTGACCGTCTGCAAAGCAGGATTGATCGTCTGAAAAGTACGTTGCAAAATAAATCTTAATTATTCACCACGAAGGACACGAAGTTTTACCTTATTTTCTTCGTGAACTTCGTGCCTTCGTGGTGAATTTAGGGCTTAAAAACACAGCCCGCCCTACAAACAAAGGTAACCCGTGATCCGCCCTAAATTATTGTTTCGCCTGATCCATATCAACTGGGTTCTGGTCTTTCACGGCCTGGACGAAATCGTTTTAAAAACCCATTTATTCCGACCGGTTCGATATTTGGCGGTTTTCTCTCCCAACTACTGGCTTAGGAACTCGTCAGACTCCCGTGGTGCCAGAATCAGGCGCGCCCTGGAAGATTTGGGGCCTATTTATGTCAAATTTGGCCAAGCCTTATCCACCCGCAAAGACCTGCTGCCCGAGGACATCGCCGATGAATTGGTCAAGCTACAGGATCGCGTCCCACCTTTTGGCAATGACATTGCACGCAACATTATTGAAAAAGAACTCGGCATGCCTGTCAGCGAAGCGTTTGCCGAGTTCGACCCGGAACCCCTGGCTTCGGCTTCCGTCGCCCAAGTCCATACCGCCGTCCTGCACAGCGGCGAAAGCGTCGTCGTCAAAGTGCTGCGCCCCGACATCGAAAAACGCATCCGCTCCGACATAGGCCTGCTCTATGAACTGGCCCGTTTTGCTGAGCGTTTTTGGGTTGACGCAAGAAGATTGCGTCCTGTCGATGTCGTCGCCGAATTTGAAAGAACAACATTGGACGAACTCGATCTGGTCAGAGAAGCGGCTAATGCCTCTAAATTGCGGCGTAACTTCGAGAGCTCCGACATCATCTATATACCGGAAATTCACTGGCCGTTAACGCGCCAAAAAGTGCTGGTTATGGAGCGAATTCACGGTATACCGGTAGGCAATATTGATGAGCTTAGAGCGGGCGGAGCTGATTTCAAGTTGCTCGCCGAACGCGGCGTTGAAATCTTTTTCACCCAGGTGTTCAGGGACAATTTTTTTCATGCCGACATGCATCCCGGTAATATTTTCGTCGATCTGCCTGCAAAATATATCGCCGTAGATTTCGGCATCGTTGGCACTTTGTCATTATCCGACCAGCGTTATCTGGCGGAAAACTTTATGGCTTTTTTCAATCGAGATTACCGCAAAGTGGCGGAAATGCATGTCGAATCCGGCTGGGTTTCGGCATCGACCCGGATAGAAGAATTTGAATCCGCGATACGCACCGTTTGTGAGCCGATTTTTGAAAAACCGCTGAAAGACATTTCCTTCGGCCAATTGTTGCTGCGCTTATTCCAGACTGCGCGTCGTTTCGATATGCACGTCCAGCCGCAACTGGTGCTGCTGCAAAAAACTTTGCTCAATATCGAGGGCTTGGGACGGCAGCTTTATCCCGACCTGGACTTGTGGCAAACCGCCAAGCCTTTCCTTGAAAAATGGTTTCATCAGCGCATCGGCCCTAAAGCCAAGATCGACCGGATCATCAAGCAGTTCCCCGAATTTGCCGAACATTTCCCGGAAATCCCGTCGCTGGTTTACAAGGCGCTGAATAATGCCGCCCACACCCAGCGGCAAGTAGAACAGCAAAACAAGGAATTGATGCTGCTGCGCAGGCAAATGGCCAGGAATCACCGCAGGACGGTTTTGGCGATGCTAATCAGCGCGGCGGCCATTAGCGCGGCGGTGTTGTTTCGGTAATTTATTATTCACCACGAAGACACGAAGAACACGAAGTTTTCTGACAATTTATGTTTTCTTCTTCGTGAATAGATTGCAAGCCGTAGGGAGTTGTAAGCCTCGCTCCGCTTCACAGCTTGTGTTTTTCTCCGTGTCCTTCGTGTCTTCGTGGTGAATAATTCCTACGTTTTTCATATTAGATGAGGTGTAAAAATGGTAGCGCTAGAAACGCCGATCTGCGATTTCGGCAAAAAAGCCATCGATTTTGAGTTGCCCGGCGTGGACGGGCGTACTTGGTCACTCCAGCAGTGCATGGGCAAAAACGGCCTGTTAGTGATGTTCATCTGCAATCATTGCCCTTATGTCAAAGCCGTGCAAGACCGGATTGTCAGGGATGCCAGGGAGCTTAAATCGCTGGGGGTTGAAACGGTCGCCATCATGCCCAATGATACAGTTGAATACCCTGCCGATTCTTTCGACAACATGAAAAAACTGTCCGAGCAATTAGGTTTTAGTTTTCCTTATTTGCTGGATGAAACGCAGCAGGTCGCCAAGGCTTACGGCGCTATCTGTACGCCGGATTTTTTTGGCTATAATGCCGACTATGAACTGCAATACCGCGGGCGGCTGGATGCCAGCCGCAAGGAAACCGCGCCGGAAGGCACCAAGCGGGAATTATTCGAGGCGATGAAGCTGATTGCCGAAACCGGCCACGGCCCCAAGGAGCAAATCAACAGCATCGGTTGCTCGATCAAATGGAAGCAAAACTAACCCTAACCCCAACGTTTAACCCACAACAATGAGAACGAAATATGTCAATTAAAAGAATGGTAGATCTGGACTTGTCCGGCAAACGGGTGTTAATCCGTCAGGATCTGAATGTACCGGTAAAGAACGGCAAAGTGACCAGCGACATTCGTATCCAGGCCAGCGTACCAACCATTGAAAAAGCCTTGGCAGCAGGCGCGGCGGTCATGCTGATGTCGCATCTGGGCCGTCCGACTGAAGGCCAGTACGACGACGAATCTTCGTTGAAACCGGTCGCCGAACGCTTATCTGAATTGCTCGGCAAGCCGGTCAGACTGGAAAAGGATTGGATCGACGGCATCTCCATCCAACCCGGCGAAGTCGTATTGTGCGAAAACGTGCGTTTTAATGCCGGTGAAGGCAAAAACAACGATGATCTGGGCAAAAAAATGGCCGCTCTGTGCGACGTATTTGTGATGGATGCTTTCGGCACCGCGCACAGAGCGCAGTCCTCAACTCACAGCGTGGCTAAATTCGCCCCGATTGCTTGCGCAGGCCCTCTGTTGTCCAATGAACTGGATGCGCTGGGTAAAGCCCTGGAAACACCAACCAAGCCGCTGGTCGCCATCGTCGGCGGTTCTAAAGTATCCACCAAATTGACGGTACTAGAATCCTTGTCGCAAAAAGTCGACCAATTGATCGTCGGCGGCGGCATTGCCAACACCTTTATTGCGGCTGCCGGTTTCCCGGTCGGCAAATCGCTGTATGAACCCGACCTGATCGATGAAGCCAAACGACTGATGGCGGCAGCCAAAAGCAACGGCTCCGATATTCCCGTCCCTGTCGATGTAGTTTGCGCCAAGGAATTTTCAGAAACCGCCGCCGCCACCGTTAAAAAAGTCGCCGATGTCGAAGCCGACGACATGATTATGGACATAGGCCCTGAAACCGCAAAACAGTATGCCGAGATATTAAAAACCGCCGGAACCATCGTCTGGAACGGCCCTGTCGGCGTGTTTGAATTCGACCAGTTCGGCGGCGGCACCAAAGCGCTGGCGACAGCGATTGCTGAAAGCAAAGCATTTTCGATTGCTGGCGGCGGCGATACCCTAGCGGCTATCGACAAATACGGCATTAACGATGACGTGTCTTACACTTCGACCGGCGGCGGCGCATTCCTTGAATTTCTTGAAGGCAAAGAACTTCCAGCCGTTTCTGTGTTAAAATCACGTAGTTAAAAAAATTGACGTAACTTCTCATTACCTAACAAGCGACATTAGGAATCAAATCTGCTAAGCAAGGAATGCTGGCAAACAGGAAATAAAAATGGTTTATTCACCACGAAGGCACGAAGGACACGAACTTTTATTTCTTCGTGTCATTCGTGCCTTCGTG
>JANYKK010000208.1 GCA_025361585.1 Methylobacter sp. | reverse complement strand
CATCGCAAAAACAAGACTGCCCACGCCCAGCAAAGTATACTGGAACGAATGCAAGCCTATGTCCGCAGTCCATAACACATCAAGAACCATGGCCGGGAGCAGCAGATAATAGACCACCGTGGTCAGCACCTGCCGTGTTTGCCCGGCTGACAGGCCCGCAGGCTTTGCAAATCGCCAGCCTGCGCCGCACGCCATTATCAAGGTCATTTGTATCAATGTTGAGTTCATAATCGGGGACTATTGTGACAATAGTGAATTTTAACATTCACCGTTAAAACAAGTTCCGGTAATATATGCCGACTTATTACTTGGGAGCGTTTGAATGCGTCTGTTTTCAAATTTTTGCCGACTCGGTGTTTTTTTATTGATGATCAGCCCTTTTGCCATTGCGGAGACTGATGTCATCTCGCCTAAAGACGCTGCAACAATGCGGGTCAAAAACAAAGCTGTTATTGTCGATGTGCGTGAAAATGACGACTGGAATGAACACCATATTCACGGCGCCATTCATATACCGCTATCCCAATTAAATGAACGGCTACCGGAACTCGAACGTTACAAAAACAGCCCTGTTATCACCCAATGCCAAGCTGGCCTACGTTCCGCGCAAGCCCAGCTGATATTAAAGTCGGCGGGATTTTCCAAGGTTTACTTAATGAACGGCGGAATACAGGCTTGGCATGAACAAGGCTTGGTGACTGAATAGCCTTGAACCTTGAACCTTGAACCTTTTCCCTTAACTATATGCCCCAATCATTTATCTCGACCAAACCCATCCCTGTCCGTGAACGCTTAATCATGGCGCTGGATGTCCCCAGCATTCCCGAAGCACAGGCTTTGGTCGAAGAACTCGGCGATTCGGTGATCTTTTACAAGGTCGGCATGGAACTGTTTATGTCGGGCGATTATTTCGGTTTTATCGAATGGCTAAAGCAGCAGAATAAAAAAATCTTTGTCGATTTAAAGTTTTTCGATGTCCCCGCCACCGTAGGCCGGGCCATTAAGGCTTTGAGCAGCAAGGGCGTCGATCTTGCCACGATCCACGGCAACGATGCGATTATGGAAGCCGCCGCCAAGGAAAAAGGCGACCTTAAAGTGTTGGCCGTGACCGCCCTGACCAGTTTGGATCGCGGCGACCTGGACGATTTGGGCTTTGCCTGCGATGTACGCGAGCTGGTTTTATCCCGCGCCAAACGGGCCTTGCAAATCGGCTGCGACGGCATTGTTTCATCCGGTCTTGAAGTCGCCATGCTGAGGGAAGAGCTGGATCACAAGCTGCTTGTCATCACCCCCGGCATCAGACCGGTCGATAACCGCGAAGAAGACGACCAAAAACGCGTGGTCAGCGTGGAAATGGCTTTCCAGAACGGCGCTGATTATATCGTGGTCGGCAGACCTATCCGCGACGCTGAAAATCGTAAAGCCATGGCTGAAAAGATTCAAGGCCAGATTCTTGCGCAGTTTCAGTAATCTTAAATCATGGAATTTGATCTCGCTTTTACCACCTCATACCTGGTCGCCTTTACCATGGGTTTGTTCAGCAGCATGCACTGCATCGGCATGTGCGGCTCGATCATCGGGACATTGACCTTAAGCCTGAGCCCGGACATACGCAACCAAAAAAACCGGCTGCTGCCCTTTGTGTTTAACTACAACATCGGCCGCATTACCAGTTACACGATAGCCGGGGCATTAGCAGGCGTTGTAGAAGCATTGGTCACCATGCCGATGGGAGAAGTCAGCGGGCATCGATTGCTGCAATTGTTATCCGCCGCGATCATGACCGGCGCCGGGCTTTATATCGCCGGATGGTTCCCACGCTTTGCCTATATCGAAAAAATCGGTCTGCGTTTCTGGAAGTTGATCGAGCCTTTCGGGCGTAAACTGATCCCGGTAAAAAACCGCACCCAGGCTTATCTGTTCGGCATGGTCTGGGGCTGGCTGCCGTGCGGCTTGGTCTATTCGGCTTTGGCGCTAGCCGCAACCGCAGGCGACATCAAGCAAAGCGCGCTAACCATGCTGTTTTTCGGCTTGGGAACTTTACCTGCAGTGATGGGAGTCGGTATAATGACCGGCATATTAACCAAGCTGTCCGGAATGCAACGCTTCAAACAAGCTATCGGCCTGTTCATGATTGCTCTGGCTCTGCTGGCCGCTATGCCCTGGCTTAACCCCATGGCAATTACAACTCACATGGTACATTAAAAGAGGGCTCTATGGATCATTTTAACGCGATCATCGGTCAATCCCCTGCATTGGATTCCTTAATCCGTAGCGCCCGAATCGTTGCCGCTACCGATGTTACTGTGTTGCTTAAGGGCGAAACCGGCACCGGCAAAGAAGTGCTAGCCACCGCCATTCAACAATCCAGTGCCCGCGCCGACAAAGCCTTTATCACTTTAAATTGCGCGGCATTGCCTGAAAGCCTGATTGAATCGGAGCTGTTCGGACATAAAAAAGGCTCGTTCACCGGAGCCAGCGCGGATAAACAAGGCCTGTTCCAGGCAGCCGACGGCGGTACGCTGTTTCTTGATGAAATCAACTCGTTGCCATTGTCGATCCAGGCAAAATTATTGCGCTTTCTTGAGTCCGGCGAATGTCTTGCAGTCGGCGACATCAAGCCTTACAAAGTCGATGTGCGCGTTATCTCTGCGACCAATGCCGACCTCGACAAACAAATCAAAAACGGCGAATTCCGGTCGGACTTATACTTTCGTTTGAATGTGGTGCCTTTAGAACTGCCTTCATTGGCACAACGCACTGAAGACATTGAAGTACTGATCAAACACTTTTTAACCATGTTCGAGAATGCGCATTCGTTGGCAGCACCCAAATTCAGCAAGTCCGCTTTAAAAACGCTGAAAGCCTACGCATGGCCCGGCAATATCCGCGAGTTACGTAACTTATGCGAACGGCTCAGCATTTTGTTGGCAGGCAGAGTCATCGAGCCGGAAAATCTTCCCTCTGAATTTACCAGCCAAAAAACCAGCGCTACGCCAGCTGCAACGGATTTCACCCTGCCTGAAACCGGCCTGAAGCTGGATACCTTAGAGGCCGATTTAATACATCAAGCCCTGAACCGCACTAACGGCAACCGCAGCAAATCTGCAAAACTGCTGGGCATCTCCCGCGACACATTGCTTTACCGGATGCAAAAGCACGGTTTTGCAATGTAAATCCTATAGCCTCTAAAAAGTATTTTTAGAGGCTATATCTGCCCCTTTCAGAATCAACAGCCCTGCATGGATCTTGCATCGCGCATAATCCGCTTCAAATCCTTGACTGTCTGAGCTAGGCCAGAAAATACCGCTTGAGCGATAATCGAATGGCCGATATTAAGCTCGACGATTTGCGGCAGCGCGCATATCGCTTCAACATTGTAAAAATTCAAGCCATGCCCTGCGTTAACTTGCAGCCCGGCACTGTACGCATAACCAGCAGCCCTGCTGATGCGCGCCAGCTCTTCCGCTTGCTGTAGCCGATTGCCTGCCTCGGCGTAACACCCGGTGTGCAATTCGATGACCGGTGCACCGACTTTTACCGCTGCATCAATCTGTATTTCATCAGGATCGATAAACAGCGACACTTCAATATCTGCGGACGCCAATTTATCGCAAGCCCATTGCAAGCGATGCAAGTTACCCGCGACATCCAGCCCGCCCTCGGTGGTCAATTCTTCCCGTTTTTCCGGCACTAAGCAGCAGGCAAAAGGCCGCACTTTCTCAGCGATACCGACCATCTCATCGGTTACCGCCATTTCCAAATTCAGCCGGGTATGCAGCATGTCTTTTAACAGATAGATGTCCCTGTCCTGAATATGCCGCCGGTCTTCACGCAAATGCGCGGTAATACCGTCGGCACCGGCCTGCTCCGCAACCAATGCAGCCTGAACCGG
>JANYKK010000278.1 GCA_025361585.1 Methylobacter sp. | reverse complement strand
AAGATGTGCAACGCTTAAACAAACAAGACTGGCTGATGATTTTCGGCTTGGGCCTATTGGGTTATTACATTGCCAGCTTCCTTGATTTTGCGGGTTTGCAATATATCTCGGCTGGCCTTGAGCGCTTAATAATTTTCCTCTATCCGACCTTTGTGGTTTTGTTTACGGCGGCGCTGCAACGCAAAGCCATTAACCGGCACCAAGCTGTTGCGTTGGCGTTAAGCTATGCCGGGATGGTTTTGGTATTTGTCGACAGCATGGCGGCAGTGGCGTCGTCAGGGCTGTTGCTAGGTTCGGCGTTGGTTTTGGCTAGCGCCATCGCGTTTGCCTTCTTTTTGATGGGCAGCGGCATGATGGTCAAGCGGATTGGTTCCACGCGTTTTACCGCCTATTCGATGACGGTCGCGTGTCTTGCTACCGGCCTGCATTTTGTGATTGAACATGGCGTTAAGCTGTTGGAATTGCCGACCCATGTTTATTGGCTGGCGTTGCTTATGGCGATTTTCTCTACCGTCCTTCCGGCTTTTTTTATGAATGCAGGGATCAGGCGTATCGGTGCAGGTTCCGCATCCATTATCAGTTCTATCGGGCCGATAGGTACCTTGGCGCTGGCCTTTTTATTATTAGGCGAAACCTTGACCCCGGCGCAATTGGCCGGGACGGCTTTGGTGTTAATCGGCGTTTATGTAGTCAGCCGGGCAAAGGCATAGGCTGATCGTATGGGGCTGCAATTATAAATTCATTTGTAGGGGCGATTTTAATCGCCCTGGGCGGATGAATTCGTATTTGAAAATCTCAATACGGGTTAGTGGATGAATTAGAATCGTAAAGGCTGCCGTAGGGATCATACGGGGTGTGGTCTGTATTTGACGGGATTGGAGTTGTGACCGCACTTGGATTGTAAGGCGCGTACGGATTTGGGGTGTACGGATTACTGGGGTCATACGGCGGGCTTTGGATCGCATTTGGGCCGTAAGGCGTGGCGTAGCTTGTATACGGATAGGCTACGTTGTATGGATTGTATGGATTATTGATTGTAGTGGGTGGGTACGGAGTTGTGGGCGATGTCGCATTGTAAGGATTGCCGTAGGTTCCATACAGATTCCTTGCGTTATCCGGGCTGTCATTATACGGAGTGCTGATCGAATCAGCAGAGTAGGGGTTGCCGTTGGCGTTATACGGATTCGGCGAACTGTATGGGGTGTATGGATTTCCGATGCCATACTGAATGCTGTTCGAATGAGCGGAATACGGGTTTCCGTAATACCGATAGCTGTTTGATACAGCATTCGGCCGATATGGATTATTGCTGAGAAGCCCTAGATAATGGCCTTGACTGTCATAGAGCTGAGGTGTGTTTGCAGGGGTTGTTGGTGTTGGCGGTGGTGGGGTAGCGCTGGAAGGGTTGCCGTTGGCTGCGCCATAGTAGACCCAGTATCCGTCGCCCCAAGCAACGTCTGATAACAGCATCAAAGTCAGTACAACATAAAATTGATGTTTCATAACAACCCCTTCGATTTTTAAGTAAAACGATCAAGTTCAACAAGCTACTATGAAGTGCACTACCACCTACATTACATCAAACAGCTGATTGAAAGCAGTGATAACTGCTTGCTGATCGCTATGAGCCAAGATACCAGCTTTTCTGATAATTAAGCGATTATCCAGGGTAAATAATTTCATTCTGACAATGGACGCCGAAGAAAGCCCTGTGCTATTCAAATCGGAAATATTTACATCGTGCAACCAATTGGAATTTTTGGCACTGGTAATCATCGCCAAAACGGAATGCCCCACTGAAGCGTTAAATGAGTTATTGGATAAGACCACGGCAGGTCGCCTTTTCATCGTATTTTGATCCGTGAATGGAAAAGGCACTACCACAACAGAAAAGGTTTCAAAGATCAGCATACGCTTCGTTATCCGCAGCAGAATCCCATTCGCTCAAGGTACCTTGCAGCGCTTCTGAGAAGGCTGTATCAATGAGCGGCGCTTTGCGCAGATGGACTCCGGCCTGATCGATTTCAAAGACAATCGCATCGCCTTCGCGCAGATTCAGGGCTTCCAGAACCGGTTCAGGAAGGGTGGTTTGGTTATGATGCATTAATTGGCTGCTGGATTGCATACATTAAATCCCAAGTTAAATTGATAAGTCAGGTAGGGCGGTTTCACTTCGTGCTCTAACGGGTCGTGTAGCAAACCGCCAATATCGCACAACGTTGATTACAGCCTGTCTCATTGTGTGGATTGCCTGAGGGCGAATCCACCTTACAGCTTTCTAAGTCATGTACGCATTGCGTACCATTTTCCAATCACCCCAAAGTTCAATAAAGATATGTGTTGCCTAACCTACCTAGCTTTCAATCAGCATTTCTTTATGGGTAGCAGTCCGTCTCAGGATCACTCTGGCTCATTTCGCCTTAAATTGCTCTAATATTTGGAGCGTCAAGGCATCTTGCTCGCCATTAAAATACTTGTCAAGGATACGGGAGAACACGGAGCTTGGAGCAGCCACATACTCAAATAGTGTCATGGAAGATTTAAGCTTTAAATTATCAGGATAACCAAAGATTTCTGAAATTGATCGTCCTTCAATGTTAAAAACCGCTTCTGCGCATTCC
>JANYKK010000274.1 GCA_025361585.1 Methylobacter sp. | reverse complement strand
AAGTGCTGGAGCCGCCGGGAGCGGCTCCAGTAAAAACATGGAAGGTCTGCCTAAGGTTAGGCTCAATACCGTTAAGTTAAGCGTTGTAGGAGCGGGCCGCGCCCGCGATATTTGCACAGTGATTGCAGATTGTGGCGCTATCATCGCGGGCGCGGCCCGCTCCTACAACGCTTAACTTAACGGTATTGAGCCTAACCTTAGGCAGACCTTCCATGTTTTTACTGGAGCCGCTCCCGGCGGCTCCAGCACTTCTGACCTCCATGGATGGAGGAAATGCCGAGGACTGCCGGGAGCAGTCTCGACCGCCATCCATGGCAGTCGGCCGCATCGGTTCCTTACCGATTGCGGCACTTCCGCCATCCATGGCAGTCGTAAAATCTGGAAGGTCTAGCCGCATAGCAATCCCCCGCACGCAAGATGCACCGAAGGCCGCTTCGTCCCAGCAAAAACGGCAGTGTCAGCGAGGGCGCGCGTGGCGCGTCCTACAGCACCGTTATTTAATAGGAAAAACAGTATTGCCAAGGCGGTGACGCAATGAGGACAAATGGATGTGTCTTAAGTTGGCGGGCATGGGGGGTAAACGGGATTCAACTGCGGCTTTTAGGATAAACCTAAAAAAATCACTCGGATTTGATATCATCGGGCTACCGTAGAGGCGACCGGCCGGTAGCCTCTACAATGGCCACAGCACCTGAGGCATATTACGAGGCAAAGAAATTCCGCTCAAATAGCCGCTTATCCCACGCAACCTTTTCCGGCAGTGACACAATCAATTTGCTTGAATCCGGGTGTAAAGGATTAACCAATGCGTTCCATTCCAGCCTTGCTACCACTGATGGGATGACCAATATTGCACTCCTGGCTTGTTTGAGCCACTGGTCACCAAACAGCCTAGCCGCCGAACTATTTTCAGCATCCCATTCGACCGGAAGTGAAGCTGCATTATGGCGCTCTATAGTGACGGCATCCGGGATTTCGGCAATCACAAAGCAGTGTGTTGTGGGTATGCGGCCAATGCTTGCGTGAGCCAATATCTCAAGCATTGCACAGGAATAGCTCAGGGAGCCGTAAATAACCGGTCGACCTGGACTATTCCATCGTCCGCCAATCAGGGCTGCGCCGGTACCGTCCCATAGTGGATGACGTTCATCCGCTATCCGAAAAATCTGCATTTAAGCTGCAATTCCATAATAGAGTTTCCATAGCAGTTCTTCGACGCGCCTAGCGCCCAATTCCGACAGGGAAACATCAAGCGGCGTCCTGCCCTGTAGCATCGAATGCGACGTATTCAGGAACGCTCGGGCATCATCTTCCGAGTCCCATACATAGTGGGCAGTAGCGAAGATTCTAGCCAAGCGCTCGGCTCGTCCAGACTCCTCTGCGGACAACTTATCCCGGCGACGCTTATAGGTGGCTTCAGGAATAATTCGATATAAAAGATGCTTTCGGTCTTCGCTGCTCGTGCAAATGTGTTCAACGCTGGCCTTAAGCGCTCTTTTTGGGAGTCCTTTAGACACCAGGTCATCAAGCTCAGAAAACGTGTGTGGAATTGGCATAAGGGCCATCACTGCGGCAATCTCCTCTGGGGTAACGAGTACCATTTTTAACGCTCCTAAATATCATACGATACCGACAATTTAGATCACATGATTTATTTTGTCAAATCAACCTATGCGACATAAGCGGAAGCATTGAAGTAGGCAGCACTATCTGTGCCGGACGGAGTTTTGCAACCAATGACGTTAAATTAAGAGACCAGTCCCTCCTCCCGCCGGTAGCGGATTTGCTCTCGTTCCCACGCGCTGCGTGGGAACGAGAAATAAGTCCTTCGACAAGCTCAGGACGAACGGTAAGTAGTTGACGAAAGACGCCATTACCATAAAAAGCGTCACGATGTTGTCCCTAGTTCTAGGGACAGACAGGGGCCGATAAATTCCTTAGTATGAATGCTGAAAATTCGTTGGCCGCGAACTTGCGACCGGATGACCTCGCTTGCGCCGTGAAACCATGGCGGCGGAATAACCTATAAAGGTAAGCTATGAAACGCCATGCATCGATGAATCGCATTTACCGGCTGGTCTGGAACCCGATCTATAAACTGTGGGTGCCGGTCGCCGAAATCGCACGGGGGCGCAGCAAAGGCTCCAGCCGCAAGCTGTTTGCGGCGGCCTTGTCGTTGACCGCGGCGGTCGGACACACCGAACCCATCGGCGGGCAGATTGTGTCCGGTTCCGGCAGCATCAGCCAGTCAGGGCCTACCACCACCATCAACCAAGCCAGCCAGAACCTGTCGGCCAATTGGCAGAGTTTCAACATCGCGCAGCCTGAAACCGTCAACTTCGTTCAGCCCAACACGTCCGCGATAGCCGTCAACCGCATTGCCGATACCAACGGCACGCAAATCCTCGGCCATCTAAACGCC
>JANYKK010000230.1 GCA_025361585.1 Methylobacter sp. | reverse complement strand
CTCGGCATTAACGTGCTGAGTGAAGACAGTCGATTGCAGCGAAAGCCGCAGTCTGACTACACCAGTTTGCTTGGTGACCATAGCGAATGTGAACCACCCGATCCCATCCCGAACTCGGAAGTGAAACCGTTTAGCGCCGATGATAGTGTGGCAGTTTGCCATGCGAAAGTAGGGAATTGCCAAGCTCTTAAACCGAAAACCCAAGCCGAAACGCTTGGGTTTTTTTTGACCGCGATTTGGTGAAAATCCATTTTAGTTCGTAGGTTGGGTTAGCGGTAACGTAACCCAACATTTTGCGCGATTGTGTTGGGTTACGGCTAGTGCCTAACCCAATGGAATAAACTTTGAGTAAGTCTTTTTCAGATATTCTTTGGCGCTATCCCGATCCGCTTCATAAGCAAGCTGTTGATTTATGAATAGTAAACGAGCGCGGGCATTGTTGATTATGTCAGCCCATGGCTTAGCCCAAACAGTGATATTCAACTCTGAATCATCGTAAACTTGCCCATTAGGACAGTTTCGCTGATTCGACTTTCGTTTAGCAAAATCATCCAGTTCGTTAGATATAGCCATGAAAGTCCACCTAGCGGGGACACCACGGAAACGTTGATCGTTAGCAACAGCCATTGCGTAACTTTCAATTTGTTGGAGAACTTCAGCATTGATTTTCTGTGAGGGACGTTTAAGTTCGACTATTAAGTACTCATATTCGCCTGTACGAGGTTGAATCGCCTTATGAAGCATGATGTCAACCCGACCTGTTCTACCTTCACCCACTTCGACTGGTGTAGTGCTATCTTCGCGTTTTCCAAGTTTATCGAGATGAGTTTTCAAAACCTCTTCGAGCCGCTGCTCACTACCAGAAAGGCAAAATTCTTCATGGAAAAGCCAAGCCTCGTTTTCCAGTATCTTATGCAATTGATCTCGTTCAAGAAGCGTTTTTTTACTTTCCTTATCGAAAAGTAGATTTTCTAGGCCAATAAGGAAGTCGAGACGATTAGCAACAATTTTAGCCGAGCTAATGATCGAAGAAAGCTGTGTTTTTTCGAGAAGTTCTGCAAGATCATCCTGCTCCTCCTTTTTTAGTCCAAGTACTTCACCGATAATTTTTTGTACTGATTCGGGATTATCGCGAATTGCTTGGGCGAGGAGTCGGAAAGTAAATTTCCTGGATTTGATGTCTGTAGATTCAAATGATGGTAAATAACTTTGGACATTGACCGCCAATATATCAAACACTTGGCGCTCTACAAGCTCGACAGGATCAAGATTTAGCTTGTCTTCGTAAGGGTAAATGTGTTCTTTTTTCCATTGTTCGACAATTTCACTTTGATTTTCAAGAATACGGCGTCGAAAATGTTCTTTAACTTTATTTTTAACTACTTTGACAATGGCGAGTACGTCAGGATCTAGTTCAGCCAAGCCTAGCTGGTTACATTTGTCTAGTTCAAGGAAGTAATCTGATTTGATATATGCGGTAAAGTTGAAGCCCGGAGCACGTATTTTTCCAATTTGTAGTTCATGTAATGAGATTCCTTTAGAGTCACAAAGAAGGATGGCTCGTTCAGTTGCGATATTCCATTCGATTATAGCGACGGATACATCAACCTTGCGTCCGTTGCTAATTTCTATATCACCCAAACGATATTCATCAGTGTGAATCTGCGCACTTTTTGGATCAACTTTAATGCCATTATATTCAAATCTAAGGCCTGGATATTCAGTAAGATAGGCAGCAAATATTTTCGCTAATTCCAAATATACAGAGTCATTAATCAGTGAGCTAAAAGAATGCTTAAGATTATTAATTATTACCTCAGTTCCATTTGATGAATTGTGTGACTCGATCTCGATAGGATCGGAAGTTTCAAAATCATCCAATGTTTGGGCGCTACCGGTTATGCGGTATGAAAACTGTTTATCATCCTTTTGGTAAATTGTGTTCCATTCCACGCGTTCGCCAAGTGCAAATGCTTTAAACCGACCCTTACCATTCTTACCATGGAGAGCACGTCCGTTTTCACGGCCTCGATTTTTTTCCATGATTCTCCGAGACTACCGAACAGTTCTTCAACTTTCAAATAATTAATCCCATCACCGTGATCACGGATACGAATTGCCTGTATACCATTCAAATCATTTAACTCAAGAAAAACCTGAACTGAGTCAGTGCCAGAATCAAACCCATTCCATACAAGCTCAGCTAATGCAGCTAATGGTCGTGCGGTCGTTATAGATTCAAGGAAGTCACGTTTTGCTGTTACATGAACTTTGGCCATGGATTTTCCCTATTTGGTATTAAGCCTTGTAGGGTACGCTATGCGCAACTTTAGGCATTCAATGGTACGCATAGCGTACCCTACTGTTTGTCTTTCGCTAACTTACTATGCTGTATCGAATAAGAAAAATAAACAATCAACCCAATTACCAGCCAGACGACAAAGCGCAGCCATGTTAGCGAGGGCAAAAACGCCATCAACGCGGTACACGACAGCATGCCCAGCACCGGAAACAGCGGGCTGAATGGTGAGCGGAATGGGCGTTTCATGTCCGGCTTGGTGATGCGCAGCACCAATACGCCTAAGCACACTAGCACGAATGCAGCCAGGGTACC
>JANYKK010000224.1 GCA_025361585.1 Methylobacter sp. | reverse complement strand
GTTGGTCGCCTATGTCCTTCGTAAATCTGAACAAGGGCGACCAACCGGTCGCCCCTACGGTTCTTCGTGTGTCCTTTATAAAGAAATCAACACATCGCCACCGGCAATAGCGCTGCCTTCTTTGACATAAACAGTGCTGACGATACCGGCTGTTTTGGAACGCACTTCGGTCTCCATTTTCATCGCTTCCATGATCACCACGACATCGCCTTCGGCAACGATGCTGCCGACATCGACCAGAATCTTTAAAATATTACCTGCCATCGGAGATTCAACCACGGCACCGCTGCTGGCTATTAATGCGGCAGGGCTTGCATTGGCGGCAGGCAGAATGTCTAATGCTGCGTTGTTGGCCCCGACGATGACGCTGAAATTTCGGCCATCGACATTGACGGTATAGGTTTCCGACTGCGACCGGGTGCTTGAATGGGTTGCATCGGTTGAGTTTGGTTGGGATGCATTGGCGGAGCCTTCTGCATCCGGCGCAGCTTCAAAGGCGGCAGGATTGCCCCGATTAGCCAGAAACTTCCAGCCGACTTGGGCAAACAAACCGTTGATCAATGCATCTTCTTCGATGTTGTCAGCAAGAGTTACGCCTTCGGCCTGGGCTTTTTCGCGTACTTCGGCAATCAGCTTGTCCATTTCCGGTGCGATCAGATCGGCCGGGCGACAGGTAATCGCTTGTGCGCCGTTCAGCACTTTTTCTTGCAGGGCTTTATTAACCGGCGCAGGCGTTGCGCCGTATTCGCCTTTTAAAACCCCGGCGGTTTCCTTGGTGATGTTCTTGTAGCGTTCGCCGTTCATCACGTTAATCACGGCCTGGGTGCCAACGATTTGTGAAGTTGGCGTGACCAATGGGATGAAGCCCAAATCTTCGCGGACGCGGGGAATTTCCAGCAGTACTTCATCGAATTTGTCGGAGGCGCCTTGCTCTTTCAATTGGCTTTCCATATTGGTCAGCATGCCGCCTGGAACCTGGGAGATCAGGATGCGGCTGTCGACGCCTTTCAAGCTGCCTTCGTATTGCGCATATTTCTTGCGTATGTCCCTGAAATAGGTGGCGATATGCTCCAGTTCGACCAGATCCAGGCCGGTAGCGCGGCCGGTGCCTTCCAGGCTGGAGACGATGGTTTCGGTGGCGCTGTGGCCGTACGTCATGCTCATCGACGAAATGGCGGTATCGACGTTGTCCACGCCCGCTTCGGCAGCCTTGATCAGCGTGCCGACACTCAGGCCGGTGGTCGCATGGCAATGCAGATGGATGGGTATATCGGTGCTGGCTTTCAGGCGGCTGACCAGTTCAAACGCGTCGTAAGGTTTCAGCAATCCGGCCATGTCTTTGATGCAAATCGAATGCGCGCCCATATCTTCAATCTGTTTGCCCAGAGCTACCCATAAGTCCATGGTGTGCACGGGGCTGGTAGTAAAGGAGATGGTGCCTTGCGCATGGGCGTCGGTGCGCAGCACGGCTTTGATGGCGTGCTCGATATTGCGCATGTCATTCATTGCATCGAAAATGCGGAACACATCGATACCGTTGATCACGCAACGCTCGACGAATTTGTCCACCACGTCATCGGCATAATGCCGGTAGCCTAAGATATTCTGGCCGCGAAACAGCATTTGCTGCGGCGTGTTGGGCATCGCAGCTTTCAACAGGCGCAGTCTTTCCCAGGGGTCTTCGCCCAGATAACGGATACAGGCATCAAAGGTCGCGCCGCCCCAGGACTCGATAGACCAGTAACCGATCTTGTCGAGCTTTTCGCAAACCGGCAGCATGTCTTCAATGCGCAACCGGGTTGCCAAAATGGATTGATGGGCATCACGCAGAACGACTTCGGTGATACCTAAGGGCTGCTTTTTAACAGTGGACATGCTTGTTGTTTCTCCTGAAACCTGAGTAAATTTTTAATTATGTTTCTTGCGATACTGGTGCACGGCGGCCGTTATCGCCGCAACCACGCTTTTGTCGATGTCGGTGGTAATGCCGGGGACTGATTTTGACATCGGAACTTCCGGAAAAAAGCGCTGCACCAAGGCTGACATGATGTTGATAGCGACGACCAGCATGGTCAAAAATAGGAACACGATGCCCATCCCGGCAAACATTAATTCGATTCCGCTAGTCATTTGTTCAGTCATGGTTGATCACGTATTTAAAATTTTTAACTATTGCATTGTATCATAGGCAAAATTCATAACTAATCGATGTTTTTTCAGAGAGCCGGTCTTTTGGCTATGCGGTCTTGAACGCGTACAATATTCGGTATTATAAAGGTTTGTTTTAGGTGTAAAAATATGACAGATAAAGAGCGTGACAACAATGAGCAGTGGCAAGACAAGTTAACGCCCGAGCAGTTTAATATCTGCCGCCTGAAGGCCACCGAGCCGCCGTTTACCGGCAAATACGCCGATTGCAAAAAGGACGGCATTTATCACTGCATATGCTGCGGCAATCCGCTGTTCGATTCTTCGACCAAATATGATTCGGGCTCCGGTTGGCCGAGTTTCTGGGATGTGTTGTCCGAGGACAGCGTGGCCGAGCATGCCGATGTCAGTCACGGCATGCGCCGGGTTGAAGTGACCTGCAAATCCTGTGATGCGCATTTGGGCCATGTCTTCGAAGACGGCCCGCAACCGACAGGTTTGCGCTACTGCATTAATTCCGCCGCATTGGACTTGAAGGAAAGATCATGAGCGCGAGGCAGCAGGTTCAAAATTTACTGGATTTTATCGACGCCAGCCCCAG
>JANYKK010000212.1 GCA_025361585.1 Methylobacter sp. | reverse complement strand
GTATGGACGTTCTTAACAAGACCTATGGCCTGTCGGCTCAGCCATTGGTCAGCTTGCGCTCGGCGGGTATGAATTTTATTAATAACTCGGCAATGATCAAGGCTTGTTTTAATGACTATGCCATGGGCTTGCGTGATGATTTGCCTAAGCTTGCAAAAAGACAGACATGCTGGTAATGGCCGGGGTTTAGCGCTAAGTATCCGGTAGGTTTGCGATTTTTCGAATTAGAATTTTGCCTGCACACCGGCTTCTGGTATATTCCAGCACTAGCGATACGGTTTACCTGCATGGATGTAGGTGGAGTGACAATTTTTTGGTTGCTTGATGGAACTGGTGAGAAAGGGCAGGCACAAGCCCCGCTCCTGTGATTTGTCCGCTGCCGGCGCCGCTTAATTAAATGCAGAAAAATTAACTTAAAAAGGTGGAGAGCCATTATGACTGAAGGGTTGTTTATATTAACTACTATTTTTGTTGCCTATGTTGTTTATGCAATCATAGACGAACAAAAAGCAACTGCTAAATCCAAAGCGCCAGCGGCAAAGCCTGAAGCAAAGGCAGCAGCCGTGAAACAAGCAAAACCCCAGGCAGCTGTTGCAAAAGCAAAACCGGCCGCAGTTAAGCCTGCCGCAGCTAAAACTGCTGCGCCTAAAGTGGCGGCAACTAAAGCGGCACCGGCCAAACCTGTGGTAGCCAAAGCAGCTGCTCCGAAAGCAGCGGCTGCACCTAAGGCAGCAGTTGCACCAAAGGTAGCGGCTAAACCCGCAGCAACCGCAGCCAAACCGGCAGCCGCTAAGAAAGCTCCTGCTGCAAAAGCCCCTGTTGTCTCCGCACCAAGCGCCGGGTTAAAAGATCCAAAAACAGGTGAAGTTACTACGGCGTACAGCAATTATCGATTCACCAAGCGCTGGATAAAAGACGCATTGGTTGCAGAAGGTTTGTTGGATAAGGTCTATGCAGCTAGTGAGCTGAATGCTGCGGCTGAAGCAAAAATAAAAAGAGCTTTAGTACAGCTTGAAAGCATGGCTAAATACAAGGCTTAAGTACACGTAAGATGTATTACTAAAGGGGAGGTCGGCAGGCCTCCCCTTTTTTATTGCGTTACAAATGCCTTTCGCCTAATCGCCCATACCCAGTTTTTGCAAGCGGTAGCGTAGCGACCTGTATGATAGCCCCAGCTGTTTGGCGGCGGCCGTTTTGTCCCATTTGTTTTCTTCCAGCGCAAGACTGATAGCCTTCTTTTCTATTTTCCCCAGATGATCTTCCAGCGATCCTAAAGCAGGGTCAAAATCCTGCGATTTTGCAACATGGTGCTGATCTGTCGGCAGATTTAAATCATCGATCTCAATGCTGTTGCCGTCATACATCGCCAGAGCCCGTTCCAGGATATTTTCAAGTTCACGTACATTGCCCGGGAAAGAGTAATGCTGCAATGCCGCTAATGCCGATGCCGACAATCCCGGCCTGTCCTGTTTGTTGGCGCCGGTCAGTTTGGCTAAGATATGATCGACCAAGACAGGTATATCATCTGGCCGATCGCGCAAGGGCGGAACATGAAGATCGATGACGTTGATACGGTAATACAAATCCTGCCTGAAACTGCCGTCCCGAACCATATCGTTAAGGTTGCGATGGGTGGCGCTGAGCAAGCGAATATCGACCGGGATTTCCTGCTGGTCGCCGACCGGGCGAATTCTCTTTTCCTGGATAGCTCGCAGCAATTTGACTTGCAGGGACAACGGCAAATCGGCGACTTCATCAAGAAATAAAGTGCCGCCTTCTGCTGCCTGAAACAAACCTTTTTTGTCGCTGAGCGCGCCGGTAAAGCTGCCTTTTTTATGTCCGAAAAACTCGCTTTCCATCAGCTCATGCGGGATGGCACCGCAGTTAATCGCGACGAACTCATGGTCGCTGCGGGAGCTTTGCTGATGAATCAGTCTTGCAACCAGCTCCTTGCCTGAGCCTGATTCGCCGCTGATATAAACTGGCGCTTGGCTGCGGGCGAGTTTGTCTATTTTCGCCCTAATCTCCTGCATGATTGACGACTCTCCCAGCAGCGCGTGGCGGGTTCGTCTTTCTTTAGCAGGCCTTGTTGCATCGGAAAGTTTTAAGGCATTGTTAACGAGCAGCCTAAGCGCGGGCAGATCAACCGGTTTAGACACAAAATCGAACGCGCCCTTTTTCATCGCCAGAATGGCCGACTCCATATTGCCGTGTGCGGTAATAACGGCAACCGGCAGCGGAACGGGCAGCGTTTGTATAAAGCCGACCAGATCCAGGCCGTTGCCGTCAGGCAATTTCATATCGGTCAGGCAAAGATCGAAGGAATTTTGCTGCAATAATGCCTTGGCTTCGGCAACATTTTCAGCGCAGCGAGTCTGAATATTCATCCGGTTAAGAGTGATTTCCAACAGCTCCCGAATGTCGGGCTCATCGTCTACAATCAATGCCAGTGGTTTATTCATATATCAATTATCGTGTGTTCCGCATTCAACAAACAGAGCCGAAAACAGCTTTGATTGTCATCGGTTAAATAATAACTCAATTTTGCCTGATTTAATTCGGCTAATTCTTTTGAGATATAAAGCCCCAGTCCTGTGCCGCTGGAAGAGGTGGTAAAAAAGGGTTCAAACAGCTGACTCTGGTGTTCGCGGCTGATGCCCGGACCGTTATCAACGATTTCTATGCTGGGCCCCTGCTGCGTGTCAAAAATACGTAGAATTATTTGCCCGGCCTCCGGCTGACCGTATTTGAGGGCATTCCGACACAGGTTGTCCATAATCTGCCTTAAATGCCCTGGATCTATAAAGGCACATAAGGGTTCTTTCGGATACGAAAACTTGAATGCGCCAATATCAACGACATGCTCAAGCGTGAAGTTTTTCAGGTAATTGTCCAGCCAGGGCTTTAGATGAATTTTTTCCCGTCTTGAATCGGTTCTTCTGGAAAGCTGCAAAATATCTTCAATGATATGGCTAACGCGGACTGAGTGGGTCTGGATGATTTCTGTCAGCCGCCGATCCTGGACAGATAGCAGCGGGTTTTCCGAAAGTAATTGCCCTGCATGGCTGATAGCGCCTAACGGGTTGCGGATTTCGTGGGCAATGCTGGCAGTAAGTCGTCCCAGCGATGCCAGCTTGCTTTGCTGCACCTGCTGGTTATAAAGGGCAATATCCTCAAGGATAATCATATAGAAAAACTCATGCCCGGTCGGCAAGGGCATAAACCGACAATGAATTTCCGACTGATTCGGCAGTTGCAGCAGCACCAGATTCTGTTCTGGATCAGCTAACCAAACTTGAAAAGCTTGAGCTAAATAGCTCGAAATATCGCCTAGTTTGACCGGCAGTACCGGTAAATTTGCCAGCCGCAATGCTGACTCATTGGCCATCTGAATGGCTTGCTGTTTGTTGATAATAATGATGCCTGATTGTAGATGCTGGATAATGTACGTGTTGAGATCTTCCAGCTTAGTGATAGTTTGTTGCTGTTGGTCGGCAAGCTTGAATATTTGTTCGCTACGTTGTGCGAGGATATATGACAGTAAGGCAATGGTGAAGAATGCAGCGCCCAGCATTCCGGCATTGGCATAAGAGGTCGAATCAAAACTGTGCGAATAATCGGCAACAACTTGTTCGGTCAACACTGCCAAACTGGCCAGCGCGGCAAAAAGCATCGCACAGCGACCGCCGATTAATAATCCGCCAGCGGCGATGGATACCGCTAGCAAAGCGCCCATGCCGCTGTTAATGCCGCCTGAGGCGTGCATGATCAAGGTGAGTATGAATATATCTGTAAAAATGAGCAGTTGCGCTTGCGTAGTGTAGCTTGTGAGTCGCCAAGCGATGCAGATGCCGGATAGGATTGATAGCAGCAAATAGCTTTGGCTGCTGTAGACAAATAGTTGGCTATCGTAAGTGCCGAGCAATGAGGAATCCGTGTAACTGTAAAACAGCGTGACAAACAGCCCGGCAAGGATGAGTCGGTAGACTAAAAAAACTTTTAGCAATAACCAAGCTTGTCGAGCCGGAATGCCGTAACCTTTGGAAAAAGGGCAAGGAAAGATGGTTTCGTTGGTATTTGGCGGCATGTTTTGTTTTTAAAATGGCGTTTTGCAGGGACTTCGTTAAAATGCTCAGCAACATTTATTAATCGTAGCATTAAGTTGTCATCTGTAGTATTAAAAATACCCGCGCCAATCAAGGAGTCATAAATGAATATTCATGAGTATCAGGCTAAACAGCTGTTTTTGCATTACGCGATACCGGTGCCTGATGGCAAGCAGGCGACAACGCCGGAAAGCGCCGAGCAAGTCGCCAAGGAACTGGGCGGCGACGGTTGGGTAGTTAAAGCCCAGGTTCATGCCGGTGGCAGGGGTAAGGTCGGCGGCGTCAAGCTGGCTAAAACTCCGGCTGAAGTGGCCTTGCTTAGCCGGGAAATGCTTGGTCAGCGGCTGGTGACCAAGCAAACCGGCGCGGAAGGTTTGCCGATTAACTCGCTGTTGATCGAAAAGACTTACCCGATTAAGCGGGAACTCTATTTGAGCATACTGGTCGACCGGGGCAGCGAACGCATTATTTTCATCGCTTCGGCAGCAGGCGGCATGGATATAGAAACCGTCGCTCACGAAACGCCTGAAAAGATTATCTCGGTGCCGGTGCATCCGGCTGCTGGATTGCAAGGCTACCAATGTAGAAAGGTCGCCTACGCACTAGGACTTAAAGGCGCCCAGATCAAAGCACTGGGGAAAATCATGCAGGGATTGTACGACCTGTTTTTAGCCAAGGACGCCAGCCAGATTGAAATCAATCCGTTGATTGAAACCGACAGCGGCGAGCTGATGGCGCTGGATGCCAAGATCAATTTCGACGATAACGCGGTCGAAGCGCATCCCGACATAAGGGCGATGAAAGACGCCGATCAGGAAGACGAAAAGGAAAACAAGGCCCAGCAGTTCGGGCTCAATTACATCACCTTGGACGGCAATATAGGCTGCATGGTCAACGGCGCGGGGCTTGCGATGGCGACGATGGATCTGGTCAAACTCAAAGGCGGACAACCGGCCAATTTTCTCGATGTCGGCGGCGGCACCAGCGTTGAAAAAGTCTGCGAGGCGTTCAAACTGATCCTGTCTGATCACAGCGTTAAGGCCGTATTGGTGAATATTTTCGGCGGCATCGTCCAGTGCGACATTATCGCGGCGGGCATCTTGGCCGCCGTCGAGCAGGTTCACGTTACCATACCGGTAGTGGTACGCCTGGAAGGCACCAATGCCGAACAGGGCCGAGCCTTGTTAAGCAACACCGGATTGAATCTTTATGCGGCGGATGATTTGGCGCACGCCGCAGAACAAGTCGTAGCACTGGCGGAGGCCGCATGAGTATTTTAATCGACAAAGACACCAAAGTAATTTGCCAGGGCTTTACCGGCAAGCAAGGCACTTTTCATTCCCAACAAGCACTGGATTACGGCACCCGATTAGTCGGCGGCGTGACCCCTGAACGCGGCGGCGAAACCCATTTGGGTTTGCCGGTGTTCAACACCGTGCAAGATGCCGTAAATAATACCGGCGCAACTGCCAGCGTCATTTACGTGCCGCCTTTTTTCGCCGCCGACGCCATTCTAGAAGCGGTCGATGCAGGGATTAAGCTGATCGTCTGCATCACCGAAGGCATACCCATATTGCAAATGCTGCGCGTTAAAGCGGCTATGGCAGGTACCGGCGCTTTGTTAATCGGCCCCAACTGCCCCGGCGTCATCACCCCCGGCGCATGCAAAATCGGCATCATGCCCGGCCATATTCATCTGCCGGGATCGATCGGCATTGTATCGCGCTCCGGCACCTTGACTTATGAATCGGTGCATCAAACCACCGCGCAAGGCTTGGGGCAAAGCACCTGCGTCGGCATCGGCGGCGACCCGATACACGGCATGAATTTCGTCGATGTGCTGAGCCGCTTCCAGGCCGACGAGCAAACCAAAGGCATCGTAATGGTCGGCGAAATCGGCGGCGGCGAGGAAGAGGATGCCGCGGAATATATCAAAGCGCAGGTCACCAAGCCCGTGGTTGCGTATATTGCAGGACAAACCGCGCCTCCCGGCAAGCGCATGGGCCATGCCGGAGCGATTGTGACCGGCGGTAAAGGTACCGCTGAAGGCAAAGTCGCGGCGCTGAGAGCGGCAGGGATTGAAGTTGTCAGTTCGCCTACCGATATTGGCGTGGCTATGAAGGGGTGTTTGTAAATTAATTCTGACAGGACAGCTACCATGCACATTGAAATTGAACTAGACAAAATCCGCACTGAGCGTCTAATGATATTACAACAACGATTGAACGAGCCTTTAAAAGAAATTGCCGCAGAGTTTTTGGCGAAAGCCGTTGATGAAACTATCGCGCCTCATGAAACAGAAGGTTCTAAAATCTTGAAACTCATGAAAAAGCGTGGGATTCTTGGCTGTATGGAAGGGGGCGGCACGCTGTCTGTCGATTACAAAAAATACTTATGGGGTGCAGATGATTAGCGCCAACACCGGCTTTTGGGTTGTACTGCTTGATTGCCGTGATAACTTACAAGGTATAAATTATGCCTAATCTTGAATGTATAGAAATCTGTGCCGGCGCAGGCGGCCAAGCGTTGGGCTTAGAGCGTGCTGGGTTCGACACACAAGCCTTGGTAGAAATTGATGAGCATTGTTGCAAAACCTTACGCTACAACCGTCCCAACTGGAATGTCATTGAAAGCGATGTAAAAGCGTTTGACGGCACAAAATATCAAGGGGTTCAATTGTTGGCAGGCGGAGTACCGTGTCCGCCGTTTTCCAAGGCAGGTAAACAATTGGGCCAAGATGATGACCGCGATTTGTTTCCAGAAGCATTGCGCCTTGTTGATGAAATCAGGCCTAATGCCGTCATGTTGGAAAATGTGCGCGGTTTTCTCGATGCCGTGTTTGAAGATTATCGCATTACCTTGAAGCGCAAATTGCAACGCATGGGCTATGTCGTCGATTGGCGTTTACTGAATGCTTCAGATTATGGCGTTTCACAGCTACGCCCCCGTGTTGTAATCGTCGCCATTAAAAAAGATTTAGCCGCTAATTTTCACTGGTGTAACCCACTCGGCCATAACCCACCCACTGTTGGGGAATTGTTGCTCGATCAAATGAACGCCGGTGGCTGGCGCGGAGCAAGAAAATGGGCAAAAGAAGCTGACGATATTGCGCCAACAATTGTTGGTGGCTCTAAGAAACACGGCGGCCCCGATTTGGGGCCAACCCGCGCCAAGAAAGCGTGGGCGGCACTGGGAGTTAATGGTCATACCATTGCTAATGAAGTACCTGAAAAAGATTTTGTTGGTATGCCACGCTTAACTGTGGAAATGGTCGCACGCATTCAAGGTTTTCCCGATGACTGGAAGTTTTTGGGCAAAAAAACGCCTGCATACCGCCAAGTTGGCAATGCCTTTCCGCCTCCTGTTGCCCATGCAGTGGCGGCACAAATCCATGAATGCTTGGCAGTTAGAAAACTATTTGCAATGGCAGGATAAGGGCATTTAATAATGGCAAAATCAATTGGGGCAAAAGCAAAATTACGTGAACATTTTTTGAGTAATATTGGTCGCGTAATGGATTCCGAAGAATTGCGGGAAATCTGTAACAATCAAAGTGAATGGGCGCGGCGTGTTCGTGAACTACGAACCGAAGAAGGTTATCAAATTCTCACCCACAATGATCGCAGCGATCTAAAGCCAGGACAATACATTTTAGAAAACCCGAAACCGCAACCGGCATTTGAACGAGCGATTTCTAAAGAAACCCGAGCTTTCGTTCTTGATCGTAATGGCTTTACTTGTCAAATGTGCGGAGCTGTTGCCGGAGAACCTCATCCGTATGATCCCTCAAGAAAAACACGCTTGCATATAGGGCATATTATCGACAAATCACAAGGTGGGGATGATAGCGCTACAAATTTACGGGCGTTGTGTTCTGTATGTAATGAAGGCGCTTCAAACCTAACGCTTGACCGCCCTTCCATCCAGAAATTGCTAATACAAGTTAGACGGGCAAAAGGCGGGGATCAAGTTGAGTTGCTAAAGTGGTTAATTGGTAAATTTCCAAAACAAGCTAAAGAATTCCTCGAATGACCCTAAAAATAGCCCTAGCACAAACCAATTTCCTGGTCGGCGACATCGCCGCCAATGTTGACAATATAGTCAAAGCCGCCATTCATGCCCGCGATGAATTGGGCGCGGATATGGTCGTTTTCCCAGAACTCGCCATTACCGGATACCCAGCAGAAGACCTGTTATTGCGCACCGATTTTATTGCTGCGGCCAATAACGCGCTTTATCAGCTGGCCGACCGCGTTGCCGGTATTGCGCTGATTGTCGGCTTTCCCGAACGCGATGGCGACAAGCTTTACAACAGCGCGGCTGTGTTGCATCAGGGCGCGATTACGGCCTGTTACCGCAAACGGGCGCTGCCTAATTATGGCGTGTTCGATGAGCAGCGGTATTTTACGGCAGGCAACCAACCGTGTGTGTTTGAGTTCAACGGCACGTTTATAGGACTGACCATTTGCGAGGATGTTTGGCGGCAGGGCATTATCGAAGACAACAAACAAGCGGGAGCGGAACTGCTGCTGACCCTTAACGCCTCGCCGTTCAACTCGGGAAAGATCCATCAGCGCGAAGCCGTTATTTGCAGTCAGGTTAAAGCCGTGCAGATCCCGTTGGTTTACGTCAATCAGGTCGGCGGTCAGGATGAGTTAATTTTCGACGGCGCGTCCTTTGTCGTTGATGCAGACGGAGACATTGTGTTTCGCGCGGCAGAGTTTAAAGAGCAAATCAGCGTGGTCGAGTTTGACGGCAATCATCCGGTAAAATCCACCTGCGCCCCGCTTTATGCTGAAATCTCCAGCGAATACCAAGCCCTGGTGTTGGGCATTAAAGATTATGTACGCAAAAACGGTTTTCAAGGAGCTATCTTGGGTTTGTCCGGCGGCATCGATTCAGCGCTGGTTCTAGCTTTAGCCGTTGATGCACTTGGTGCGGATAAAGTCGAAGCCGTACTGTTGCCGTCACGCTATACCCAAGACATGAGCAACGAAGATGCAATATTGGAAGCGGAAGCTTTGGGCGTACACCACCACACCATTCCGATAGAACCGGCCGTCAATGCTTTCACCGGCATGTTGGCCGACATTTTTTCGGCAACTGCTCCCTGCGTTACCCTATCTCCTGCATCCATACAGTCGGCAGGCAGTGCAAAAGACGCCACCGAGGAAAACATCCAGGCGCGTTGCCGGGGCGTAGTATTAATGGCTCTGTCGAACAAACAAGGCAAACTGTTGTTGACCACCGGCAACAAGAGTGAAATGAGCGTGGGTTACGCGACCTTATACGGCGATATGTCCGGCGGTTTTGCGCCGATCAAGGACGTGCCCAAGATGCTGGTTTATCAATTGGCGCGTTATCGCAACACTTTGTCCGAAGTCATACCGGAACGAGTTATTATTCGTCCGCCATCGGCTGAGTTAGCGCCGAACCAAATTGACCAGGATTCATTACCTCCGTACGACGTTTTAGACCCGATTCTTGAACGTTACGTGGAACTGGATCAAACATTTGAACAAATCATTGCCGCCGGTTTCAAAACGGAGGATGTCGCCAGAGCCATCACTCTGGTGGACAAAAATGAATATAAGCGCAGACAATCCCCGCCAGGGATAAGAATTACGGGCAGGGCATTTGGTCGTGACCGACGCTACCCCATAACTTCCGGCTATAAGGGCGTCCCTATAAAGTAACTGGAAAAGCTTTGTAAATCATCATATACTTCTCTTTAATTAAATGTTCCATGCATGGTCGACAGACAATTACGCAAATGTGACTGCTTGAAATATATTCGTTCAAATCAACAAATTTATAATACTACAGGAGCTCAACATCAATGATAGATATAGTAAATTGCGCAGGAATGCTCCTCTCAAATAGCCTAAGGGACATCCAATGAACACTTTTTGCCGAATTCTGCTGCTTAGCCTTCTGGCAATAAGCACCCCTTCCATAGCCGCCAAAACTGTTATAAAAAATACCAATGCTGTTAGTAAACAAGTTTTCTCCGCTTACACACAACTCAACGAAACCAAACTTAACGCTGCGGTAAGCAACTCTCAAAAAGACATCCAGATTATTCAGATGCGGCTCGACAGCCAGGACAAGCGTTTGGATGATCAGAGCAAATTTATAGGTTCGCAGGAATCTCGAATCAGCGATATCGGCCTCTATCTGACTGCATTTGGCTTGCTCCTCGTAACCATTCTCACATTATTGGGATTAATCATCTTTTTCACCGTTCGCGGCCGCGCCCGTGAGGAAGCTCGTATTAGTGCAGAAAAATGGTTCACCAAAAAAACGGCTGATCTGGAACAACAAATACAAATCTTTCGTGAACGCCTGTCCCAACAAGAACAGCAATTCAATACGCAAATCAAGACGCAAGCTAAGCCCTTGCCCACCGCAACTGAAAATACTGTCGAACCAGCCGCAGAACCGACAATAACCGAACAACCGTTACCACAAGCTAACCCTGTCAAATCATCCTCACCTATTCCGGTAAACGTCACTACAGATTGGGCGCTTAACGATATCGCTGAGAACCTGTTCGGAAAAACTGAACCCGAAGCCGAACCCAAAAATAGTTTCGAGGACTGGAACGATAAAGGATGTGACCTACTCATCCTCGCCAAGGAAGCTTGGGAAGAGACTGATCTACGGACAGATTATCTAACCGATGCGGCAGTTTGCTTCGATGCGGCCTTCGATAACGCAGTCGATGACTCTGATCTGAGCTTAGCTTTGAGCAACCAAGCCTACACCGCAGCTTTGCAAGAAAAGCCGGAAGGACAAGTGCGTTCTCAATTGCACAAAGCCCTGTCACTGGGAGGAGAAACCTTATACAGCAACATATTGAAGAACCTGGAAATTAACCCAATACATCTTGATAGCGTCTTCCGAACTTTGCTGGACTCAGTCTGGGCTGAAGCCCAGAAGACCGGATGGCTGGGCTTCACCAGCATGGGCCGCAGACCGTAACCATTCATATCATCATACGTCTCCACTCCAACAGGAGACGTATGAGTCTTTACAAGGTAACCGATTACCTTTCTCAATTCTTCTCCACTTGTAATACAATAGCCGGGTTAATTCCCGTTCGTTTTCGATCCCGTAGTTTTCCAGCTAGCGGATTATTAAAAAACGAAATTATCGTTGTCGATGTTACCTATTGATTCTGATTTAAGATCAATAAATGGACGCAACATCCCAATAATTAACATAGCAAAAAAACATTACCGTTATTTCAACTTGATATGCTCGTAAAGAGGCTGTTGAGATACGGTATTTTATAATTATAAAAGGGTCAGTTTTATGTGTTGGAGTGGTGAAGCGTCCGGTGTTTTAGCCGTCGCAGGTCTTAGTACCGCAGCTTATGTTGCGCTTAAACAAGGGGAGTCGAAAGAACTCTGGATTCCGTTAACTTATTTTGCCTTAATGGAATTATTACAAGCTGTCACTTACGTCTATATCGATATGTGTGACAATCCGAGCAATCAGATACTCACGTTGCTGGGCTATTTGCATGTCTCGTTTCAACCGTTTTTTGTCAACATGGTCGCGATGTACTTCATCCCGGAAAGCGTCAAGATAAAAATCCGAACGACTGTTTATACCATTTGCGCGATCGGTACGATCTCCATGCTAATCAAAATGTATCCTTTTGGCTGGGCTGGTTCCTGCAACATTGGTATAGAAGGCTTTTGCGGGCCGAGCGTTTGCTCCACCTCCGGCTCCTGGCATATCGCTTGGCAAATGCCGTTGAACGGCCTGTTGTCAGATCCTGTCGCTTGGCTGTTCGGCTTTAACTGGGGCTTGCATGCACTGACTTATATTCTGGTGGCTTTTTATCTGCCGCTTATGTACGGTTCGTGGCGTTTTGTCGGTTTCCATTATTTAATCGGCCCGTTTATTTCCGATATTACCACCACCGATCCCAACGAATATTCTGCGGTTTGGTGTCTGTTTTCCATCGCTTTATGCGTATCGGTGATTAAAACCCCGATCAGGAAACACCTGCACGTTAAAACTTGGCCTTTTTATAAAAAGTATATTGGCGATGAGCTATAGTTTTTAAGCATTGTAGGTCGGGTTGCGCTGAAGCTAACCCGACCTACCCAGCCAAATATCATCCCATAACCACCGCTTGCCGCTTCGCACCCCAGTTCCCCGGCTTTGGATTAAATACCCCCGCGCAACGCTCGCCGCAAAAGCGGCACTTTCCCGACGCATCCAGATTCCAATCAGACAATTCGTACCAATCCCGGCCTATCAGTAACTTTTTGCAACTATGGCAATAAGTGCTCTCTTCAGCTTTATCATGCACGTTGCCCACATAGGCATAATGCACGCCGTTTTTGATGGCGATTTTCCGCGCCTGCAATAAAGACGAAAGCGGCGTGGGCGGCTTGTCGCGCATCTTCCAGTCCGGGTGAAACGCGGTGAAATGCATCGGCACATCCGGCCCCAGATTTTCGACCACCCATTGAGTCATGGCTTCCAGCTCGGCTTCAGAGTCGTTCTCGTCGGGGATAACCAGAGTGGTCAGCTCCAACCAGACCGATGTTTCATGTTTGATGTATTTCAGCGTTTCCAATACCGGTTCCAGATGACCTCCGGCAATTTTATGATAGAAATGTTCGGTAAAGGCTTTTAAATCAATATTGGCGGCATCCATCCATTGATAAAATTCGGCTCTGGGTTCCGCGCAAACATAGCCTGCGGATACCGCAACCGATTTTATACCAAGACTCCGGCAGGCCTTGGCAGTATCAATTGCATACTCATGAAAAACTACCGGGTCGTTATAGGTATAAGCGACACTGTGACAGCCATGATCCCGTGCCGCCCGTGCAATCTGATCGGGCGATGCCTTGCTCATCAGGGTGTCCATTTCCCGCGATTTACTGATGTCCCAATTCTGACAAAAATTACAGGCTAAGTTGCAACCGGCGGTGCCGAAAGAAAATACCGAGGTGCCGGGTAAAAAATGGTTCAGCGGTTTCTTTTCGATAGGATCAATCGCAAAGCCGCTGGAGCGACCGTAACTGGTCATCACAATCTGGTCGTCCAGATTCTGCCTGACGAAGCACAGGCCGCGCTGGTCTTTGTGCATTTTGCAAAACCGGGGACAAAGATCGCATTGCACGCGACCATCGTCCAGAACATGCC
This sequence comes from Methylobacter sp., assembly GCA_025361585.1. Lineage (GTDB taxonomy): Bacteria > Pseudomonadota > Gammaproteobacteria > Methylococcales > Methylomonadaceae > Methylobacter_A. The sequence goes on along the minus strand of JANYKK010000212.1, from coordinate 13,563 downwards.
AGTAACGGGTTCTTACGGTGTCTTTGGAAATAAATTCAGTCATTATTGTTCTCCTGACCTGCTAAATAACAAAGTACTTTTGATGTTCAGCATGACTGATCGACAGGATAAAATAAACGATTTTCTTAGGTTTAAGTAATGATACGTATAGCTGCCAGCTGACTTTGACTCTATCATTCCTTGCCGTTAAAAGGCGGAGGTTTGCGCCACAAAGTTCTTTTAACTAATGAATGGCTTAATCACTCGCTAACAATTCAATGTTACTATCTTGCGAACTGAAGGATCGGAACCGCCCAAATATTTTCCCAGCAACTGATCCATGCAGTGGTACGGATTTAAGAACAGGACACATAAATGAACAGACAGCCCGCCGTAGCAGGCTCTTTTTATCCTGCCAATCCAGAGCAACTCCATCTGATGGTGGATCAGCTTTTAAGCGATGCCGCCGCTACTGATGAAAAAGTTCCTAAAGCTATTATCGCACCTCATGCAGGCTATATTTATTCCGGCCCGATTGCCGCAAGTGTTTATGCCCGGTTAATAAAAGCCCATGACAGGATAACCCGTGTGGTGCTTATCGGCCCCTCTCATCGCGTAGCTTTTAGAGGTCTGGCTGTAAGCAGGGCAGAAACTTTCACCACGCCTTTAGGTAACGTCCCTGTCGACCAGGCGGCCGTACAAGCCATCGTCGAGCTGCCTTTTGTCGAATACATCGAGCAGGCGCACACCTTTGAACATAGCCTGGAAGTGCATCTGCCTTTTTTGCAGGAAGTGTTGGATAACTTCGAAATCGTACCCATCGTTGCCGGGGACGCCTCGCCGGAACAAGTCAGTCAAGTGCTCGAGGCGCTGTGGGGTAGCGAGGAAACGCTGATTGTAATCAGCTCCGACCTGAGCCATTACCATGATTATGCCACCGCCCAACAAATGGATAAATCGACCAGCCGTATGATAGAGCAGCTGCAATATGAGCATCTGGCCTCCGAATCCGCCTGTGGCAAAATACCTGTCAGCGGATTGCTAAAACTGGCCCGAAAAAAATCGTTGTCAGTCAAAACCATCGACTTGCGCAACTCCGGCGACACCGCGGGGGATAAAGCCAGCGTGGTAGGCTACGGCGCTTATGTCATTGAATAAGGAAAACCAGCAACGCCTGCTGGAGTTGGCGAAAAGTTCAATACAGCATGGCTTGCAAACAGGCCGCCCCCTGAAAATTAATTTGGGCGCTTACCCGGAAGAATTGACCGAGCGGCGCGCTACTTTTGTGACCTTGGAGATAAACCATCAATTGCGCGGCTGCATCGGCATGCTGGAAGCAGCCAGGCCCCTGGCCGAGGATATTGCTGAAAATGCATTTTCAGCCGCCTTTAAAGATCCGCGTTTTCCGCCGCTGGAAGCCCATGAACTGGACAAGTTGGACATACATTTGTCGATACTCACGCCCTCTGAGCCCGTATCCTTCAGTTCCGAGCAGGATTTAATAGCTCAATTGCAGCCCGGTATTGACGGTTTGATTTTAGAAGAGGGTCGTCGGCGCGGCACTTTTTTGCCGTCAGTATGGGAATCGTTGCCGGAACCGGAACAGTTTTTGCGGCACTTAAAACAGAAAGCCGGATTAGCGCCCGACTACTGGTCTACAAATATCCGAGTTTACCGCTACCGAGCCGAGATAATAGGCTGAGAATAAAATGCGTTGAGCTTTTATACCAGTCCCAGAAAAAAATTCAGGGGCTGGTATAAATTCGCTTATAAAAAGATTGAAAAAACGCTTCATACCTTGGCAATTAGCCGTCAAGATCGACAATGTGCATGTAAATCTTACGGTTAAACAGCAACGCCATCAGTAATGTGAGCTGAACAATGATATTGAATATCCAGACTATGTTTTTCATGACGAATTCCTCATGTTGAAACTATTAATCAATGCCAGTCTATTTTGACTGCTACATCCTTGACTTAGTTATCGGCTGACATCCCAATTTTTAAAGGCAAAATATTAAGTTCTTATTTCGGCGGTAAACGTCCAATGACACTATTTTATGATAATCATTTTTGTGACCGTGAAATCGAACCTATTTTTTGTATTTTGCCGAGTGAGGCCTGTACCCTTTAAAAGTTATCCAGACGCATTTTTCTGAAGCATAAAAAAGGCCACTTAGCCAATTTCTTTATTTATCATCACGTTGTATTTTTCCGGTATTTTATTTTCAAAAAAATTAGGCCTTCTTTATTAAAAAGCGGCAATCCGTGCTCGTATTTGGCTACTTTGGTTTAAGCTTAAGGCGGGGCAGCGCCGGTTGCGAGACGGCCAAACCGTCTGCGTACCCGGCAGAATGCAGGGGAGACCGCGAGAATAAATCCCTGATTAGCTGTTCAGTCCAAAAAAACTACGAATCTGTTCCAGGAATGTGTTTTGTTGCTGCGCCATCAACTGCGCAATGGCTTCGCTATCCAGTTGCTGTTGCAAATTATCGATGGCGAAACGGCGGCTCGCCAATAGCTTGCTGATTTCCACAGCAAGCTCGGGGCGCTTATCCAAGGTTTTTTGAAACGAATCTTTGTCCAATCGGTAAGCTAAAACCCCGGATAAGGCAATGACGGTGGCGCTACGAGGGTCGCCGGTCATCAAGCCCATCTCTCCCAAAAAACATCCGCCATGAATAGTATCAATTTGTCGCCGCCCACCATTCGGTAATTCCAGGAATACGTCGGCTACCCCACTTATAATGATAAAAAGCCAATTAGCTATTTCACCCTGACGCATAAGGATGTCGCCTTGCGCAAATGGCGTGTAGACCAGTCGTTCGGCAATTTCGGCCAGCTCATTGTCATGCAGGGTGTTGAACAATTCGACTTGCTGCAAAGCTTCCATCCGTTCTTTGATCCTGCGTAACCGCTGGTTCTGTTCATATTGATCATCTTTATTGGTCAAGTGGATATGATATTGCGGATAAGGCAAGTGTATCCCAGCTCGCAGAAGCGCCGCATATATCCGGCTACGTACTTCCGAATCGGTGACATCATCCGCCTCAATATCACATACCCAATAGCGCAAGGCATAACGTGATGCACTAGGATTGAAATCCATCAGCAAGCAATTAGCCGCCGGGGTGTCGGCAACATTGGCTATGTTTCCATTGTGGACAGCGTTTTGTGCAATGTCTATAACCAATCCCGGAAAATGCTCGTAGCCGACATCAAAATAAATCCAGCGTCGCCATTGTTGCGGCTGGTCGCTACGGCGTCCGAGAACGGAAAACTTGCCTTTCATTAACAAACTGTTCGGGATAATAACCGTCTCCCAGTTACGCGTTTCTATCGCCGTGTATCGCCAACGAATATCGGTGACGCGTCCATTGACATCATCTACCTTAATCCAGTCGCCAATCTTGGTCGAGCTATCCAATTGGAGGGTTAATCCGCCCAGAATATTACCTAAAGTGTCTTGCATGGCAAAAGCCAGCACCGCCGTCATTACCGCCGAGGTTGTGAGAATGCTGGATAAATCGAGCCCTGCTTTGTGTAGATACATCATCAACCAGGCACCGTATCCGGCGAATTCGGCTAGGTCTTCAAGGATACGCAGTAGGCTGATGCGACATAGCGGCAAAATTAAGCGGAACAGAAATAAGCCGAACAGCCGGATAGCCGCCATGCCAGCAGCAAAAAAACTGATTTCATGCAGTCCTCTTGCGAAAGATTTAATTTCCAATGCAGTTAGCGCGCCGCTGAGCATAAGGCCGCAAAGTGCGGTTATAAAAAACAGTAAAGTAGCGGTAACAGGCTTACGATCTTGCGGATGCCAACGCCATAGGATAGCGGCAATAATTAGCGCAATAATAAGAAGCAGGCCGAATTGATTGTGCTGTTGGATAAAAGCATGCAATTCGTTCCAAAAAGATTCGGTTCTGGGCATTAGGCTGTCTTATGGGTTAAAGTTTGGTAATTGTGTTTAAGCGTAAATGGAAAGGCAGCATGGAAAAAAGCCGAAGGTGCCCAAATAGGCGCTTTGCGGTTATGGTTTACGCGGATTACTCATCTTCTTGCCGTTCAATCTTGTCCAGCCGTGCTTCCATTTCTGCGTCGTCGGGCGCTTGGTAATCGCTGTCAGGCTTGGGCGCAAAAAGCCGGGAACATAACAAGCCCAGCTCGAACAGCATCCACATCGGCACCGCCAATAAGGTTTGCGAGATCGCATCGGGAGGGGTTAAAACGGCCCCTACGATAAACGCGCCGACAATCACATAAGGGCGTTTATCGGCAAGCCCTTCGGGGGTTATCAGTCCAGTCCAAACCAATACGATGGTAAATATCGGCACTTCAAAGCAAACGCCGAACGCAAAAAACAGAGCCATGACAAAATCGAGATACTTGGCTATATCGGTCATCACTGCCACGCCCTCAGGTGCGGCGGCAGTCAAAAAACTAAACACCAGCGGGAAAACCACGAAGTAGGCGAAAGCCACGCCCATGTAAAACAGCAGGGTGCTGGCTATCAGCAACGGCAAGATCATACGCCGTTCACGCCTGTACAAACCGGGAGCCACAAATGCCCAAAATTGGTAAAGGATAAAGGGGACGGATATAAAAACCGAGACGATCAGCGCCAGTTTAAACGGCGTGAAAAACGGGGAAGCCACATCAATAGCAATCATCGTGCTATTTTTTGGCATGTGTTGCATCAAAGGCCCGGCGAGCAGGCTGTAGATTTCGTTGGCGTAGGAAGCCAGCGCCAAAAATACGACTAAGACGCACAAAACAACACGCAATAATCGGTTACGCAATTCAATCAGGTGACTGATAAACGGCTGCTCGCCGCCCCCGTCGAATTTAGTTGGGTTCATGCGGTTCGGCACTGTCAGGCGGCGGGGCTAGCGGGGATTTGAGCGCGTCGGTCGTTTCGTCGAGTATTTGTTGGAAATTTTGCAGGTCTGACTGCTCTTTAAAAATCTGGCGCATTTCTTCGGCTTGCAGTTCCAGCTTGATTTCTTCCTTGACGGACGCCACCATGCTGCGCGTTTTGCCCAGCCAGAACCCTGCAAGTCTAGCCACTTTGGGCAATCTTTCAGGGCCTATCACCAATAAGCTAACCAGACCTATCAGCAGAAGTTCCGAAAATCCTACATCGAACATCGGTGTTAATCTTTATCGGTTTTGGAGGTGACTTCGCCTTCGATGGCTTCGCCCTTATCGGCGACAGGTTTGTCTTCTTCGCCTTCTTTGATGGCGGTACGAAAGCCTTTGATGGCTCCGCCCAAATCGGCACCGATATTGCGCAGGCGCTTGGTGCCGAACACAACAACAACAATGGCTAATACGACTAATAAGTGAGTAACGCTAAGACCCATTTTTAACTCCAATAGAGGCTTTGCCAAGCAAAGCCTTTACTTGTTACGTTGCGCCTTCTCTTCCAGACCGGACAAGCCGAAACGACGCTGCAGTTCCTGCAATACATCATCCGGCCCCAGCCCCTGATCGGCCAGCAACACCATGCAATGAAACCACAAATCGGCAGTTTCATAAATAATCTGTTTTTTATCGCCATCTTTGGCGGCGATGACGGTTTCAGTCGCTTCTTCGCCGATTTTTTTCAGTATGCTGTCCAAGCCTTTGGCATACAGGCTGGCGACATAGGATTTATCGGCAGACTCCAGTTTACGCTGTTCCAGAATTTCCGCCAGCTGTTGTAATACGTCGCTCATGATTTTTTATAGATAGATTCAGGATCTTTCAAGACCGGCTGGACGGTTTGCCATTGCCCGTCAATCAGGCTGCGATAAAAACAGCTCTCGCGACCAGTATGGCAGGCAATGCCGCCTTCTTGTTCAATTTTAAGCAGGATGACGTCTTCATCGCAATCCAAAAATAAACCGATCACTTTCTGCCGGTTCCCGGATTCCTCGCCTTTGCGCCATAACTTGTTACGCGACCTCGACCAGTAAACAGCATAACCTTCAGCGACCGTTAAAGCCAAGGACTCGCGGTTCATCCAGGCGAACATCAGTACTGTTCCGGTTGCTGCCTGTTGCGCGATAACCGGCACCAAGCCGTCTTCAGTCCAGCTGATTTCATCCAGCCAGGATGCGCTCACAAACGTACCTCTATGCCGCGCGAGGCCATGTGTTGTTTGGCTTGTTCAATGGTGTATTCGGCGAAATGAAAAATACTGGCGGCCAACACCGCATCGGCTTTGCCTTCGAGAACGCCGTCAGCCAGATGATCGAGATTGCCGACACCGCCGGAGGCAATTACCGGCACCGTCACCGCCTCGCTGATGGCTCGGGTTAACGGCAAATCGAAACCTTCACGGGTGCCGTCCCTGTCCATGCTGGTTAGCAGGATTTCCCCCGCGCCGTAATCGACCATTTTTTTTGCCCAAGCTATCGCATCAATGCCGGTCGGCTTACGACCACCGTGGGTGAAAATCTCCCACCGACTAGGTTCGCCGGGCAAACTAGTTTTTTTTGCGTCTATGGCGACGACTATGCATTGCGAGCCAAAACGCTCCGCCGCTTCGCGAACAAACTCAGGATTTGAAACCGCCGCGCTGTTAATGCCGACCTTATCGGCTCCCGCATTCAGCATGCGGCGAATATCGTCCAATGTCCTGATGCCGCCGCCGACCGTCAGCGGAATAAAAACCTCGCTGGCGACCTGCTCAACGACATGAACAATGGTGTCCCGGTTGTCATGCGTGGCGGTAATGTCCAAAAAGGTGATTTCATCAGCGCCTTCGCGGTCATAACGTCTGGCGATTTCTACGGGGTCTCCGGCATCGCGAATATCGACAAATTTTACGCCTTTAACGACGCGACCATTGTCGACATCCAGGCAAGGGATAATGCGTTTGGCTAAGCTCATGGTTACTCGAATGATTCCGCTAATTTTTCGGCTTCTTCAAAATCCAGCGTGCCTTCGTAAATAGCCCTGCCGGTGATCGCGCCCATAATGCCTTCGTGAGCAACTGCACCCAAAGCTCTGATGTCGTCCATATTGGTAATGCCGCCGGAAGCGATAACAGGAATGCGAATGGCGCGCGCCAATTTCGCGGTGGCTTCGACATTGACGCCGGACATCATGCCGTCCCTGGAAATGTCTGTGTAGATAATGGCCTCGACGCCGTCTTCCTCAAAATGTTGCGCCATATCGATCACATCATGTTTGGACAATTTCGACCAGCCGTCAATAGCGACTTTGCCATCTTTTGCATCCAGGCCGACGATAATGCGACGCGGATATTCCAGCGCCATATCCCGGACAAAGTGCGGCTCATTAACCGCCTTGGTGCCGATAATCACATATTCCACCCCGGCATTCAGATAAGCCTGAATAGTTTCCTCATCGCGAATACCGCCGCCTATCTGCACCGGCACATTGGGGTAGGCTTCGACGATGGCATGTATCACGTCGGCATTTCTTGGTTTTCCGGCAAACGCGCCATCCAGATCGACCAGATGAATTCTTTTCGCACCGGCGGCAACCCACTTGCCAGCTACGGCTACCGGGTCATCGGAAAAAACCGTATTGTCATCCATGCGTCCCTGACGCAAACGAACACACTTCCCTTCTTTTAAATCGATTGCTGGTATTAATAACATATCACTAAAATCCTCAATGGCGTGTAATCAGGAGCGGGGACGACCAGCCGGTCGCCCTTACAAAACGTGTCCATCCCAATGCAAAAAATTCTTTAGCAGTTGTAAACCGACTGCCTGGCTTTTTTCGGGGTGGAATTGTACGGCAAACACATTGTCTTGCGCCAAAGCACAGGTAAATGCCTCCGGGTATTGCGTGGTCGCCGCCATTACCGCCGCATTATCGGGCTGCGCGTAATAACTGTGCACAAAATAAAAGCGGCTGTCTTGGGGAATGTTTTTCCATAGCGGATGCGGGTGGAGCTGATGAACTTGATTCCAGCCCATGTGCGGAATCTTCAGTGAATTCCCCTCGCCGTCTGTTAATGCTTCAGGAAAATGTACGACATGCCCGGCAAAAACATCCAAGCATGGCGTGCCGCCGTTTTCTTCGCTATCGGTCAATAAGGCCTGCATGCCTAGGCAGATTCCCAGCAAAGGCTTACTTTCGGCAACCTGTTGAATAACGGCAGACAAGCCCGATTGATTAAGCGCCTGCATACAATCCCGTATTGCGCCAACGCCGGGAAACACTACCCGGTCGGCGCGAAGAATTGCATCAGCATCGGCAACACAAGCCACATCGACTTCAGGCGCTGCATGTTGCAACGCCTTGACGATTGAATGCAGATTACCCATTCCGTAATCGATTACAGCAACAGAGGACATATAAAATACAGATTAAAGGTGCAAGGTAGGACTAAAGACTGCCTTTGGTTGATGGCATAATGCCCGCCATACGCAGGTCGGCGGTAATCGCCATGCGTATGGCTCGGCCCATGGCTTTAAAAATGGTTTCGGCGACATGATGGGCATTGGCACCCTTCAAGCTGTCGATATGCAAAGTCACCCCGGCATGATTAACGAAGCCCTGGAAGAACTCGCGAAACAAATCAACATCAAAACTGCCGATCATCGCTTTCGGATATTCAACCTGATAAAACAAGCCTGGGCGACCGGAAAAGTCGATCACGACCCGCGATAAGGCTTCATCCAGAGGCACATAGGCGTGCCCGTAACGGTAAATGCCTTTTTTGTCAGCCGTAGCTTTGGCGAATGCCTGACCTAGGGTAATACCAATGTCTTCTACGGTGTGGTGGTCGTCAATATCCAAATCGCCTTTCGCGTCAATGTCCATGTCAATCAAACCGTGCCGGGCAATCTGATCGAGCATGTGCTCAAGAAAAGGCACGCCGGTAGAAAACGAGGTTTTACCCGATCCATCCAGATTGATTTTGATTTTGATTTGAGTTTCAAGCGTATTTCGCTCTACTTCCGCAGTACGTTGATCCATGTTGGCATTATTTATATGAGTAATTGGCGGCATTTTACTATGGCAAGCAAGATTTTGCAGTGTTTGTTATTCATTGTAGACCATAGAAATAAGCTGTTTGGAAAATATAGCTGGTTGATGAGTCTCAAAGCGGCTCCAGACAATGCCGAACCCCTCGTCAATGTAATTTTAGGCGTACGTTAAGTTAAGCTTTAACCGGCTTTTTTTATGGTTATTTTCTGGGACAATAGCCTTGTCGCCAAAACAGGAGAAGGATCTTAAGAAATCTCAATAGGACATTACCAAGCATGGAACGCAAGCCAACCAAGCAGGCGATTTTTAGCCCCAGCATTTCCTCCCGTGCTTTGGGGCTTTTTTTATGGCAGCAAGACCCGTTCACAGTAAAAACAAACGCACACCTTAAGGTACCGCGCAAAATTCTATCGCCTCAACTGTCCGATACAAGCAAGCCAGTTGAGCGGTTTTTTTATAATGTGCTACCCTTAGGAGGATTAGACCACCTTGTTAATTTTAAACATTGCTCCCAATTCCGCCTACCGTGATTAATAGCGATCAGATCGATAAAGCATGGCCGTTTTTTTCATATTCTCATCGCTGATAAGCGGCAATAAACCCCCAAGGAGTAAGCAGTGAACGATGCGTCACCCCTAGTCACCGATGTGCTGACATTTAAACTGGCCGATGACGGCAAGCTGCTTGCTACATTTGAAGCTTGTGAAAACAAGCCCTCGTTGGATGAAGCAAAGCTCAAAGAGCTGCTGGCTCAGCAAGGCCTGTCCGACCTGTTTATGTATGATAATGCGCTGTCAAATCTGATAAAACAGTACAACTCCCCAAATGAAGGTTTTGAGCTGGAAATTGGCGAGCGCAGGGATGGTGTGTGTACGCTCAAAATTGACGACGATAAAATGGCCGCCCGACTTACTTTAATCCCTCCCTTCGGTGGTGCCCCGGTCACGCTATTTCAAATCCAGCTGGCTTTGCAGGAAAAAGGGGTCGTCAGCGGCATCATGAAAAATGAAATCGAGGCCGCCCTAAAGGATGGCTATGCTACAGACCGTATTATTGCCAAAGGCCTACCTCCCGTACGGGGTTTTGATGCGCGGTTTCAAAGCCTGATTCCGGAAATAAGGGCTCGGAAACCCCAGGTAGACGAGCACGGCATCGCCGACTACCGCAACCTTGGCCAGCTTATTGTCGTACGGCCTGGCGATCCTCTGATGTGCCGCACTCCGCCCACCGAAGGCAAAAAAGGTCGGGGCATTACCGGGCAAATATTAATGCCTCAAGCAGGTCAGGACATACCGTTTGCTTCGGGGCTACAGGGTACGGAATTTGATCAGGCTGATGAGCTTGACCCGGATCATAACAGCCTGCTGCTGGCTGCAATTTGCGGCCAACCAAAATTGGTGCCTAATGGCGTCATGGTAGAACCTACCATCGACCTGCCAAGGGTGGATTTATCCACCGGAAACATGAATTTTGAAGGCACCATTAATATTAAGGGCGACGTCAATGAAGGAATGAAAATTCATGCATCGGGAGATATATTCGTGGGTGGAACCGTCGAAGCCGCAGAAATTGAGGCGGGTGGAAATATCGTTATCAAAGGCGGAGTGAAAGGTCACGGCGAACATAGCGCCGATGCCAACGGAGTGCCCATTTTTAGCGCCAGAATTATCAGCCAAGGCTCAATCAGTGCGCATTTTGCCGAAAATGTCTACATGGAAGCAGGCGTGGACATCGTTATTGAAGAGTTCTCCATGAATAACCATTTGACTGCGCTTAATCGGGTAATGGTCGGGAAATCCGGCGGCAAAAAAGGGCGTATTATCGGCGGCATTACCTGTGCATCATCTCTGGTCAAAGCAGCCGTAATAGGTTCGAATTCCGGCGCTATAACCAAGATCAGGACAGGCTTTAATCCCCACCTTCAGGCGCAGCTTGACGCACTTAACCTTAAGGTTGATGCGAATGAAAAGGAACTGGAAGATATCAAGAAGATTATCACCTTTGTTTTGGCGCACCCCGAAAAAAATAAAAATGATCTGCTAAACAAGGCTCTCCATACGAGGGGAAAACTCGAAACCGACTGCACCCAGCTTCACGCCGAACGAACGCATCTTTTATCGGAAATGACGCTTCCCGAAAATGTCCAGGTTATTGTGGAAGACTCCGTTCATTGCGGGGTAGAAATCCAGATTGGAAATGCTATTTGGAAAAATAACGAGGAGCGGGGCAAAGGTGTTTTTCAAATTGTTGAGGGTGAGATTAATTTTGGAAACATTATGTTGAGTGTCAGCGGATCATAAATGAGATAAGAGGTATTATCTGTTGGCTTTGGTATTGCTCTACCTCCTACATCCCTGTAGACAAGGATAGTAACGGTTCATTCCCGCTATGATAAAATCCCCCGCAGCAAAAATTAAAAGCCACACTTAAGAGGAAATACCATGAAATTTAATCCCTGTATTGATAAATGCACCTACGAAGGAACTCATTGCGAAGGCTGCGGACGAGCGCACACAGAAATAGCGGAAACCAAAAAGTTAGTCATGGCGTTAGTCAATTTTGCCCAAGAGCAGGAATATGAAAATGCCGAGGATTTTGTAAACGCTGTCGGGCAGAGCGTCCTTAAAAAACTAAAAAAAGCCGCTGCTGAAAAATGATAACGTTTGACCTAAACCCTCATGACATAGTCGGCTATCTAGCCGCGACACTGACGACCGCCTCATTCGTCCCCCAAGCTATCTTGACGATAAAAACCAGGGACACCGAATCCCTTTCCCTGGGCATGTACAGCACCTTCACCTTGGGCGTGTTGTGTTGGCTTCTTTACGGCATTCATCTTGGCGACAAGGCGATTATATTTTCAAACGCAATAACGCTGCTGCTGGCTTCATTGATACTAAGCTTCAAGCTCTACAATTTAATCCACAACAAGAAAGCATAAGCAATTTAAGCCCGCTGGAGAATTTCCAGCGCATTGCCGTCCGGGTCGCGGCAAAACAGCGCTTGCCGACCGGATTTGCTCAAAGTGTAGGCAATGTTGTTTTGATCCAGCACGGCTTTGACCGGAGCTAACTCCGGCACGCTCAAAGCTATGTGCCGGTCACGGCCGCCGTGTTCGGGGCGACCGGTTGTCGGATCGGGGTTGGCCAGTTCCAGCAAATGAATCTGTTGCGCACCCAGCTGCAACCACGCGCCTGGAAAGCCCAGATCGGGCCGGTCGGTCTGCTGCATGCCGAGAATGTCGCAGTAAAACTTCAGCGAAGCGGCGGTATCGGCAACAACAAGGCTGGCGTGATGCACAATGAAATTAAAGTTCGGCATCGAGTTACAAGCCTTTAACTTTTTCCAAGACGTCCTGAGCATGACCCTCAGGCGTAACGCCATAAGCCACGTCAGCCAATGCGCCCTGCTTGTCGATAATGAACGTGGAGCGCAGTATCGCCATGCTTTTTACGCCGTTCTTTTCCCGTTCCTGCCAGACGCCGTAGCTCTCGCAAAGCTCGCCACCGACATCGGCCAGCAAATCCACTTTCAGGCCGAATTTGCTGATGAACGCGGCATGGCTGGCGCAAGTATCCTTGCTGACCCCGATCACCACGGTATCGGCCTTGGCGAATTCATCGGCCAGCTGGGTAAACTGGTTGGCTTCGATGGTGCAGCCAGGGGTGTCGTCTTTGGGGTAGAAATATAAAACGACCTTCTTTTGGCCCAGGTAATCGGACAAACTGACTGTTTCATTAAACTGATTTTTTGAGCTGAAAAAGGGGGCTTGTTGGTGTTTTTCTAACATGGGAAGCTCCTTGAGAGTTCGCGGATAGTTAAAACCAGAACCCGCAGTGTAAGCGCATCAAGGTTTCCCTGCAAGCCCGATAAAATGCGTAGGGCGTGCCGTGCGCGCCAATGAAGTCATGGTTGAATGTAAAGTTATCCCAAGCCTCAAGGAAGGCGCACACGACACGCCCTACTTGAGACGATGGCAATGACAGAGAGTTACGCCTTATTCTCGCCGCCGAATAATTCCAGCAAGCGCGGCAGGAAGTTTGCCAGTTCCAGCGACATGATCGAAAAATCCACATCGAACTGCTCGGCTTCCGATCCGGTATCAATATCGGCCACCTGATCCTGAATCAAATCGAGAAACTTAAGACGCTTAACGGCCAAATTTTCATCGATAATGAAAGACAAACGGTCGGCCCAATTGACCGCCAGCTTGATGACTTCTTTCCCGGTATCCAGATGGTTTTTGATTTCCGGCAGGCTCAGATCATGGCGCTTGCAACGGATAATGCCGCCTTCCTCTTCCGGTGAGCGCAATTCGCATTCGTCCTCGATGGTAATGTCGTCCGGGGCTTGATTGTTGACCAGCCATTCGGTCATGACTTTGACCGGTTTTTCGATGGTATTGAGCGGCACAGCCGGTAGCGATCCCAAACATTTGCGCAAACTGCTCAGCAAGTCTTCAGCCTTTTTCGCGGACGCCGCATCGACGATCAGCCAGCCGCCTTTAGGGTCGATATAAGCGTAAGTCTTGTTCGAGAACGTGAAGGCTCTGGGCAATAACTCAAAGATCAGCTCATCCTTGATCGCGCTACGTTCTTTTTTGGATAACTTGCGCCCTTGCTG
>JANYKK010000159.1 GCA_025361585.1 Methylobacter sp. | reverse complement strand
ATAATCCACATGCCTTTCAAAATCGTACTCGTCCCTGATTTGATGTTCCCAATAGCGCCGCTGCCAAATGCCGCGTTCGCGTTTTTTAAGTCGACTGGCACGAATAGACTCGGTTTTTTCCAATCCACGGGAAAAACTCGATTTGATCAATGACCAACGCATCGAATAGTCGGCATCGCCTTCGGGCAATTTCCAGATCGCGTGAAGATGTTCGGGGAGAACGACCATGGCTTCGATGACGAATGGATGGGTACGCTTTACTATCCGGATAACTTCTCGTAATTCGTCTATGTGTTGTACAAGCAAGTCAGACCGCCGGTCTGCGAGGTTGACTGTAAAAAAATAGCTTGCGCCTGCTGTTTTGGCTCTACGATAACGTATGCTTACTTTCCGCTTAACGTTGGATGTTGGGCTTCATTGCATTCAGCCCAACCTACGACTGTTACAGGAAAACGAGAAACAGGCGCACCATCACGAACTGCTGGAACTCAAAGCCCCGCAAGACGGCATCGTCAAAGACATCGCCACCCACACCCCTGGCACCGTGGTTTCGCCCGGCACGGTGGTGATGACCGTAGTTCCAAAAAACGACCCGATAGAAGCGGAAGTGTGGATCACTCATCTGGATGCAGGTTTTGTGCAACCCCAGCAACATGCGCAAGTCAAACTGGCGGCTTATCCGTTCCAGAAATACGGCATGGTTAACGGCGAAGTCAGTCAGGTGAGTCCAGATGCGACCGAGCCGGATAAAGGCCAACGCGATGAACCGGGTTACCGCGCCGTTATTAGTCTGCCCACTGGCTTTCTGGAAAATGCCGGAAAGCGCTACCGACTCACGCCCGGTATGCAAGTGACGGCGGAAATCAACCTGGGCAACCGCAGTGTGTTGGAATATCTGCTTTCTCCGGTACAAAAAGCGGTGTTTGAAGCGGGGCACGAACGATGATCCCCCGGCGCCAGCCACATCACCGATTCCGGTACAGGCGGCAACGGCATCCAATTCAACTTCGACTTCGCCGGTTCCGGCATCACCCTCGGCCTGGGCTCGCTCAAACTCAGCTTCGCCCCTTCGACAGGCTCAGGACAGGTTCGCGACGAACTGCACATCGACAACTTCGATCCCAACGACCCGCTCAATAGCAGCTCAATCGATACGCTTGTCTTTGCCGACCGCACCTTGTCATTGCAAGAGGTCATCGATATTGGCAACGACTACATCGACGGCGGCACCGGCAGCGACATCATGAGCGGCGGCCAAGGCAACGACACCTCCGTGGTTGACAATGTCGGCGACATCGTTAACGAAAACCCGGATGAAGGCATCGACCTTGTCCAGTCCGGCATCAGCTACGCCCTGACGGATAACGTCGAGAACCTCGTCCTGACCGGCAGCGGGAAGCTGAACGGAACCGGTAATGCGCTGGACAACATCCTGCTCGGCAACGATGCCGACAACGCCTTAAGCGGCTTGGCCGGTAACGACACTCTGATAAGTTGGGGCTGTAGCAAACAAGTCAAGATAAAAGCCAGACGACGAAGCCGGAACCGACGCCTTACGGTTCAGGTCAGTTCGCGCAATCCTCAGGGATCGTTTCCCATCAATATCAGCCAGTGTTTTATAAGGCGAG
Organism: Methylobacter sp.; assembly: GCA_025361585.1. Classification (GTDB taxonomy): domain Bacteria; phylum Pseudomonadota; class Gammaproteobacteria; order Methylococcales; family Methylomonadaceae; genus Methylobacter_A. Next base: position 423 of record JANYKK010000159.1, on the reverse strand, counting down.
GAGCGGTTGTCCGTTTTAACTTATAAAAAATTCAGCATTAACGGACATACAAAGGCATTTTTTTGCGTCACAATAACGCTCATGACTAACGTTAATATTGTGGTCTGGTAATAACAAGCCGCTGGGAAGAGGTGCAAGCGGTAAAAATGGATAGAGGGCAGTGATGAAACATAATCGTAATATGTCTTTTAATGTCGGAATATCGGCTTTCGTTGCCTGTTTGATTAAAGGAAACTGTTGGCTTGACGTAGCGTTACTTGGCTATCTGATACTGGCATCGCCTGCACAGGCGGCAAGCTTTGATTGCGTTAAGGCTACAACGAAGGTTGAGAACCTCATCTGCGCCTCAGCGGAGTTATCGAAGTTAGACGATGACTTGAACGCGGCTTACAAAAATGCGCTGCAAGACGAGAAGCAGGCCGA
>JANYKK010000124.1 GCA_025361585.1 Methylobacter sp. | reverse complement strand
GGGCGACGAGCCGGAAGAATTGGAAGTTATTCCCTGGAAATTGAAGCGCATCAATGAATTGCTGACTACCGGGGAGTGCACCGAAGCCCGCTCGATTGCCGCGCTGTTTATGGCGCTGGAATATTTTAAAGCGACGTAGGCTGGGTAGAGCAACGCGAAACCCAGATTTAATGCGAACAACGCTGGGTTTCATTGCATTTAACCCAGCCTACTGCACTAAATTGAGTCTCAGCTGTATCAGTCTCAGTTCGACCCTTTGCGATCTATCGCTCCATCTGATTCAATGGCGGCAATTTGACCATTACTATTTATCACCGATGATATACGGAAAGGAAAACCATATGCTAATCAATAAATTATCGTTTAGAAGGGCATTTTCCGGTAGATATACGGAAAACTATTTAATTACTTGTTGGGCGGCCTGGGGTGCCGCCGATCCTTGGTTCATCACGGCTTGATGAGGGAACTCTGATGGAAGTTTCGCCGAACCCGATCGATATTATCGAGAAGTATTTTGACACCGAGCTTCAGCCAGATACTCTGGACGAGTTTGATGGCGTTGATCCCGAGCGATGGATCGACTTCGCCAAGCACTATCTCGCCGTGATGAAGAGCGGCTTCGCCGGCGCATACCTTGACGCGCAAGCGGCTCCGGCGCAAACCGTCCGGCTCTACTTCGAGCCCTCATTCGCGCACGACTGGGCGGGAGCCCTGGAGAAACGCTTCGCCGAAACACCGCTGCTCGGCTACAGAGCGTTCCTCCCTGAAGACCCTCGGATCACCCGCAAGCAGGTTTCTGCCTTCCTTGATCCCCTAAAGAAGCACCTACTGCTGGCGGACTCGGTATTTGTCAAAGACAACTTCTACTACAGCTTCGATATGGTCGCCGACTCGGTCAGTCGAGACCACTGGCGTGCTGACCCCAACGTGGTGTCTTTGGTTAACATGAGTATAGCTCGGATACGGGCCTATCTGCCCATCCTCGCCGAACTCCGTGACCTCATTCGATCCAACGCGCTGGTGTTCATGCCGTACTACATCACGCCGAGCTTTCCGTATGCCAACGTGCCGTCCACCCTCAAGGGTCATGTTGAGCGGTTGCGTATCGTTGATCCATCCGGGGAGATATGGAAGGGCGGCATCCCAGAGCACGATTTCAACAAAGTCCTTGTGCCGTGGCTCAATGCCCGTCTTTTGGGCCTCGACCCTGTTTACCTCACGGACGCCATGGCTCGGATTGGCGGGACGCTGAGCTTCGACGACGACGCAGCTACGTCTCCGGCCAGTGACTTGCTGTCTGTGAGTATCCTGCCCTTCGGCGGAGCGGGCGAGATCGATCTGGACACGCTCTGGACAATGCGTCGCAATGAATCCGTGTTCGCACACGTGCGTTTGCTAACCGCCCAGTGCAAGACGCATCTTGAGGATAACCTCGGCCAAGGGGCGACCCCGACGGCCGCAAGCGCATTGAGCAGGCAGTTCCTGCAGGACCACCTCGCGTCGCTCCCAGCTCAAAAAGTCATTTCCTTTGCTGAGAAACCGTTGGTCTCCTTGGTCTGGCGGATTACGTTCGCTGTCGCCACGGCAGGCACGTCAGAGGTCGTCGGCGCATTGGCATCCGCCGTCTTGGACAGCAGCGTCGGCAAAGCTGCCCTCTCCCGTCTATCCCCCGAACGTCGAGCGATCGCCTACCTCAACGCTAGCCTATGAACGCTGCTCCCCAGCTTTCACGCGACAGCGCGTAGGTTGGGCTGAGGAACGAAGCCCAACAAAATAAGGCACGGAGCGAAAATGTTGGGCTTCGCAAAGCTCAGCCACAACCTACGACGCGATAAGGATTAATCCGTATGTTTACAGCCAGCAAGAAGATTAGCGGCACTTCTTATTGCTATCGTTTTTTGATAGCATATGCCGCATGAACGCCAAACACACCAAAACCTTGCAAAGCATCTTTGCCAAACCGACGGCTACTTCTCTCTAATGGACGCGTATCGAAGCTTTGTTCATTGCGCTGGGTTGCCGGATTATCCAAGGGAGAGGTTCTCGTGTCCGTTTTGAATTCAACGGCAAAATTACCGCTTTCCATCGCCCGCATCCCGCTAAGGAAGCCAAGCCGTATCAAGTCGAGCAAGCACGCGATTTTTTAATTGCTATCGGAGTAAACCATGAACACTCTAACTTATAAGGGCTACACTGCCCGCATTGATTTCGATGGCCGCGACAATAGCCTAGTTGGCAGATTGCTTGGCATCCAAGACATTATTGGCTTTCATGCCGATAACGTTGCCGATTTACACACCGCATTTGAAGAGGCCGTCGATGATTATCTTGAGGCGTGTGAGAAAATTGGCAAATCGCCTGAAAAACCCGTTAGCGGCAAGCTCTTACTCAGGGTTCCCCCGGAACTTCATGCTGCGGCTTTAGTTAAGGCGCAGGCTGTCGGCAAGAGCTTGAACCAATGGGCTATTGAGGCGTTGGGCCGTGAGATTAGCGCTTAAGGCTGGTAGGGTACGCATCGCGTACCTTTTGGAAGTTTGATTCATAGGTAAAATTTGAAAATGGTACGCGATGCGTACCCTACCGCCTAATATTCGAAGCCGTCATATCAAATTCAGCGTTATACAAATCACAACCGATAAAGCGGTTCCAATTTATCATCTTCCGCAGTTGCTATTTTTTCCCGGGCTTTGTTTTCGGCGAACGCCTGAAACAGTTTTTTGCCCTGCCACTGATTAGCGGACTTGCCATACAAAACCTGGTTCAAATGCAAAATTTCATCCCTTAACCGTGCGTCGCTTAATTCTGCGATTGCGCCGAGACTCGCCACATTCGCCGCGCCAGCTCCCGGCTGGCTTGCGGCATACACACCATCCCTGGCGATATACTTTTGCCGCGCCCAAACCAGCAAGGCATCCTTGGCGGCTGCGGCATTATTCTCGGCGCAGGCTTTTTTCAGGTTTTTTACGCTGTCCGCCAAACGAATTTCCCGCTCGCTTTTTTCCGCAACGGGCTTTTTAGCCGGGCGTTTAGCCAGGAAATAGGCCAAAGTCGCCAGCCAGCCTGATGCCAGAAACACCGATACCCACAGCCAGATGTTTTGCTGTTGCGGCTGGCTGGCAATCGGCATGGTCGCTTCCGCTTTTTGCGACTGTTGCACCGGAGCCGGAGCCGCGGGAGCCATGTCCGGCAGGGTTCCCGCCGCATCAAGCGCCGTGATCGTGGTTTCCGGGATTTTGGCGATTTCCATTTTTTGGCTTTGGCTGTTGAACCAGGGGATTTCTATCGCCGGTAATTTGTAGAATCCCGCTTTCGACGGGATGATGGCTATTTTTTCTTCCCTGAATGCAATCAGGCCTTCCGGTTTTTTCTGCTCCTGCAACACCGGCTGGTCGGGATAGGTTTTCAGCTGCTCGTCAACTTTGCCAGCATTCAACTCCGGGAGCTGGCCGACTGTCGTGCCTTTTGCTAACAGCGTCAAGGTTCGGGTCAACGGTTCGCCGACTTTCATTTGTTGGTTATCGCCCGACCATTCTTCTTTTAGCTCCAGTTGTTCCGCCGAAAGCCAGTGCTTGCCGGTAAAAGTCGAGGGAGCCGGTTTCACCTCCAGCGTCACCGATTTGGATAAGATCTTCCTGCTTCGGGTGGTCTGGGAGTTAAAAAAGCCGTTAAAATTCGGGCGTGTATTAACCATTACCTCTGCCGTCAAAGCCAGCGGTTTGATGGTTACGGTGCCGCTTTTTTGCGGAAAAATCGCATATTTGCGTTCGGTAACCAGATAGTTCACGCCGTTGATCTGGGTGTTGTAATTGGTATCATCGCCCAATTTTTCGATCACCGCATCACCCAGCTCCGGCTCATTCAACGCCGCCTGAGCGATCTCGATTCGTCGATATAGCCGCACGGTATAAAGAACCTGGGATTGCACATAAGGGCTTTGTGGATTGGCCTCAACCTCCAGAAACAA
>JANYKK010000123.1 GCA_025361585.1 Methylobacter sp. | reverse complement strand
TATAGCGAGCGGACGATTGATTGGCACATAGGAGACCTTGAGGTGGCCGGTTGTTCGGTGCGTAAGGATTGGCCGCATGGCGTGGTGTTCGAGATTGCAATCGGATTGGATAGACTTGTGGCGCTACAGATGGCTAACGTAAAGCTAACCGGGCGCGGCCCGAAGGACTGAAAATGAAAACGAAGATTATTCCCGCGCTCCGGTTGAGCGTTTTGTTAGAAATATAGGAGACACACGATGTTTAAAAACATCCAAATACACTCAGAACTAAACGCTATATTCGTAGGTTTTGAGACGAACTTAGTGGGTTTTAGGAGAGCTACCGAATACTGTGACCGAACAGAAAAGTCCTCTGGACGCGCCGTCCAATGGTTTGCCGTTGACTTTACACCAGTTAAGGAACAGTTCGGGATCAGCTTCTACTTTGGTAATAACTTTGCCGCGTGTTGCGGCTTCGTCTATTTTCTTTTGAACGATTCGCACCCACGAATCATAGGATTCACCAAAATGATCCCTATCTTCGCAGATTTCTTTAAAGCGCAGATACGTAGCCGCATCTTTGTACCAAGTAACATAATCAGCCATGTGGCTTCTCCTATTGCAATTTCTAACGTAAAGCTAACCGGGCGCGGCCCGAAGGACTGAAAATGGCTATGGTGCTGATTGGAATGCTCATTTTTAGTTTCGTTTTTGACGCATTCGACGCCAGTCACAAAGATGCGCTAGACGGTAAGCCTTACATCTTGGCTAACAGGGCGCGAGGATAAAGAGTGGATATTAAAGAATATAAAAGCGTAAAACTGCGGGCAGAAACCTATAAAGCCTTAAAACAATTAGCGCTTGATAAAGGACTTACTGTTACGAAGTTGCTGGCTTTGATGTTGGTAGAGAGGAAAAACCCCTAAGCTGAGGGGTACTTTTCCCGGTATTTCTTTCGGATATCGTTGCCCATCTTAAAGGTGACTCGCGGCCACTTAGGCGATATTAACCATTCGTCAAGGTTGAGGTCGTAGTATTTATGATTGTCGATGATGATGGGGGTAAGCGCCCCGACCCCTAATATTTTGAAGGGTCTTTCTTGCACTAATTCGTGGAAAATAAGTCCGCACACCGCTTCATAGATGAAGCGGGTCTCCAATTGGGTGAGGCCGGTCAATTCCGCCAGTACCTTTGCGACCTGAACAGGGGTCAGCGCTTTATAGGCGCTTTTTCTCCCCCTGTTCCACTTCTTTTTCTCAAATTCCGTCATAATCTTCCACCGCGATAGTAGTTTCCGCAGCTTCCCCTAGCGCAATGGCCTCAGCGATCCACGTCACAAACATATCCGGTATCTTCGCTTTCCATTGCAGCGCCGTTATCGCTGTTTGGTCGGTTGGATCGACCTTCACCAACTCTTCGAGGGCGTCAATTCTATCCTGGTGCGCTCGTTCGAGTAGATAAAGGCCTACCTTGTCCTGCGAAATGAAGTGCTGTACGTCTAATCCCAATGAGACTGTTCGCATCGCGGGATCGTTGGCGTATATGTTGGCTATATCGGTCATTATTTTTCCAGTTGCGGTGTTTCAATCCCTCTTCGTATACCTTGGGCAGCGGAAGGGGGGAATTCCGGGTGTGTACTGACTTTGTTTTCGGTCGGTACTATTGTCCCTTCAGTAGCCGGAGTAGAAGTTACTTCCGGCACGACAGGCGCTTGGTTGTGATCCATAAATCCCGCCGAGGCCAATATCTCATCGCTGACCGGGGATATTCCTGGGTTCTGCGCTACCACTCCCGCCGCCTGGGTTGCCTCATAAACTGCGGTCACATTCGCCGTAGCGGTTTGCGCAATTAGTAGGTTGATCTTGGCGTCCAGCTCTTTCATGTTGGCTTCGAGCTTGGAATTCTCCAACTGGAGCTTGCCTTGGGCTATCTCCAATTTGCCTTGCTCTATCTCGGACTTAGCTTGCATTTGTTTTTCCGCCAATTCTATCTGCGGATCCTTTGGTGGTCGGGCTTTGAGCGCTTCCACTTTGGCGAAGTCGAAGAATCTTGCCCCATTGTCGAAGCCCGCCGCGCCGAATACCTCTTTGGCTATTTCTTCCCCGTTGACTGCTGCTTGCGCATCCGGTACCAGACCGATTACCGCAGAAAGCGCTCCTTGGATACGCTGCATGCGCTGGGTTGGGCTGACTGCGCCCATGCCCACATTGACGGATACCGAGAAGGTATAATTGAAGTATTCCGGAAGAACCCTTAACAGCTTGGCTTTCTTAGTCGCTACGGTTAGCGCGACTTCATCTGTTTCATACATCGCTTCCAATTGTATGATCTGCCGAAGCACCGGTTCCATCCACGTCTCGGTGAAGGTGCGAAGCTCCATTTCCCGTACTTGGTTGGCCGCTTCATTCATCAAATTCATGCCGGTCGCTGTTTCGTGCAACTTCCGGTTGGAGTTCACCGTACCGCCGTTGGTTGACCCTGATAGGTCATCCATCGCCAGTGCTATGCGATCTTCTTCCTGATAGCTGGAACTGGTCACGTCCGGTGTAGCTAGGGCTTCCACGTGCGAAGACAGATTGCCGGGGGCGCTGATACCAATCAGGCCGCCCGGAACATTTCTCGCCAGCGCTCTGACATCCACTTGACTACCGGCTCGGTATAGGTACCTCCGGTTAAGTACTTGCCGGACATTATCGTAACGTTGGTTCTTTAATTCGTTGAGCGCCCGCTGCATGCCCCCGGCGATTTCGACCGGGCCGCTTGGATAGGGCCTATCTGTTTCTACTTCCAGCTTACCAAGGACGTAATCCCGCTTTCCGCCTGCCCAAGGAAGGACTTGTGACAGTGGCACTGGATCTGAGAGCAGAAGCATTGTTCCGGCTGTGTAATATAGCCAGTCTATCCCGTCATAGCGGATAATATTCCGGTGAATCCAGATAACCCTGAAGTCATCCTGCGATTCCATCATGTTCGCTTTGGGATCAAGTTGATTTGATCCTGATCTGGCTCGGCGAGTAGTATCCAGATTATCCCGGTTACCCGCTGATAGTAGCATCCCCGCCCCTATATCTTTCCAGGAAGGTTCTCCTATTTTAACCTCTTTCCCTTCCCGTATCCGTGTCATCACATCGCCGAGATACATCGGCATCAACTCGATCAGGTAAGGGGAGGAATTGGCGGGGTCTATCCAGTCCGCCGCGGGGGACATTCTTATGTTTTCAGCCGGAACGATACGTATGCTGGGCTTATCCGCCAGCACCTTGACATCGTAGTATTCGGTAATATCCCCCGTCACAGGATCAGTCTCACGACGGGTAATTAGTTCTTCCTCCCTGTAATCCCACGATTGGTGCGAGGCCACGGTACCCAATACGCAGGCTTCTGCTATACCACCCAGGACGATTTGATACCAGGGGATTGTCTGCGATAGTCGGTAATTAGCGAGCTGTTTCATCAACTCGGCGGCTTCCCTTTGCTGGGAATTAGCAGAATCTTCGGCTTCTATTGCCACCACGTCCGCGCTGGTAAAATACGCGGAGGCCGCCGCCGCTTGGATGGCGCGTACCAGTGTTCGGGTCTTAGGCCAGAAGTAGGCGGCTCGGTGTTTATTTGATTCCGCCAAGATGGGGGAATCTGGAGCGTGTTCGGATCGGTAGTGCGCAAAGTTCCTCGCCCAGACTGCACGGAGGTTGACTTGCATCCACGATTCGCTGGATTCATGCGCGTTCCGGGCAAGTTGTACCCAGTCTACAGCCCCTTTTTTCTCGGGGGTAGTCTGTTTTTCCACCCCTGCATCCGTTTGGTTGTCTACGGAATTAACGATGGGTGCTGCTACTGCGCTTGAAGGCTTGTAGTTGCCCCCTTCGAGCGAAGGTTGGGGCGATAGCGGATCACGGATCATCGAAACGCTCCTTAGTTCAATTTGTTATATTCAGTTTTTACTTTTTCGTAGCCTGGATTTGTCTCCGGCATCGCGGCATAATCAGGAACAATCAGTCCCGCCGGAGTCGTTTTTAATCCGCGTACTTCGTCGTGTCTGTTCTTGGTTCTGGACAAACCTAAAGCTTCCAGAAATTCCCCTCCGGCTCGCATCACTACCTTCAGCTGATCGCGATCAATGTCTTCGTATTGGATGATGTAGGTTATGTTCGTAGGTACATCGCCTAGACGGATAATCATCGCAGAACTCCCCTTACCGACGATAGCTGTCCATTCGATCTGCCATACCCATCCCGGATAGTGCCGTAGGAGCACCGTCACCGCTTCTTTAGCGATTTGTTGTTGCTCCGGTAGCCAATCCTTTGGCATGGAGTCTACAACGGGGTCTTTTTCGTGTTGGAGTTGTTCGCTTTTTATCGTCATTATTCTATAAAGTGCATAAAAGGGCTAGGAGAGAATACAAAATTTGCTACGGGGTATTTGGGGTCTCTAAACCCCCACAGTTTCCAGCCGAAGTTTATCCGAATACACTTATTAGGGAAAGTTTTATATCGCCGGACATAATACCACTGAAAAGCGATCAAGGTATTCCCCCGGTATAAATACCTCTTAACCAACCCGCTAAGTCCCATGGGGCCATTCGATACCCGTAAGTCCCCTTCTGAGCCGAGAGCGTCCCCGTAGCTGTATTTGATCCCCAGCACTTGTTCACCGAAGCCGTACGCTGAATTTCTCCACAACCAGTGGCAACGATTTATGTACCTCTGGTAAGGGGTATTCTCTTGCCGATAGGGTCTTGACTCCGATTTCCACCCCCCGTCTCCATCCAAAGTATTGTCCGGTGTTCCGAACCAATAGAGCCAATTAGGTAGATTGCCGTCCGATTTTGCAAACAATACGACCAAAGGGGTTAACGGCCACGCGATTAGGTACTTCACCGCGAGATCCACGAAAATAAATAAAAAGGCTTTTAGGTAAATCACAGACAAGTTTCTCCTTCCTCTGTTGGGCCATCCATCGTCGGGTCAACTGTCTGCCGCCAATGCGCGGGGCCTACGATCTCTACCGGTAGGTCTGCTAGCAAAAGGATTTCCCCTACGGCTGCGCCGCTACCGTTGGCGGCCAATTGGATCATTCTTGGACGGCAATATAGAACTGCGTGGAACTCATCGATGATCCTTTGCGCGCAGAGGGCTACGGAATCGTTGGGCTGATGTTCGGTATTTATTTGCCAAATGACTGTCATAGAATTAAACCGTAGGTAGATTGTGGGTAGATTGTGGGTAGATTGTAGGTAGTTTATGGGTTCATATGAACACTATGGATTACTCGAAATTAGACCGGGATCAGGGAGGTGCGTAACAACGCCATTCACTATCGATACCGGTTTATCGTAAATGCCGTTCGACTGGTGGTTGCTCCAGAATATCTTTCGTCCGTTGCCGAAGGTATAAGGCGCATAGGGTTCTTCTGGGCCTCCTCGGGCGCGTTGCATGACCGATAGGTAATCTATCGTCCTGCCGGTGACAGGGAATAAGGGTGGGTTGGGTATGGCGGCCATAGCGGTTTCCCTCTGAGTGTACTTGTCGGTTATTATATACCCTGCGAACAGTATTTAGTCAAAATCCTAAATCCGCATCGCTAAAAATGTCTGCTGCTCCGAAGTCGTTTCCGAATACCCCTCCTAGTTTTCCTACCGAGGAGAAAGCTCCGCTGGCCTTGGCTTGGGCCGCTTGCAGGAAAGCATCCGCCCCGTTACTTTCTGGCCCATGTTTAGGAGTGCTTCGCCACGTTCCGGTTCTTGGGTTCCACTCCTTGCGGTATGACTCTAAACGTTTTAAACCTACGGCGCATTGCGCCTCATCGAATACGCATTGCGCCAATAGTGTCCTGGCCTGTTGTATCGCCATTTGTTTATCTGGCGTTCTTGGTACTAACCATGTCCGCCAGTGCGGAGCGGCGGCCATTATCATTTCTTCCGGGGTCATGTTCCGATCTTGCCCCTGCCGACGGTGATTGGCATCGTGCGGGAGATAAGCGTAGTCCAATACGTAGCCCATCTTATCCACTTCATTAACGAAATAGGAGAAAGGTTCCCCACTGGCTTCGATGTAATTGATTACCGCATAATATGTCCGGCGAGGCTGAATAAACCAGATCGCAGTCTCATCGTCGGCGCCAATATCCCAGAAGGTGCTGACCGGGAATTGGTCATCGTACGGGCAAAACCCGATCCGTTGCTCTTTCCTGATCTGCCTGAACTGATCCTTGAAGTAGGCCCCCTCCATAGAAACCTTAAAGGCTTCGTCGGGAATGGAGGGCATTTCCGCCCACATCTTTTCTTCGTCCCCCATGTATGTGCGGTCACGGAATATGACGTACCACGCCCGCTGTTCTGGGGTGAGCTTACACTTAATGATTTCTTCCAAGTCCTCAAAGTATTCTTGATCCTTCTTCGGGATGACAATGGCGTTCTTCGGTGCCACATATTTTGGATCTTCCCACCATCCGAAGAAGTGAAACTTGAAGTCCAATTTCCACAGTTGCTTACCCGCCTCTTGTACCGCTCTTGCCTGTTCGACCAGTTTGAAGAACTCCCCTTCTTGTCCCTCCGCAGTAGACTCGACAAATACGAGTCCATCTTCGGCTACCGCTGTGATCGACCCAGTGATAATTTCTCGGGCTTTGCCGGGGTCTTTCGCCGCGATCTTACCAAACTCCGAAATATGGAGAAATGTTGGTGTCGTACCTCGTGCAGAGGTCGTCACTTCCACTACCGAGTTATTGGTGAAGGAGATAGAACTTTTTGACGCAGCTCCGTCTAAGGGAGCGGCTATCTTGAAAGGTTCTGGGAGATTATCGTAGGCGTATTTGAATACGTCGCGGAAAATAGCTTCGGCTGTATCTCTATCTTGTGCAATTACTTTACCCCTCTCGTTAGCGGAGAAAAGTGCGGTATCCAACATGAACAACTGAATGAACGTCGAAAAACCCATTTTACGGGCTTTGAGAACCACGTTCCGGGTATGGATTCCTTTGAGCAGCTTTAGCTGCGCCGTATTGGGTCTGAAAGTGACGACCCGCTTCTTGGCGTCGACAATTTTGTACAGGTTCGACAATCGCCATACGGGATCGGCGAGGCCCGCTATCAGTTCTTCTTCGGTGAACTCGAAGTCGGTCAAGTCCCCGAAGGACGAAGCCCGACCCCTTGGTTCGGTAACGTTATTCGCTTTACGCACCGGTAAAATTAATTTCTTTGGCAATAGCGTAGAACTGGTCGCGTTCCTTTTTGCCGTTCAGCCCCCCATTAATCTTTTTGGTTATCGCGTCGAAATTCTGTGTGTCCGCTAGTTCGTTACACCCGTGCGTTTTCCAAAACCATGCCGCCGATTTTGCTGCGGGATCCGGAGCCGTGAGAAAGTTTGGATTCGCTATTAGGTCTAGGCCAAGCGCTTCCCCACACTTCAAGTAGTTCGCTCGTCCTGTTATCTGAATCAGTCCGCGTCCTTTATAGCGCACCCCATCTCCTGGTTGGGTGTTTCCTAGATCAGCGCGCCCTTCATAGGCGGCTCCACTGGCGATCTCTTGCAGGTACGTTAGGCTGCCGCTTTCATGCGCTATCTGCGCCAGAAATGCCGCGATCCTTAGATTGGTGCTGATATCAAATTCGTCCAGCGCTTTGCAGAGGGCCGGGGTTAGTATCGCCCTCCGAGTAGAAGACGAGAACGGCATTATTTTTCGTAATTGTTGGTCAGTAACCATGGCGGGTTCCAGCTCACTATAAAAAAGACCCGGATTTTACTCCGGGTCAGGGGAGGTTACACCGCTGGTTGAACCGGGTTTGTTGCTTGTACGTCGGAGATTTGCATCTCGAAATGCGTGACTTCCGCCGAGGCATCTTCCACTTCGAACTCGAATACCTGGGTTACCGGTATCGCGTCGATAGTGTCTGGCGTAGTAGATACTGTAATTGTCGCTTGACCGATATTGAGTATGTGGACGATGAACTTGCCGTTCTCCACTTCTTCCACTCTCAGAATATTAGCGTTCGAAGAGACGGCGGCAATTGTTGCCGCTTTTTGGGTGCCCGCGGCTGTCAAACCGGTGAATGAAAGCACGAAACTTGTTACTAAATTGCTGACCTTTTGCATGAGCTGTTTTTCCTTTGAGGTTGAGTTAGCCGATCTGAAAATTAACCGGAATTTTGGGGTCTTTGTCGGACGGAATGTGGCTATCGCCATCACTGTGAGTGTTAAGAGTATCATACCGAGTATCACTATGCTATGCTCAGTATGCGGCTGATAGGTATTAAGCACTGGCGTTTGCAGTGGTATTTTTAGGGCTGCTTCGTAGGCGTTCATAATAAATCGTCCTCTGGTTCCGGCCCGAGTAAGTCATCGGGCAGTTCTCTAAATTCTGCTTCGTCCGCATT
>JANYKK010000109.1 GCA_025361585.1 Methylobacter sp. | reverse complement strand
AGCCAGATAACTTGCGGGGTCTTGGGATCGTCTAAGCCTGCCTGAAACAGGCTTCGAGCTTACAAGCTGTAGTACATATCGTATTCAGCTGGATGAGTGCTCATACGCAGACGAGTCACTTCTTCCATTTTCAACGCGATGTAACCGTCAATCACGTCATCAGTGAAAACACCGCCGCGTTTCAAGAACTCACGATCACTGTCCAGAGCGTCTAAGGCTTGGTCGAATGAATGGCAAACTTGCGGAATGTTTTTCGCTTCTTCAGCAGGCAAGTCGTACAAGTCTTTATCCATAGCATCGCCAGGATGGATTTTGTTTTGAATGCCGTCCAAGCCAGCCATCATCATCGCTGAAAACGCCAGGTATGGATTTGCAGTTGAATCAGGGAAACGAACTTCGATACGACGGCCTTTTGGGTTGTTAACAAAAGGAATACGGATAGAAGCCGAACGGTTACGTGCTGAGTAAGCCAGCATAACTGGTGCTTCAAAACCAGGAACCAGACGCTTGTAGCTGTTGGTTGATGCGTTGGTGAATGCATTCAATGCTTTAGCATGTTTAATGATACCGCCGATGTAAAATAAAGCAGTTTCAGACAAGCCGCCGTACAAATCGCCGGTAAACAGGTTGACGCCGCCTTTAGCTAAAGATTGGTGAACGTGCATACCGCTGCCGTTGTCGCCAACTAAGGGTTTAGGCATGAAAGTCGCTGTTTTGCCGTAAGCATGAGCTATGTTAGCGACGACATATTTCAGTTCCAGTACTTCGTCGGCTTTTTTAACCAGCGTATTGAACTTCACGCCGATTTCGCATTGACCAGCCGTTGCAACTTCGTGGTGGTGAACTTCAGTAGTCATGCCCATTTCTTCCAGCGTCAAGCACATCGCTGAACGCATGTCCTGTAATGAATCGACTGGAGGCACAGGGAAATAGCCGCCTTTAATGCCTGGACGGTGACCGGTGTTGCCGTCTGGGTAGACTTTTTCTGAGTTCCAGCCCGCTTCTTCTGAGTCAACTTTGTAGAAAGAGCCGCTCATATCGGTACCCCAACGGACATCGTCAAAAATGAAGAATTCGTTTTCAGGGCCGAAGAATGCAGTGTCTGCAATGCCAGTTGATTTCAAATAAGCTTCTGCGCGTTTGGCCAATGAACGTGGGTCACGCTCGTAACCTTGCATGTTTTTAGGCTCGATGATGTCGCAACGCAAAATTAAGGTGTTGTCATCGAAAAAAGGATCCATAACCGCCGTAGAAGGATCAGGCATTAAAATCATGTCTGATTCATTGATGTGCTTCCAGCCTGCAACTGAAGAACCGTCAAACATGTTACCTTCTTCAAAGGTGTCTTCATCAATAGAGTGAGCAGGGAATGTTACGTGTTGCTCTTTACCGCGGGTGTCACAAAAACGAAAATCGACGAATTTTACGTCGTTTTCTTTAATTAATTTAAGTACTTTTGCTGCAGACATTGATGTTGCCTCCTGAGATTGGGTTATTATGGAATCTGTGTTTTATGCCAAACGAGGTAACGATACCATTTTTTTTGCTGGATTAGCCACTAAAAAAACGAAGCAGGATAAACCGTCGTTTTTAAGAGAAGGGATGAGGAGCACTATCAGCGATCCATTATAGTGCACTAACAATCTAGTTTGCCCAAAACATGTGCATCTAGCTGTTACAACGTCGCATTCAGTCCATAGCTTCAGGGAATATGCCAGTCTATTTGCTTTTCATTTTAGTTTTACAACACACTGATATTACATGATATTTAATTTTCTGCTATTGAAACGTGCCACCTGGAATCGACTGCGAAAACATTTGGCACTTTACTTGCAATAAGCTGCTTAGAGGGCATTTTGCCTGAAGTCCAACCTAGTACAAGCATAAGGACCTTTATATATGAAAAACCATCTAAACAATAATCGTTTCAAACTAAAGCCGCTGGCTTTGGGCATAGCACTGATTTCTGTTTTTGGTGTAGCACAGGCAAAAAGTTTGACCGAAGCCAGCACCTTGCTAGAAACAGTAGGCGACCCCAACGAAAGCAAGTTCATGAAAGATATTGGCTTAAAAGTAGGCGGTTGGGCCAATGCTGGCGTCACCTATAATGCAGCTAGCCCCACTAACGGGTTCAAC
>JANYKK010000060.1 GCA_025361585.1 Methylobacter sp. | reverse complement strand
TGGGACCTAATGACGGAATTGAAGGGACCGACAAGCGCGAGAAGTTGGGTGCAGGAGAAAAGGTGAAAAAACAAACTGGAACCTATCTTTGTCCAATTTGCGGAAGGGGAACCCCGCATCAACACGATGAAAAAACTGTTCTCGCGTATCAACACAACGCCTTATGGCTGCCCATGAAAACCGCACCGAAAAATGGGGAGACAATCCTCGCACTGTGTCAAGGCGGCGCAATCAATAAATGTTTCTGGTTTAAAGGACAAGAAGAGCAAGGCGGCGGAGATGACGGACACGCGATTGAGCCCCACTGGGTAACGGGCGATAGCATACGTGATTGGTGTGATGAGCCGAAACGCTGGATTCCTCTGCCCGCCCACAGAGTGGTCTAGCTGCCTAACCCCCAACCCACCGGCCAGCGAACGAAGTGAGTGGGGTTGAAGCCCCAAGCCAACCAACCCAGCGCGCTACCCTCATCCCCAGGCCCACCCATCGAACGTATCCGAATTAACCCCTTGACCGAGACCCAATCTTGAATTAACCTAAACCATCGCCCTCGTGATGCAGGGCTATCCAACCTTCTTAATATCGTCCCCAGGGCCGGGAAAGCGGACGCGGATATGGGCCGCGCTGGCAGCACCCGGCGCATCATCCCTGGGGACGCCCATGCTTCAGATGGAGCGGAAGTGGACTACCAAGAATTTCTAGAGGCAAAGTCTCAGATTGGAGGGAATCATGGATTCTCGCCCGTCTGGATGCCAGACTTCCTTTTTGACTTCCAATCATCTTTGGTTGAATGGGCATTACTGAAGGGGCGCGGTGCTATTTTCGCGGACTGTGGGCTTGGGAAGACAGTAATCGAGCTAGTGTGGGGAGAAAATGTGTATCGCCGTTCCGGTGGTAACGTGCTTCTTCTTACACCGTTGGCAGTCACCCATCAGATTGCCCATGAAGCGGAACGATTTGGGATTGGGGCCAAAATATCCAGAGATGGAACAGTCCACCAAGGAATCACCATCACGAATTATGAAAAGCTACATCTATTCAATCCATCGGATTTTCAAGGGGTGGCCTGCGATGAGTCAAGTATTTTGAAATCCTTTGACGGGTCAACCCGCACGGCCATCACTGCTTTCATGCGGAAATTGCAGTATAGGCTCCTGGCAACAGCTACCGCGGCGCCAAATGATTTCACCGAATTAGGTACATCCAGCGAGGCCCTTGGATATTTGGGACACATGGATATGCTCAACCGATTTTTTAAGAACGACCTGAACAACTCAGCCCAAGGACGGATGAGAGGAGAGGTTATTAAATGGCGGCTGAAGGGTCATGCTGAAATTCCTTTCTGGCGTTGGGTTTGCTCGTGGGCTCGATCCGTCCGAAAACCTTCAGACCTTGGGTTTCAAGACGATAGGTTCGTTCTGCCTACCCTAATACAACGGGAACACATCGTGCAGGTTGAGACACTTCCCAAAGGTATGCTATTCGCAATCCCTGCACATGGACTCAAAGAACAGCGGGATGAACGGCGTCGGACGATTCGGGAGCGGTGCCAGATGGTGGCAGAATTGGTGAATAAAACGGGTCAACCTGCCCTTGTATGGTGCCATCTAAACGATGAAGGTAATCAGCTTGAAAAACTGATTCCTGATGCAATCCAGGTGAGCGGTGCTGATTCTGATGAAAAAAAGGAAGATAAACTACTCGCCTTTGCAGAAAGAAGATCCCGTGTTCTTATCACTAAACCAACCATTGGGGCATGGGGCCTGAATTATCAGCACTGCAATCACATCACGTTTTTCCCATCCCACAGCTTCGAGCAGTATTATCAAGGCATTCGCAGATGTTGGCGATTCGGGCAAAAGCGACCCGTGACGGTGGACATCATCACCACAGAAGGAGAACGTGGGGTTCTGTCCAATCTTCAGCGCAAAGCCGTGCAAGCCGATCATATGTTCAGTCGTCTCGTGGAAGAAATGAACCACGCCATGTCTCTGGAACGAAGCAATGATTTCAACCAACAGCAGGAGGTGCCTTCATGGCTATCTACGATCAATTGATTTCTGACCGCTTTGCTTTGTTTCACGGAGACTGTATAGAGGTGATGAAGAATCTCCCTGATAAATCTGTACATTTATCTGTTTACTCTCCGCCATTTGGGGGGCTTTACAACTATTCCAGCCAAGATCGTGATCTATCCAATTCAATGGATTATTCTGAATTTCTTGAGCATTACGTTTTTGTTGTTCAAGAATTAGCCAGAATCACTGTTTCAGGTCGGATGACCTGCGTTCATTGCATGGACATCCCGAGGTCCAACACCGGCACCGACTCTTACCTAGACTTCCCTGGGGACATAATCCGAATGCACAAGGCCAATGGCTGGCATTTCACGGGACGCCGGATGATATGGAAAGAACCGCTTGCAGTCCGATTGCGTACGATGCAGAAGAACTTGGCCCACAAAACCTTGGTAGAAGACTCTCTTGATTGCGGAGTAGCGGCAGGGGATCAGCTTCTCACCTTTCGCCGGGCCGGGCAGAACCCAATCCCCGTGCCTCACCCACTCGGGATGATGGAATATGCCGGGGATAGTGTGCCCCCTGCGGATATCCTCTCCTACCGGGGATGGAAGGGTAAGCAAACTGAGAACCGATTCTCCCACTGGATATGGAGACAATACGCCGATTGCATGTGGGATGACGTTCGGGTGAATCGGGTGCTCCCTTATCGAGAGGCCCGTGATAGCGAGGATGAAAAGCACGTCCATCCCCTACAACTGGATGTAATTGATCGCTGCGTCCAGCTCTATTCCAACCCAGACGAAACCGTTTTCACTCCATTTATGGGGGTTGGAAGTGAAGTTTATAGCCCCGTTGTACTCGGGCGCCGTGGGATGGGGGCAGAACTCAAGGCGAGCTATTACCGCCAAGCGGTTAAAAATGTTCAGGCCGCTGCGGCGGGGAGCCGATTCGATGTAGAGGAAGGGGTATCTCTGTTCGATGAGGACGGAGAACCAGTCGAAAACCTTGAGGCTATAGATTGAGCCACCAATACCGGAAGCATCGCAAAGCGGTACGGCGCGGGTGGCAATCGTGGCGCTTTTCCGGCGCCACATGGT
>JANYKK010000043.1 GCA_025361585.1 Methylobacter sp. | reverse complement strand
TGCGTTTCGCAATTCGTGAAGGTGGTCGTACAGTAGGTGCGGGCGTTGTTGCATCAATAATCGAGTAATAAACATGTCTAATCAAACTATCAGAATCCGTTTGAAATCATTTGATCATAAATTGATTGATCAATCGGCTGGCGAGATAGTAGAAACAGCAAGAAGAACAGGCGCTCAAGTTAAGGGCCCTATTCCATTGCCTACTAAGAAAGAGCGTTTTACAATTTTGATTTCTCCGCATGTCAATAAAGATGCGCGAGATCAGTATGAATTGAGAACGTATAAAAGGTTATTGGATATCGTTGAGCCAACAGAAAAAACCGTAGATGCATTGATGAAGTTGGATCTTGCAGCTGGTGTTGATGTTCAAATAAAGTTGAATTAAAAAGCAGGGGAATTGGCAGATGTCAATAGGTCTAATAGGTCGTAAATGTGGTATGACCAGAGTTTTTTGTGAAGATGGTTCGTCAGTACCCATTACTGTACTCCAGATTGACTCAAACAGAGTTACTCAGGTTAAAGGTATTGAAGTAGATGGTTATCGTTCGATTCAAGTAGCGGCGGGCGATAAGAAATCCTCTAGAGTCAACAAAGCAATGGCGGGTCATTATGCAGCGGCTAATGTGACAGCTGGACGCGGCCTTTGGGAATTTAGGCTCGAAGAGGGTGAGGGTGAGGATTTGTCTCTCGGCTCTCAGTTATCTTTAGATATATTTTCTGCGGGTCAAGTGGTTGATGTTCAGGGTAAAAGTATTGGTAAAGGTTTTGCCGGCGGTATAAAGCGTCATAACTTTAGCATGCAAGATGCTACCCATGGTAATTCGCGCTCACACAGGGTCTTGGGTTCTATCGGTATGTGTCAAACACCGGGCCGCGTATTTAAAGGAAAAAAGATGGAAGGTCATATGGGTGCTGAAAAAGTTACAGTTCAGAACCTGACTATTCATTCTATTGATACAGCAAGAAATTTAATCTTAGTAAAAGGCG
The DNA here is from genome assembly GCA_025361585.1 of Methylobacter sp. Taxonomy (GTDB): domain Bacteria; phylum Pseudomonadota; class Gammaproteobacteria; order Methylococcales; family Methylomonadaceae; genus Methylobacter_A. Next base: position 2,492 of record JANYKK010000043.1, on the reverse strand, counting down.
CTGTGCCTGGTGCTAAAGGCGGTGATGTAGTTATTACTCCCGCTATGAAAATGCGAAATAAAGGTTAAGCCATGAGTATGCAAGTACCTGCTTTAAGTGAAAAAGACTCTGCTGGAAATGTGGAGGTAACAGAGGCTATTTTCGGTCAGGCTTTTAATGAAACTTTGGTTCACCAACTGGTCGTTAGACATTTGGCTGGCGCTCGTGCCGGAACTAAGGCGCAGAAAACGCGTTCCGATGTGAGTGGTGGCGGTGCAAAACCCTGGAGACAAAAAGGCACTGGTCGTGCAAGATCGGGTACTACACGTAGTCCGGTTTGGCGCACGGGTGGTGTTGCTTTTGCAGCAAGACCTAGAAATTACGATCAAAAGCTGAACAAGAAAATGTTTCGTGTTGGTATTCGGTCAATTCTGTCTGAGCTATTAAGGCAGGATCGTTTGGTAGTTAGCAGCGATATTTTACCGGCTAGCTCTAAAACCAAAGAGTTAAATGCGAGAATAAAGAACATTGATGCAAAGCGCATTTTGATCGTCGTTGAGAGTGTGGATGCAAATTTAGCCTTGGCATCAAGAAATATACCTTATGTAGAAGTGATTGAGGCGATTAATTTAAGCCCTGTTTTGTTGGTTTCAGCTGATAAAGTTATTGCTACACCGGGTGCGTTGAAGCAAATAGAGGAGCGCTTGGCGTGAGTTTAAATAAATATCACTTAGCAGCTGTGCTACAGGCCCCGATAGTATCTGAGAAGAGCACTATTGCGGCTGAAAAAAATAATAGATTTGTTTTTAAAGTGCAAAAACAGGCAACTAAAAAGCAAGTTAAAAACGCAGTAGAGTTAATGTTTAAAGTTGAAGTGGATTCAGTTCAGGTTTTAAACGTTAAAGGCAAACAGAAGAGATTTGGCGGCTCATTGGGGCAGCGATCTGATTGGAAAAAAGCTTATGTAAAACTTAAGCCCGGTCATGATATAGATTTCGCCGCTGCTTAATAATTTAAGTTTTAAAAGATCAATAGGAAACGGTAGAAAGCATGGCTATTGTAAAGTCTAAACCGACGTCACCGGGTTCACGGTTTGTAGTGCGGATCAAAAATGATGATTTGCACAAAGGCAAGCCATATGCACCTTTGCTAAGTAAAAAGAGCAAAAGTGGCGGGCGAAATAATAATGGGCGTATAACTACGCGCCATATAGGTGGTGGTCATAAACAACACTATCGGATCATTGATTTTAAACGAAATAAAATCGATATTCCTGCCGTTGTTGAGCGCTTGGAATACGATCCAAACAGAACTGCCAATATCGCGTTGGTATTATTCAAGGATGGCGAGCGTAGATACATAATTGCGCCTAAAGGACTGGAAGTTGGGCAGGAGATCCTTTCTTCAGAAACGACTGCTGTTAAGCCCGGCAACTGCATGCCGTTGAGAAATATACCGATGGGCACCACAGTTCATTGCGTCGAATTGAAGCCAGGTAAGGGTGCACAAGTAGCTCGCAGCGCCGGCACCTCGGTGCAGTTGGTGGCCAAAGATGGTGCTCATGCAACGCTCAGATTACGTTCTGGCGAAATGCGCAAAGTTATGGCCGATTGTCGCGCCGTAATTGGTGAGGTCTCGAATTCAGAGCACAACCTGATATCTCTTGGAAAGGCTGGGGCATCAAGATGGCGTGGGGTTCGTCCTACAGTTCGAGGCGTGGTAATGAATCCGGTCGATCATCCGCATGGTGGCGGTGAAGGTCGTACATCGGGTGGCAGACACCCTGTATCTCCCTGGGGTATGCCAACCAAAGGCTATAAAACCAGAAACAATAAGCGTACTGATAATATGATTATCAGACGTCGTAAGCTCAAATAGAGAGGAATCAGCGTGCCGCGTTCAATTAAAAAAGGTCCTTTTATTGATCATCATCTACTTAAAAAAGTTGAAGATGCTGTAAGTACTAATAATCGGAAACCGATTAAAACATGGTCAAGAAGATCAATGATTATTCCTGATATGCTGGGTTTGACTATTGCAATCCACAATGGACGCCTGCACATACCTGTTCTGATTTCTGAGAATATGGTCGGGCATAAATTAGGTGAGTTTTCGCCAACTCGTACATATAAAGGCCACGTGGCTGATAAGAAATCTAGATAGGTTGTATTATGGAAATTTCAGCAAAGTTAAAAAATGCCCCACTATCTGCGCAAAAAGCGCGGTTAGTAGGCGATCAGATTCGTGGTCTGCCCGTTGAAAAAGCGTTGAATTTATTGAAGTTCAGCTCAAAAAAGGCGGCGGGAATTATTAAAAAGATTCTTGAGTCTGCTATCGCAAATGCGGAGCATAATGAGAGTGCAGATATTGACGAATTAAAAGTGTCTACCGTTTATGTGAATGAAGGGGCGACCATGAAAAGATTCAAGGCAAGAGCTAAAGGACGTGCAAATCATATCCTTAAAAGAACCTGCCATATTACAGTTAAAGTCGCAGAATACGAGTAGGGGCAG
>JANYKK010000020.1 GCA_025361585.1 Methylobacter sp. | reverse complement strand
GTCCGAAAAAGCCATGCACCGGCTGGGAAAATTCCGAGATTGGGTGATCGATACCGCCGACCGCATCGGGCGCGGCGATACCTTTGCGGTCATCGAACAGTTCATCGACCAAATCGGCTATCCGCAGTATTTGCAGGAAGAGAGCAAAACCAAGGAATCCGCCGACCGCAAACTGAAAAACGTCTACGAGCTGATCGAATGGCTAAAACGTATTGCCGACAAGGAGACGGACGGGCAAAAACCGCTGGCGGAAATCGTCGCCAAAATTATGCTGATGGACATACTGGAGCGTAGCCAGGAAGACGAGGCCAGCGACCAGGTCAGCCTGATGACCCTGCATGCCGCCAAGGGGCTGGAGTTTCCGCATGTGTTTTTGATCGGCATCGAAGAAAACATCCTGCCCCATCAAAACAGCATCGAAACCGACAACATCGAAGAAGAACGCCGCCTAGCCTACGTCGGCATCACGAGAGCCCAGCGCACCTGCACGTTCAGCTACTGCACCCATCGCAAACGTTACGGCGAAGTCGCCGAATGCGAACCCAGCCGTTTTTTAAGCGAGTTACCCGAAGACGATTTGGAATGGGCAAGTAAAAAACCGTTAGATCCAGAAGTAAGAAAAGAAAATGCTAAGTCCTTTTTTGCTGCGACAAGAACACGTTTACAATAGCAAGAACAATAATATCGTAATTGCAGCGCCGATCAGTTAGAATACACCCCACGCGCCCGTAGCTCAGCTGGATAGAGTACAGCCCTCCGAAGGCTGTGGTCGGACGTTCGAATCGTCTCGGGCGCGCCACAAAACATGCAATAGAAACAAGCGGTTATCTTTGGCGGAAGCCGCTTTTTTTATGCCCGCTAAAAAACCATTTCCTTGGTTTTGACGGTTTTGTTTTATCACGCCAACCTCCTAATCAACGTCAATTCAGGCTTTCTGGTTTCACACAGAAGTTCAACGCATTCAATCAAACGGGCGATTTCCACCTTTGAATAATGCGAAAAAAAGACGGGGTCAGGTCTTGCAAAATAGCATTATTTGGGAAACCGTATCGAAGAAGAAGCTTCAAAGCAAAATTAAATGTGATAGAGCAAGACCTGACCCCCGTTCTGCGTTTGTAATCAGCCGACGCGGCTTCGCATTCAATAATTTTCCACAATTAGGTCAATTGGTTGCACGTCTTAAATTAAGTACGGAAATACGGAAGCTTATCGACAAAGCTTTTTTTCATGCCGCGTCGTGCGAGATTATGCCAGAAATCAAGATTCTCCGGCCTTATTAGCGACACCGCGAACTTCAATACAACACTCCGTCGCGAGTAGATCAAGAAATATAGAGTCAGAGTTGTCGAGCGGCATGCCATAAATTCCTGAATAGCCGGGATCATTTGGCTTAGATTTGTCTCGGATGCTAATAGAATGATTCTTCTTTTCTCCCGCTTGAACAACGCTGCCAACATTAAGTCTGGCAATTGCCGCCTTCGGCTCTATAGTGAGCTTCTTGCCAAGCGCCGCAGCTACTTCTTGAAACTGAGTATCAACATCTGCCGAAAAAGACTCCATCCAATGGCTGGACAAGTAACTCTCTTTGATTTTTGGCCGAAGTTTAAACGCTTGCGGAAACACTCCTATGATTGCATTTGTATTTGGATCACGAATGACACGCTACGGATTGCAATATCGTGCGACGTGATCTTCAGGTGGCACCTCCTTACGACGGGGTTTATTGAGAGCTTTGGACATTATGTAAGATTGCTTTGAAGGCACCCCATCATGCCGTTCTGCTTAATAAAATGCTTGAGATCCTCGACATGGCCGCGCCACGCTAGCGTCTCTCTCTCCAGAGTAAACGCCTTGTTTTACGAATGTTGCCGCGGCTTGGTCTTCTTTGAAGAACTCAACAATAACGCGCTGATTGTCATTATTCCATGCCGCAAGAAGATGCCCGGTAAAGTCGACACCAAGACTCGGCATCCGGGTTGATTTAGCAAAAATAATAAAGCGCAGAAAGGTCGTAAAGGTAGATTTTTGAATGAACGCCGAATCATCTTCCCAACTGTTCAGGTCGAGGAGTGTATCGATCTGCCGGAAGATGATGGTACGCCATTCGGGCGCAAGATGCATCACGATTTGGGATAGTGTAATCTTGAGTTCCGCCGCGTTGTCAAAGAGTTGGACTTCTAAGGAAGGAGTGGAGCGAGGAAGAACTTTTGCGTCGGATGCCCTTGGCGATATGTGAATGGGCTTGATAGATGGGGATGAAAGCGCGGAATGCCGGGCGAAAATAGTCCAGTTTTGAGCAGGCATCTTGCTTACGTCAATATTTTTCAGGCTGGTCGTCATTGGGACAACCGGGTAGGCGAAATCTTGGGCGGCAAGGGCCATTGAGCTTTGAAGAGGGATCTTACTGGGGTAAATTTGCAGTTTAGTCATCGGAATAACTCCCTCGTCTCAGCTGTAATGCATGACTCAAAAAGATCATTTTTGTGTTTACGTAAAGAACCTATAAGATCCCACACCGTATCTTCGTTAACTATCACTGACCCTATGGTCGCAACATCAATATCAATATCAATATCAATTATGAATGATACGTGATCAATCAATGGCGACGGTGTAGAGGAAAATTGCAATAAATACCTATATTGTCCACTGGCATGGAGTAAGGAGCAAGTGAACTGGAAGTCCTGAAGCGCCATAGTTTGTACGCTTGAAGGCAGCGATAAACCAGCGTTAAAATATTCGTGGATGTCGACACTTCCATTTATGTCGACCGGAATGTCGATACGGTTAACATAACGAGTGGAGACCGAACTCAAGGTTTTGCACTTTATTATTTTAGCAAGAACGTTCCAATGGTCACGCGCTTCGCCGTATAGCCTGTCCCAATCAGTGTAAGGAGCCAGATGACTGATCGCCAATTGATCAGGTTTTATGGTGATCACACTGCTATGGTCGATAGCAGTAAGCTTATATCCTATTTTTTTCGTATTTGAAGCTGTTTGATGGGTTGTTGCATTGTACGAAGCGCTCATTTCGATTAATTCTTCGCTCTTTGGAAAGCGTGCCTTATGCTTACGAGAGAAAGCTTCAATCCACTTCTGCTCTAGAGGCACGGAGAAATGCGTCGCAATCACCGCCTCAAGGACGGGCGGTTTCTTGTAAGATGGCTGGGGGATGCCAGCAGGAGTAGTCATGATTTTAATCGATGTGTGTGCATCAAGAATGCGTCAGTTTTTAAATGTTTAATAGAATCTATATACAAAATCATAGCATATTTTAACCATTCAGCCTCGAAATCGTCCAACCACTAACATTATAGCTGCGGCAAATTCCCTCAAGCGGGACGGAGTTTGTAACCCCGTTCCTTACGCTTTGTTATATCTATGCCTAATGGCTATACTTAACCAACGCAAAACCTTTCGATCAGGGCAACATAGCCCGTCCGGCTGTAAGTGAGCGTAGCTCATAGGGAACATTAAACGAAGTACATTGCTCCTTACACCGATAGAACAAATTATCCGCATC
>JANYKK010000372.1 GCA_025361585.1 Methylobacter sp. | reverse complement strand
CAATGGCAAACCGCTGCACAATGCCTGGAAAAGCCACGCCGATCTTCCGGCTTCCACGCCGACATCCGAGCTGATGAGCAGGGATCTTAAGAAGCGAGGCTTTAAGTTTGTCGGCAGCACCATTTGTTATGCATTTATGCAGGCCACCGGCATGGTCAACGATCACACCATCGATTGTTACCGGCATACCGAAATTAAAAAATTACGTTAACCGTTCGTGCTGAGCCTGTCGAAGCACAATATTCAGAAGGAGCAATACGATGCGTTACCTACACACCATGGTTCGGGTTCATGACTTGAATGAATCCCTCGATTTTTATTGCAACAAGCTGGGTCTGGTCGAAAGCCACAGGATGGACAGCGAAGCCGGTCGTTTTACGCTGGTCTACCTGCATGCGCCGCAGGATGCCGACCAAGCCCAAAAGATGCACGCACCGTTGCTGGAACTGACCTACAACTGGGATACCGAAGATTATCAAGGCGGGCGCAACTTCGGCCACCTGGCTTTTGAAGTCGATAATATTTACCAATCCTGCCAAAAATTGATGGATGCGGGCGTGGTCATCAACCGTCCGCCGCGTGACGGGCATATGGCGTTTATACGTTCGCCGGATATGATTTCCATCGAGCTTTTGCAAAAAGGCGGGGCGCTCGAGCCGGCAGATCCGTGGCTTTCTATGGGGAATACGGGGAGTTGGTAGAAATACGAAGTGCTGTTCTTGCATTAAGTTGGTGATATACTCTGCATATACAAAGCAAGGAGCTAAAAATGCACTTTGAGTGGGATGACCATAAAAACAAGCAACTTAAAGCTAATCGAGAGGTTTGTTTTGAGGATGTATTTATTGCTATCAGTGAAGAAAGACTTCTTGATATTCTGCCGCACCATAATCCGGTCAAATATCCCAACCAAAGGCTTTTTATCGTCCGAATCCGAGATTATGTTTATTACGTGCCCTTCATAGCAAATGAAGACACAATTTTTCTAAAAAACATCATTCCTAGCCGTAAGTACCACAAGAAATACTTAGAAGGGGCCAAACATGACAGCTAAACTTTCCGCCGAAGAAAAAGCCATTATTGACTATGTTGAAAGCGGTCGCGCCGTAAGTGTTGATAATGTAGAAAGCGAAAAAAAACGTTACACGCAAATTGCGCGCTCTCAAATGAGCAAGAAAAAAGCCATCAGCATCCGGCTGTTAGAAGACGACATTGAGCGCATCAAAGCCAAGTCACTGAACCAAGGCATGCCTTATCAAACGCTGATTAGCTCACTGATTCACCAGTACGCTACCGGCAAAATAAAGTTCGAAGCATAACATTTCGCCACAAAGAAAAAAGCGGCTGATGCTCTAATACTTGCGTCCCCCTTTTCGGTGGGCGCTAATGATAAGGCAGCCTTACATGAAAGCAGGTGAATTTGATAATAATTTTGATCAGGGCGATGACATTCTGGATTCTTTGGACTTGTCTAAAGCAAAGAGAACCCTGCAAGAGCAAAAGCAGGTGAATGTTGATTTTCCTGCCTGGATGATTGAAGCATTAGATAAAGAGGCCAGCAGAGTGGGCGTAATCCGGCAGTCCATCATAAAAGCATAGTTGGCTGAGCGACTTAAAGAATTGGCAGCTAACAAAGCTTTGCAAAGAACGAGCGGCTGAATTTGGTATTAAATGCCAAAAGCGCCGATGGAACACACGAAACAAAACCATTCGCTGCATACGCTAAAGCTATGCACCCTACCAATACGCCTTACCGGGTTAACCTACAGGACTTGCCGAGTTGATTAGCCAGTACCATATGTCGCATTATTTATTTCTCTTCCCATCCGACAACCACATCATTTTCCAAAGTTATGCGCAACCTAAATTGCCCTTTTCGAACTTGATAGTATTTCCATACCTCTTTAGTTTTTGATTTTAATACCTTGGAATCTATATCGACAGGGGTTCCTCTAGAATCAAGTAATTGTTCAGCTGTTTGTCCTTGCCATATATACCTACTCATGATGTCGTTTACCACGTCCACATCATTATATTTATTTAACAACCAATTTCTTCTTGTTTTTCTTCTGCGATTGCCGATGATTTTCCCTAAAATTTTCAGCGCAATAAAAGCAGCGACAATAATTATTATTATGCTCATAGTTAAAAACCAATTTTCTTAATATTTAAGAATTGATTTGCTCAAACAGGCAAATCAATAGCGCTATAATCGGAGCAATTGTAAAGTAAGACGCAATCGCAGCAGTGATGCCTATTGCTGACCCAACAGCAACTCCTAGTGATGCTCCAAGCTTAACGTAGGCAGCATTCCACATCCTCCAGCAATAATATTCCTGAAATAAAAATAACTCTGCCTTCTCTTTCGCGTTGATAAAACGCCGTTAATAAATGACCTTTTCATAATGACTCTATTCTACTGAAGACGGGTTAATTTTCTATATTCTCAAACTCTTTCGTTCTTGCTGATGTGTCGGTTGAAACGCAGCTTCAGCCGGTTGGGTACGCAGTGCGTACCTCTTAGCTCAAGCCGCCTGCGAATTATTCAAAGGCAGACGCAATAATGATACGGATAAACATCGGTCTTCTCGCTGGCATGTTGCACGTCAATCCCAACCAGCTTGCCATTGCCGTCAAAATCCAGAACTACGCCATCGGCAACTTCGTCGGAATCCACGGATGGCGTATTGGACAGATGAATGTACAGCGAATCGGTTCTTTATCGTAACTCGGCTTCACGGTTCAAATCTCCGGCCTGAGTATCCTCAAAGCAATGCCCTAAACTGTTCAATGGAAAGACCGGCATCTTTGACAATGCCGCCCATGGTGAACGCCTTGACGGGATTATGTCGCGGGATAGTCAACAGCCGTTCCCCGTTACTCATGACGATGTGTTTACCTTGCCTGACTATCCGAAAACCGGCTTTTTCAAGAGCGCGTACTGCATCAAGATGGTTTACCCCAGGAAGTTTCGACACGACTATGCCGCTACTTCGATTTCGTGCGTTTCCTGATCGCGGCTCATTTCCGCCACCGCCGCCAGATATTCCTGAATAGCGTCCTGAATGTTTTCCAAGGCTTCT
>JANYKK010000364.1 GCA_025361585.1 Methylobacter sp. | reverse complement strand
CTACAACATATCCAACTGGGCATAGGCCAGCATTAACCATTTGACGCCTGATTGCTTGAAGTTGATTTGCACCCGCTCCTGTGGGCCGTCGCCTTCCATCTGCAACACTACGCCTTCGCCGAATTTGGCATGACTGACGCGCTGCCCCAGCTTGTATTTGCCTGCTGCTTGCAAAGACTGCGCTTTCGGCTGCACGGAAGTCACAGGCCGACTCACGGTGGCGCGCATTCTGACTTCCTGCAGGTGTTCCGGGGGAATTTCGCGCAGAAAACGCGACGGCCTGGGATACGTTTCCTTGCCGTATAAACGTCTGGATTCGGCATAGGTCAGATACAACTGCTGCATCGCGCGGGTAATGCCCACATAGCAAAGCCTGCGTTCTTCTTCCAGCCGCCCGGCATCATCGACGGACTGTTGCGACGGGAACAAGCCTTCTTCCATGCCGACCAGGAACACCTGCTTAAACTCGAGGCCTTTGGCCGAGTGCAGCGTCATCAACTGCACGCAATCGTCGAAGTCGTCGCCTTGCAGCTCACCGGATTCCAGTGTTGCATGCGCCAGGAACATATCTAGCTCGCTTAGGTTTTCCGTGTCTTCCATATCGCCGATGGTGCCCGCATCGAAAAGCCTTGCCGCGTTGACCAGCTCTTCCAGGTTTTCTACCTTCTCTTCGCCTTTGTCGGCCTTGTCTTTTTGATACAGCTCGATCAGGCCGCTTTTTTCGACGACCAGTTTGACTTTTTCAAACAGCTCCAGGCCTTCGGCTTCTGCATCAAGCTTTTTGATCAATTCCAAAAAGCCGGTCAGCGCATTGGTCGCCCTCGCCGACAAGGTTCGCTGGTTAATCAGCATGATCGCCGCCGCCCATAACGAAAGGCTTTGATTCCTGGCAATGGCTCGAATATCGTCGATAGTTTTAGCGCCGATGCCGCGCGTCGGGGTGTTGATCACCCGCTCGAACGAGGCATCGTCATCGCGGTTGGACATCAGCCGCAAATAGGCCAGCGCGTTTTTGATTTCCGCCCGCTCGAAAAAGCGCAAGCCGCCGTAAACCCGGTACGGCGTGCCGGTGGTCATCAAGCGCTCTTCAAACTGGCGGGATTGGGCATTGGATCGATACAGTATCGCGACATCCTTGCGCAGTCCGCCTTCATTGATCCAGGCCCTGATGCGCTCGACCACGAAATGGGCTTCGTCCTGTTCGTTAAAGGCCGCGTATAGAGAAATCAAGTCGCCATCACCGGCATCGGTCCATAGCTCTTTGCCCATGCGGCCGTCATTGACGCTGATCACCTTGTTGGCGGCTTTCAGGATGTTGCCGGTCGAGCGGTAATTCTGCTCCAGCTTGATGACTTGGTGATTGGGATAATGCTTTTGAAAGCTGTAGATATTCTCGATTTTCGCGCCGCGCCAGCCGTAAATAGACTGATCGTCGTCGCCCACCACGAAAATATTGTCCCTGCCGTCAGTCAGCAGCCGCAACCATGCATATTGAATGGTGTTGGTGTCCTGAAACTCATCGACATGAACTTGTTTGAAACGCTGCTGGTAAAAGTCCAGCACATCGGGGTTGTCGCGCAGCAATTCATGCGCCCGCAGCAGCAACTCGGCAAAATCGACTAGGCCGGAGCGGTCGCACAGCTCTTCGTAGGCTTTATAGATGATCAACATTTGCCGCTGATACAAATCGCCGGTCTCGATCATATGCCTGGCCCTGACGCCCTCGTCTTTTTGCGCATTGATAAACCATTGCGCCTGCCGCGGCGGCCACTTGTCGGCATCAAGATTCAGCGTAGCCAGCAGGCGCTTGATCAGCCGCAACTGGTCGGCGGAATCCATCACCTGAAAGGTTTCCGGCAATTTGGCCTGCTTAGCATGGCGTCTTAGCAACCGGTGCGCGATGCCGTGAAAAGTCCCTATCCACATCGATTGCGCGGACATAGCCAGCAAATCCTCAATTCTGCCGCGCATTTCCTTGGCCGCTTTATTGGTAAAAGTAACCGCAAGAATGCTGTGCGCCGACACGCCCAGCACCTGGATTTGCCAGGCGATGCGATGCACCAGAACGCGGGTTTTACCGCTACCGGCACCGGCCAAAACCAGCATGGCCTGGGACGGCGCGGTAACGGCCTGACGCTGGGCATCATTGAGGGGATCTATTATTGAAGTTACATCCATTGGTTTTTTCGCTTGCACATTTTTTGGAGCTGTGTATATTGCAAAGGGTTCAATACTGACAGACTGAACATTGCCTTGTTAAACATAATAATAACTACACACAGAGGATTTTAAGATGAATTTTGATTTTAAACGTATGCTTAAATTTGAACACAATGTTGGCGAGAAAGAAAAAAAATACCGTTTGTACGGGGGCGCAGCACTTCTAGCCATTTCACTTTTCGTCCCTGGCGGTGAGGTTCTATTATTATTGGTGGGATTGGTTCTTGTCGCAACCGGCTATTCAGGCTGGTGCCCGATCTATTCAGGGCTTAACAAAAACACCTGCGACACACAAGGCTAAGCTAAAAAGGCACGGGGCTAAACTGGATTTTGCCTCGTGCCTTTTTACTGTTTTACCGTTTACTCTTCCTTTCGAAACTCGCCTTCCAACACGTTATTTTCAGCCGCTTTTGCCTGCTGAAAATGCGTTCCAGCCTGAACCAGATGATTTTCAATCACATATTGGGCTATTTTCCTGCGTAATTGCGGGATCAAGCAGGCGAAACCGATTATATCGGTAATAAAACCCGGCGTTAGCAATAATGCCCCGCCCACCAGAATTATCGGGCCTTCAATCATTTCGTAAGCGGGAATCTCGCCGCGCGCCAAACTTTCCTGAAAGCGCTGAAACGTTGCAAAGCCTTGCTGTTTCAACAGCCATGCGCCCAACACTGCGGTAAACACCACCAGCAATATGGTCGGAAATGCGCCAATAATGCTACCTACCTGGATCAACAAATAAATCTCTACAAACGGGATAATCAGCACGACCAGAAATAGTGTTTGGAAAATTCTCATCTAAAATACTCTTGTTATAGTCATCGTCATTACAATATAAGGGCAATTTGGCTTAATTTCTAGGATAATATCTGACGCTCCCGTTTTTATGGTCTATAACATGGCTGCTAACCATCAAATAATCTTCTGCACCTGCCCCGATAAAGGCACGGCGGAAAAAATAGCCCGGCTGCTGGTTGCAGGCAACAAGGCCGCCTGCGTGAACATCTTGCCCGGCATCACCTCCATTTACAGCTGGCAGGAACAGATTGAATCCGCCGAGGAACATCTGCTGCTGATTAAGGCGCATAAAGACCACTATCAGGCTATTGAAACAATCCTGCGCGAACACCATCCTTACGAACTACCTGAAATAATTGCCGTCGCCATTGAGCGCGGTTTACCCGAATACCTGCATTGGATAGATTCATGCCATTCTTTAAAATAGTTCTTCTCTGCCTGTTGTTGTCGCTGATTAATTCAACTGCCTTTGCGCTGGGTGCTGACGAAATACTGCCGCCCGACCAAGCCTTCAAGGTTTCAGCCAAAGCGATTGCCGCCGACCAGGTTGAAATATCCTGGGACATCGCCGAGGGTTATTATCTTTACCGCAATAAAATGCGTTTTGAATCCAAAACCGGGCAAATCCATTTAGGCGAGCCCGCTTTCCCGTCCGGGCAAACCCACCATGACGAAAACTTCGGCGATGTGGTTATTTACCGCAACACCCTGATCGTCCCAGTTGCCTTGACTGTCGAAAACGGTACATCGTCCCTGCAATTGCTGGTGCAATATCAAGGCTGCGCCGACCGGGGCATTTGCTATCCGCCGCAAAAAACCACATTCGACCTGGAGCTGCCCGCGCCTGCTGCCAAAACCGACCCGATCAAGCAATTGTTAAAAGATTCATCCGGATCAAAGCTGAATTTGTTTGAAAGCGACCTATTGCCGCCGGATCAGGCTTTCGGTTTTTTCGCTTCGGTCAAAGACGATCACACCGTGCATGTCAACTGGCAGATTGCCGAGGGCTATTACCTGTACCGGGAAAAATTCCAGCTTGAATTGATTAATGCCGACGGCGTAACGCTAGGCAGTTACGACATCCCCCGAGGCGCACCCAAACAGGACGAAGCTTTCGGTCAGGTTGAAATATTCCACAACGAACTCGGCTTCGACCTGCCGATTATCCGCTCCAACCTGGCAGCGCAAAACATCACATTGCAAGCGAAATACCAGGGCTGCGCCGACCGTGGCGTTTGCTATCCGCCGATGAGCAAAAAAATCGAACTGGCTCTACCCGTAGCGCAGCAGCCTACCGTGCGACAAGCTGCCGCACCGGAACAACTGTCCGAACAGGATCAAATCGTACAATCCCTGCACAAAGACAGCTTCGGGGTAACCTTGCTCAGCTTTTTCGGCTTCGGGTTATTGCTGTCGCTGACCCCGTGCATTTTCCCGATGATCCCGATTTTATCCGGCATTATCGTCGGCCACGGCAACCGGATTACCACCAGACGGGCCTTTTTGCTGTCCTTAAGCTACGTCGTCGCCTCGGCGCTGACCTACACGCTGTTCGGCATATTGGCCGCGTTGTTCGGCAGCAATCTGCAAAGCTCTTTTCAGCAGCCCTGGATTATCGGCCTGTTCAGCGGCATTTTTGTGGCGCTGTCTTTGTCCATGTTCGGTTTTTATCATCTGGAACTGCCCAAATCGTTACAGGTCAAACTGCATAATTCCAGCGAAATTCACCGTGACGGTTCGCTGTTGGGCGCGGCCATTATGGGCGCGCTATCCTCGCTGATCGTCGGCCCCTGTGTCGCAGCCCCCTTGGCCGGTGCGCTGATCTTTATCGGCCAAACCGGCGACGCAGTGTTGGGCGGCAGCGCCTTGTTTGCATTAGGTCTTGGCATGGGCGTACCGCTGCTGCTCTTAGGCGCATCCGCCGGAAAACTGCTGCCCAAGGCCGGAAACTGGCTAAACTCGACCAAAGCCGTGTTCGGCGTAATCATGCTGGCGGTCGCGGTGTGGATGCTCAGCCGCATCTTGCCGGGCAATGTAATCATGATGCTGTGGGCGATGCTGTTGATATTTCCGGCCATTTACCTCAACGCCGTCGATCCCCTGCCCGAAAACAGCTCGGGCTGGCGAAAATTATGGAAAGGCTTAGGCCTGATGATGCTGGCTTACGGCCTATTATTGCTGATCGGCTTTAGCCTGGGCAACAGCAACCCGTTAAAGCCGCTGCAAGGACTTGGCGTGAGCACAGCGCAGGCCGCAGAACCGGGGCTTAGTTTTGAACGGGTCGCCTCGATAGCCGCATTGGAAGCCCGAGTTAATCAGGCCGCCGCCAACCATCAGCCGGTCATGCTGGATTTTTACGCCGACTGGTGCATCTCGTGCAAGGAAATGGAAACCTATACCTTCGCCGACCCGCGCGTTAAACAAGCGCTTAAAGGCTATGTGCTGCTGCAAGCCGATGTGACCAATAATTCAGATGACGACAAAGCGCTGCTGGCAAAATACCATTTAATCGGGCCGCCAGCCATTTTGTTTTTCGGTTTGGATCGCCAGGAGAAAATAGCCCATCGTGTCATCGGTTATCAAGAAGCCGAGGTATTTATCGCATCGCTGCAACGCGAAAAATTATGAAGCAAGCCAGCCTGATTATAATTGCCGCGCTTATCGCGCTGGGCTTGGGCATCGCCGCGCGGCATTTTTTTCCAGCGGCTGAAAAAACCGCGCCTAGCAGCTTGCCGGAATTTAACCTGCCCGACCTATCCGGCCATCAGCACAACATTTCCGAATGGCGGGGCAAGGTATTGGCGATCAATTTCTGGGCGACTTGGTGTCCGCCATGCCTTAAGGAAATTCCCGACTTCATCGCCTTGCAAAAGCAGTATGGAGATCAAGGCCTCCAATTTATCGGCATCGCTTTAGAAGACAAAGAATCGGTCGCCAAGTTTCTTGCCGCCACCCAAATCAATTACCCCATTTTATTGGGCGGCGATGGCGGCATCGCCCTGGCTCAGCAACTGGGCGATAATGTCGATGCGGTTCCCTACACGCTAATTATTGACCGCCAAGGGCAAATTGTAGACCGGCATCCGGGGGAGGTTTCCAAAGAGCAAATAACGAAAATCATTACGCCGTTACTGAACTAACACCACCCGCTTAAAATCCAAGCTTATGTTGAATGCGGCTTAGCCGCGAAGACGTCCAAATTCTTTTACCCGTTGTTGCGCTTCCAAATGCGCCTCAACCACGCCGACTCGTTTTTTTCTAATCCCTTCTCATTTCTTTATACACATAATTCACGATTTCATTTTGCCCGTGAATCTCCCCTCCGCTCAGCCAGTCATTGCCGATGCATTACGTAACTAAGCAACTTTTCTTCAACTTTATTGCTTGATGCTGCCCTTCAGTCCAGACAATACGGTAACGATATATACGATATTATCAATATAAACGATTAAAACGATTGACATATGCTATTTTAGGCGCTAGACTTTTTCCACGGTCTTCGACTGATAATCTCTGGTCGAATCAACCGCACATGAATGAATATTTTTAATCTACCCCTCTAAATGGTCAATTTTCAATCGGCGCCAACAAAAATGTTATCGTCCGGCATCAATGAATTAACGGACGTCATAGAAAGTGCCTTTAAGGATATTAACAGGGTTATGGAAAACATGTCGCAAGGCGATTTAACCAGCGCCATTACTAACGACTATCAAGGCGTCTACGCCGAGTGCAAGAATAATATCAATGGCACAATGGAGAAATTGAGCAATTTTATTATTCAAATCAGGGATGCGGCCGATTTTATCGACAGCTCATCACAGGAGATGACCAGCGGCAATAACAACCTTTCCCATCGCGCCGAACAACAGGCGGCCAGTTTGGAAGAAACCGCAGCCAGCATGGAAGAGTTAGCCAGCACCGTAAGAAATAATGCAGAGAACACGCAAAACGCAAATCAAATGGTTAATACGGCAACGTCACACGCGCAAAAAGGCGGCGATGTCGTTAAATCGGCCATAGCGGCAATGCAGGAAATTAATGACAGCAGCAATAAGATTGCCGAGATTATTAATGTAATCGATGAAATTGCCTTCCAAACCAATCTGTTGGCCTTAAATGCTTCCGTGGAAGCGGCCAGGGCGGGAGAGCAAGGCCGGGGCTTCTCGGTTGTTGCAACCGAAGTCCGCAACTTGGCTCAACGAAGCGCAACTGCCGCCCAACAAAGCAAAGACTTGATCCAGAACAGCGTGCAAAAAGTCCGCGCGGGGACAGCCTTTGTTAATGAAACTGGTGCGGCGCTAACCGAAATCGTCAACAGTGTCGGACAAGTTGGCGAAATCGTATCTCAAATTGCAAACGCCAGCGCGGAGCAGACGGCGGGTATTGACCAAGTCAATCAAGCGGTTGCTCAAATGGATGATATGACGCAGCAAAATGCAGCCTTAGCAGAACAAGCGGCAGCAGGCAGTATCGCGATGAGTGAACAGTCCACCCAGATGACCAGCTTACTCAGCTTCTTTAAAGTTAACTCGAAAGGAGCGTCTCCATCGATAAATACGATTGAGCATACTATAGTGCCGGTAACTATCGCATCATTTAGCAAACAAAATCAGGTGATGGGTACTGAAAATAATTTTGATCTGAAGCATAAAAAAGCTTCTTAAGCGCTAGCGAAAAATAACACCCCTAAATTAGGGGCGTCTTAGGTTCCATAACTTTGCCAGAAGGTCAGGAAGAAGAGATATAAAAAACAATTTTCGATGCGCGTGCACCATAGAAAACCCTAAGCTGCCAATATAACACCGGGTATCACCCATCAAATGGATTTAAGCGATATATTCGATTAAACCGATTGACAGGATAATATTGATATTAATACAATGTTTTGATTATTAATTGGGTTTATCGACTTAACCTACAGCCAAGCAAATATGCAATTGAAATTCAATTAACCAATAAGGAATTTTCCCGTTTATGGCAAGTAATGACAATAAGCCTTATCTAACCCCCAGCGAGGCCGCAAAAATATTAATGGTCTCGCCGATCACAGTAAGGGCATGGGCTCAAAAAGGCTTACTGGCTTCCGAGACAACGCCCGGCGGGCACCGCCGTTTTCTGCGCGAGAATGTAGAACAGTTTGCCAAACAGTCTAAAACAGCTCCGCAACATGACGCTTTACGGGTGTTGATTGTGGACGACGACATTCAAGTCGCCGGCTTCCTCATCGAATGGCTGACAGGCCTGGATCAGCCGTTTATAGTCAGCACCGCCGCTGATGGCTTCGAGGCCGGCAGCAAAGTGCATACCTTTGAACCGGACATCATTCTGCTGGATCTTATGATGCCGGAACTGGATGGATTCGCAGTCTGCCGCCAAATCAAAGCCGACCCGGATACCAGCGATATTCGCGTGATCGCGATGACCGGGCATCCGAACCCGGAAAATGAGCAGCGCATTCTTGAGGCGGGCGCTGAACTCTGCATTGCAAAACCGCTGGATACCAAATTCCTGCTTGGACTATTGAAGGCCGACTTG
Organism: Methylobacter sp.; assembly: GCA_025361585.1. Lineage (GTDB taxonomy): Bacteria > Pseudomonadota > Gammaproteobacteria > Methylococcales > Methylomonadaceae > Methylobacter_A. The sequence continues at coordinate 3,916 of JANYKK010000364.1, read as the reverse complement.
TTGTGATACTCTTAATGTAAGTCCTTATTTCCCAACAGCTTGAAAAGTCAGCCTCATGGATAAGCGTATTACCCACCCTATATCAGGCTTATCTGTGAATACGAATCGCTATACCATGCTACTGACATTATTGGCCGGTGTGGCGATTTTGTTCTTTTTAACTCCCGGCGCTTATTTTGTAATGGCGCCACCCGACTTTCTGCCCCTGCATACGTTGCTGGAGTTTTCCTCCGTTCTGGTCGCATTCATGATATTTGGTGTGACTTGGCACAGCTTGTCGCCAACCCGTTCAATCAACATAACGTTGCTGGGTTGCGCCATGCTGGCCTCCGGCGTGCTGGATTTAGGTCACACGCTCTCTTACAAAGGGATGCCTGATTTTGTTACACCATCCTCGCCCGAAAAAGGCATTGCCTTCTGGTTGGCGGCGCGGTTTACCGTTGCAGCTTCTCTTTGCATTGCATCCTTCATGATGTCTACACCCCCACGCTGCAAACCGCAATCCCGTTATGCGCTGTTGTTTGGCTTTAGCCTGTACTCGCTGCTGATCTACTGGACAGTGCTTTTTTCATCAACCAGTCCTGCCGCGCACCTTCGTTGAAGGCCAGGGCTTGACGGAATTCAAGATAGCCTGCGAATGGGGCATTATCAGCTTGCTTGTCATTGCGGCAAGTCGTTTTTGGCGAACGTCTTACAATACGGTCGATCACAGCCTGAAAGCCTATTTTTTTGCAGCCGCAGTGGTTTTCATCATGAGTGAGCTGTTTTTTACCCAGTACAAAACAACCAGTGACGCGTTTAATGTATTAGGCCATCTTTACAAAACTATTGGTTATTTGCTGCTTTACCAAGCTGTATTTGTGAGCACTATTCAGGCCCCTTACCATGAGGTCGAGCAGCAGCAAACGAGATACCGGCAATTGTTCGATAACATGACCTCCTGCGGCGTGGTTTATCAAGCGGTTGATAACGGCAATGATTTTATTTTTCTGGAAGTCAATCATGCGGCGGAACGCACTGAAAAACTAGGTCGAGATGCCTTTATCGGCAAACGATTAACCGAGCTTTTCCCGTTCAGTAAAGATTTCGGCTTGATCGAGGTGCTGCGTCGGGTCTGGCGCACCGGTCAACCCGAACATTTCCCCGTTAATTACTATCAGGATGGACGTATTGCCGGTTGGCGGGAAAATTATCTCTATCGGTTACCCGGCGGCCATATTGTTGCCATCTATGATGATGTCACCGAGCGCAAACTGGCCGAACTGGCTTTACAGGAGAGCGAAAAAAACTTTAGGGCCATTTTTGAAACCGCCGCTATCGGCATGACCGAAGCCGATCCCATGACCGGAAAATTCTTGCGGGTCAATATGAAATTCTGCCAGATGACCGGTTATTCGGCATCAGAACTGCTGACCATGACATTTTCCATGCTCACTCATCCTGATACACAAGAAAAAGACATAGCGGGTTGGCGGCGCATGGTAAACGGGGAAGTCCCCGAATACGTCACTGAAAAACGCTATGTCCACAAGGACGGGCATGACGTATGGGTCTATTTGAATGTCGTCGCTCTCCGCGATGAATCCGGCAATATCCTGCGCACTTTGGGGGCTGTTACCGACATTAATGCGCGCAAACGGGCTGAAGGTGATCGCCGTCGTTACGATCAGGAGCTAAAGTCCATTTTCAATGCCTTGCCCGATTTCTACTTTCGTCTTGGCCCGGATGGAACCATCCTCAGCTATCGTGCCAATTCGACTGCAATGGACGAATTGTACGTACCGCCGGAACAGTTTATTGGGCAACGCATGAACGATGTCCAGCCGCCGACGCAGGCGGCGTTGTTTACGGGCAAGATTAAAGAGCTTCAATCTAGCGACAAGATCGTTACCTTTGAATACCAGCTCAGCGTCCCCAGCGGGGAACGCTACTACGAAGCGCGTCTTACCCATCTTGCCGGTAGCGATGATATTATCGTGCTGGTACGGGACATCGTCGAGCGTAAACAACTGGAGCAACAATTACAACAAGCCCAGAAAATGGAAGCGCTAGGACAGCTGACCGGGGGAATTGCCCACAACTTTAACAATATCCTGGCCGCCATCCTCGGTTACTCCAACCTTGCCCTGGAACGATGCGTCTCCGACCCTTCGGATAAACTGGCTCGTTACTTGGGCGAAGTCATTTCCGCCAGCGAACGGGCGCGCGACCTGATCGCCAAGATGCTTGCCTACAGCCGAACTTCTTCGGCTGTGGCGAGCGTTCCTCTGGACATGGCTTTGGAAGTAAAGAAAACCGTAGCCATGCTTTCCGTCGTTATTCCTGCCGGCATCGAAGTTGCCGTCCATGTTGAGCCTTATGTGCCCGCAGTACGGGTTGATCCGATTGACTTACAGCAAGCGCTGGTTAATCTGGCGGTTAATGCCCGAGACGCTATCGGCGAACAAGGTCGGATTGATATTACGCTGGAACGCGCTACGATTAGCCAAAAAACCTGCGCCATTTGCCACGCGGTCATCGACGGCGACTATGTCGCACTGGAAGTGAAAGACAGCGGCACCGGCATTCCTGCCAACCTGCAACAACGTATTTTCGATCCTTTTTTCACCACCAAGGATATTGGCAAAGGCTCGGGGCTTGGGCTCAGTATGGTGCAAGGGATAGTCGTAAAAAACGATGCTCATTTACTGATAGAAACCGGCCCTGAACAAGGCAGTTCTTTCCGACTGTTATTTCCATTTACGGATGCGGAAACGGTCGCGACGGAAAACCGACTTTCCGCACCGAGTGCATCCCTGACCCAGCGCAGGCATATTTGGGTGGTAGAAGATCAGGAGTCATTGGCCGGTTATTACCTGGAACTGCTGCAAGAACAGGGTTATCAGGTTACCGTTTTTACCGATCCTGCCGAGGCCCTGCATGCTTTTCAACTCGATTCAGGCTGCGTGGATCTGGTTATCACCGACCAAACCATGCCGCATTTAAGCGGTGCCGAACTAGCTGTCGCGATGCTTGCAATAAGACCGCAACTGCCGGTTATTCTGGTTACCGGTTATAGTGAGAAAATTAATGCCGACGAAGCGAAACATCTGGGTATTCGATGTTATTTGAATAAACCGGTAGACGGGAAAAAACTGCTGGCGATACTGGCTGCGGAACTCATCAGGAGCTAAGCATGACTGAATGTAACGAGCGTCAGACAATGATCCCGTGCATCAAGCATTAGAAAAGGAAATTTTACAAGCACCGAAATATGCTGTGACCGAAGCATCGTCTGGATGCCGAAGCTTTGCAACTATTGACCGCGCAATCGTTCGATGTCGTGTTGCTGGACAAAAGAATGCCGGGCAGGGAACGTGGAGTCTAACCCTGTTCGGGAGGCTGATTAACAGCTCTCCCAATACGGCAAACTCCCTTAAAACTCCAGCTCTAAATTGGCTTCGCAAAAATTAAATTTGGCTTCCTCTGATTCAGAACCGTCGGCATAGGCGGCCTTTACATACTGATCGCAGCCTTCATTGTTGGTGCTTGAATCCCAAACTAAAGTCATGTTTTCGCCTGCTGCGATACCTGAACCAATATCAAAATAACCCCACTCCTTCTTGTCTTCGGATACCAATAGCTTGGTCATCTTGACTCGGGTGTTATTATGCACTTTAAACGAATACTCCGTTCCCGCAGCTATCGCATTATTAACAAAAATCATCCCCACGAACAACGATGCGATGACTGTCAATTTGCCGATAAATTTGTGACCTTTCATAATAAATTCACTTTGTTTGAGCCGCAACGGCATGCTACGGATTGAGGATTTATATACTTGCAAAAAACCGGTGTCAATGCGCAACTTGCAGTAAGCAATTTGAGATAATCGGAGCTTTCGTACTCAGCTACCGGCCTAACCGACAAATAACTT
>JANYKK010000157.1 GCA_025361585.1 Methylobacter sp. | reverse complement strand
ATGCGCAAAGGCATCGAAGCCGGTCGGGAAGCGTTCTTGGCAGGACGCATGCCGCGTAAGCGTTTTGCTTCCGCATCGTCGCCGATAGACGGCTTGTTTTTTTAACGGGCTAACCCTCTCTCATCCTTTACACATAACTCTTAAAGCATTTCACCACGAAGGCACGAAGAAAAAACAGCTATAAACTTCGTGTTCTTCGTGCCTTCGTGGTGAAAAACAAAATTATTATGCTCTCGCCCGAAAAAAAAACCTCGCACAGAATCCGCAGCTTTATCCGTCGGCAAGGACGTATCACTCAAGGCCAACAACTGGCTTTGGACAATCATTGGGACAAGTATTGTCTCGACCCTACTGCCGACTACGATTTCAGCCAAGTTTTTGACCGTGTCGCTCCGCTGATTGTTGAAATAGGTTTCGGCACCGGCGACAGCTTGGCAAAAATGGCGGCGGCTAATCCCGACAATAATTATATCGGCATTGAAGTGCACAAGCCGGGTGTCGGGCATTTAATGCTGCTACTGGATCAGCAAAATCTCACCAACGTCAGAATTTATTGCCACGATGCCATTGATATTATCGAACACAAGATCGCCGACAATAGCCTGGCCGGTGTGCATTTGTTCTTCCCTGACCCATGGCCGAAACAGAAGCATCATAAACGGCGCATCGTCCGTCCCAGCTTTGTTGAGTTGTTAGCCAGAAAATTGCAGCCGGACGGCTATTTCCATGCCGCAACCGATTGGCAAAATTACGCGGAACACATGCTGAAAATATTGTCGGAGGGCGTCGGCATCAGCAATGCCAGCAAGACTGGCGACTATTGCGAGCGCCCTGAATATCGCCCGTTAACCAGATTTGAGCAACGTGGCTTGCGCCTAGGGCATGGCGTATGGGATTTGATTTTCAGGAAGGATAAAGATCCTTTGTAGGGGCGACTTTAGTCGCCCAAGGCGGATACCCACAGGGCACAAGTGAATTCGCCCCTACTGCGGGTTAACATCCAATTGCATAGCGTTAATAATGGTCGCCAATTCGTCACGCTGCCGTTTTAACGGCTCCAGTTCCGCTTCAAGGCTGGCAATGTTTTCATGAATACTGTCTTTTGATTCGTTAATTTTTCTCAGCATTTGCAGGCGGCCTTCAATCTGTTTTTTATGATCCTTAATCTGATGCATCAACGGTGTTAAAACGCCGTTACTCCATGTTGTGGCATCTGCATTCGCCTGTCTGAGTATGTTCCTGGCCTTGGCGATCAGTGTGCTGTAAAGCTTGTTGATGACTATGCTTTGTTCTGACATCGTAGTTCTAGCGCTAGTGCGGAAGGCTTCACCTTCATCAAAAATCTGTTCCAGCTCAATCTGATACTGCTTGATCGAAAACAATTGCGGCTCGATCTCCTTAAAGCCGTATTCGTCCTTAAATTTTTTGTGTATCGCCTTAACCAAGCGCTGGGTTTCCTTGGTATTATCGACAGAGTCCTGCAACAGGTCGCGCAATTCATCAAATAATTTACGAATGTTTTGCTTCATGCCATAGGTGGTCAGGCTCTTAGCCATGTCATGCTTGGTGGTTTTGATGATTTCATCGATCTTTTCTTTGGCGAAGGAGTCGATCAACATCTGAGCTTGAACGCCGAAAACCTTGCGACTGGCCTGGAAGTTTTCGACATTAGCCATATAAAGATTTTGTCGATCCCGCGTCTCAGCCATCAATTTGCTGGTCATGTCCTCATTTTGAAAGTCGATTTTTTTGAATTCCTCAAGCTGCGCAATCGCATTTTTTAATGAAGCGCCAGTTAAGTTGGACGATTCGTTAACCAGAAAACCGATGTCGCGGGCAATGGTTCCCAGTAGAATATTTTTGCGCTGCTTTAAAATGTCATCGGCCAGATAGCTTTCCAAGGCGGCCAGACGGCTTTTTGCCAGCAAAACCTCATCGCCTTTAACTTTGGCAAGCAAGGCTTGTTTCGCTGAAACCGGAAAAATGACATCCTCGTTTATCTTTAAAGTCGCCGCCGAGGTTTTTATTTGAGAATGAATTGAGTCGTCGTAACCGTTTTCACCGGCCAGATCGTCCCACATCGCATCGATTTTATTCATCACCACTGCCAAACCCTGCTTGCTGCCGCCGCGGTTATGACAGACATGGTTATGCCACATTTCCAGGTCGCTTTTGGTAACGCCGGTATCGGCGGCGAGCACGAAAATGATGGCCTGTGCGCTAGGCAGCATACTTAGAGTCAGTTCCGGCTCGGTTCCCAACGCATTTAAGCCGGGCGTATCTAATATCGATAAGCCTTCTTTTAATAAAGGATGGGGAAAACTGATCAGGGCGTGACGCCAGCACGGAATTTCAACTTTTTCAGGATTGATGATGCCCTGCTCCGCCGCGTCTCGCTCATTCCACAAGCCCAGCTTGTCGGCAATATCGCGATCAACCTGCTTGGTCGCGACCAGCTCCTTGAACGCTTCCTGCATTTGCGTTGGCGAATCGCAATCCAGGTCGATCTGGGTCCAGCGTTCCGGGTGTTTCTTGAACTCAGACAGCGAAATATCTTCAAGGCGGCTTTCGATATTCAACAAGCGGATATAATTACCGCCTTTTTCATCGTGAAAAAGCTCGGTAGGCGACATGGTAGTACGCCCCGGCGAAGACGGGAGCAACCTGACGCCGGTTTCGGCAAAAAACAGGGAGTTGATCAGTTCGGTTTTGCCGCGGGAAAATTCAGCAACGAAGGCCAACGTAATCTTGTCCGATTGCAGGCCGTTAAGGATATTTAAAATGGTTTCAGTGCTGTGAGGATCAGCCATGCCATAGCGAGTGCGCCATTGATGGTACATTTCTATAGCTTGAACCAGTTTTGCACGCCATTGTGAATATTCGTGCATTTGGTCTTTAAATTCCATATTCCTCATGGCAGGCCTTTTGTTGCAAACATTATCTTATTAAGTTAGTCGAATATCAGATGACGATAAATTTTGGATAATTGTAGCCTATATCCTAAGAACTGTTAGCTTAAGAAGTTTATTTTTTAAGTAGACTAATGTAGTTCTTAAATGCCGTAAAGACGCTGATACGCTTTAATCGCATCAAGTAGAGACGCATCCACGTCTGCACCAGCCGATAGATATTCAATAATATCTGCCAGGGTAATGATTGCAACCACCGGCATCGCAAATTGATCTTCAACTTCCGCAATGGCGGAAACCTCATTTTGGCCTTTTTCCTGCCTGTCCAATGCAATTAATACACCTGCCGGTGTCGCATGGGCATTTTTTATGGTGTCTACGGATTCCCTGACCGAAGTGCCGGCGGTGATCACATCATCCAAAATCAACACCTTGCCGACAAGCGGCGCGCCCACTAAAGAGCCGCCCTCGCCATGATCTTTCGCCTCTTTGCGATTGAAAGCAAAGGGGATATCTTCACCGGTTAACCGGGCATAGGCAATCGATGTGGCGCTGACCAGCGGAATGCCTTTATAGGCAGGGCCGTATAGAATATCCGGATTAAGACCGGATTGGATCAATGCCTGAGCATAAAACTCACCCAATTTTCCAAGCTGAGCGCCGGAGTTGAATAAACCGGTATTGAAAAAATAAGGGCTGGTGCGTCCTGATTTTAACTGGAATTCGCCGAATTTTAATACGCCGCAATCCAGCGCGTAGGAAATAAAGTCTTTTTGATAATCGAGCATAATGTTAAGGAGTGCGCTTGCAGGGATTAAGAAATGAATTGCTCTAAAATATTGTCCAGAAAATTCCAGCCTTGTTCAGAGCAATAATAGTGATTTTTTTGCTGGATAAGCAAGTTTTGTTTCACACACGCGGACAAAGCAGGCTCCAGCGTTGTTGATGCAAGGCCGGTGGCTGCTTGATAGGCTTCCAGCGTAAAACCTTGCTTTAGGCGCAAATGGTTCATGATAAATTCCAAAGGCAGCTCCGCCACCGCAATGGCTTCGGCCCCGCCGTTTTGCTGCGGGTTGCTTAAATACTGTTCCGGACTTTTGGGCTTAAAACTGCGAATAATGCGTTGCGGTAATTCCTGAGTGATTTTGCCGTGAGCGCCCGCACCAATACCTAAATAATCGCCAAACTGCCAATAGTTCACATTATGCCGGCATTGCCAGCCTTGTTTACTGTAGGC
>JANYKK010000115.1 GCA_025361585.1 Methylobacter sp. | reverse complement strand
TTGCGCACCAATGGCAATCACATGGCCATTGTCGTCGATGAATACGGCCAGTCGGCAGGGCTGGTCACCATTGAGGATGTGTTAGAGCAAATCGTCGGCGAGATTGAAGACGAGCACGATGAGCATGAAGACGAAGGCTATATTTCCCAGCGCAGTCCAAACGAATATATGATTAAAGCGCTGACCCCGATGGATGAGTTTGACGAATATTTTTCCACGCAACTGGCAACGGATGAATACGACACCATCGGCGGATTTATCGTCAGCCAACTTGAACATATGCCCAAAAAAGGCGAGAGCCTAGTTGTCGATACGATGAAATTTGAAGTCATCAGAGCGGACAGTCGGCGCGTACACTTGTTGAAGCTGAAAATAAATGAGTAGGGCTCTGTCCACGAAAGGCACGAAAAATATAAGGGGCTAAAGCTCGGTATGTTGACGTGTTATTTTTCGTCTTTCGCCCGATCCCGGTTTTCATGATGTACATGACGTTGTAGCTAATTTTAGATATTGTTTTTTCGTGTCTTTCGTGGACAAAATACGAGTCCCCGGCCTAATCGTATTTGATGTATTTAAATCGCGGGTCGTCGGGTGTGCCTGTTAATGCGCCGCCCTCCTTGCCGGGCTGCCACATGACCACTTCTTCGATTTTGCGAGCCAATTCAAAATCTTTGTTGGTGATGCCTTTCGCGGCATGATTCATTAGCTTAACGATCACAAAAGCGTACGATACGGTAAGATCCGGGTGATGAAATGCCGCTTCGGCTAAGTGTCCTACCGTATTAACAACCATCAGCGTGGCTTTCCAGCCGCTGGTTTTGTATTTGCGGCGAATCCAGCCGTTTTCCAGGTACCAGTGCGGCAGTTCTTCCTTTAGGCGCTGTTCGACGTCCGCATCGGGATAGGTATCTTCATGTGTGCGTTCTCTCCAACCCATAATAGCTCGCCTCTTGTTTGGTTATAATAATGATGGACAGCCCAGAACCTTGTGATCTCAGTTTTCCGGCTCCATTTGCGTGGCTGCGCAGCCTTGCTGATAAAAAATAAATGACGGGGCAAAGGGCACAACATCAATCGTCAAGGTTGTCTCTGTTTGAAAATTGTTAACAGCATCGGCTACGCTGTTACGGAAATTTTTAGACAACTGCTTGGTCAGTTTTTCTTGTGCTTCATCTGCGCCCAGGGCGAACGGATCTTCAGTGAGATTGGTTGCATTGATGGCGTCTTGCAAGGCTTCCGTCGAAAAGGCTTGGATTTTGTTTTCGAAGTCACCGAAGATTTGCGGGCCTTTTTCAGCTTTAATCCGTTCTATATCGGCCGGGTCAGCGTAGAGCAGAAAGGCTCCTTTTGCGCCTTGAAAGTCGTTTTTACAGGCTCCTCCATCTATGATTCTGACTAGATTTAACGTTTTATCGCCTTTAGTCTGGGTCAACGGTGGATTTTGACCTGAGCCTTGTGCTGAATCGTCAATTGTTGCGGACGATTGGTTAGGCGCAGGCACGGCTTTTGTGTCCTGTTTAACCTCTTGAGTCGAACAGGCGGCCAGCGCCATAAATATCAGACCGATGAAGAAATATACGCTAGCTTTCATAAATTACGCCGTGTTGTTAACTGGGATTTGAGGCATTGTAATCCTTAAAAAAGTCGTCAGGTAAAAAATTATGGTCGATAAGCGAAGGTGCGTACGATGACAGATAAAAAATGAAAATGTTGCTCAGGTGTAGTCTTGCTAAGCAATTGATATTTTTAAACAGGATGTCTGGATCAGTGTTTATCCTAGCGTTTTATTGGGTTCGCATTAAAATTTCGCTTTACAAGCTTGCCATAAGTAATTAAAAAGTGTGTTTTTTAAGGCTAGATTACTAACGACTATGAAAGCATCTAAATCCGCATCAGATAAATCCGCGCCCGAAGTCGGTGCCGACAAAAGCAAAGAGGATGTCGATCTTGACATTGAAGGCTTCGATTTGGGTTTGAGCGGTGACTATATAACGCTTCCTAACGAAAGCGAAAAGGCAGCAAAAAAGATGGCTGCACGCAGAAAAATTGAATTGTACTGGGAGAAAAAACGCCTGCAAGAACAGCTTGGCGACTTTTATGACGAGGATATTGATTTTTAACTGAGCACACATTTTTCAGGCTGTTGGAAGGGTTTTGCGGTCGGGATTGGGCTGTATCATCATGTTCAATTTATTATTCAATCCGGTTTGCACTTTTTTCAGTTAATATGGTCACCCGTTGGTGAGTTTTTCTTTTTGCAATCCGGATATCATGACTTTTTTTACCCCCGTTACCGCAGTCAATTACTTAAAAAAATTATTCCTGTCGATTGTTTTGATCGGTTTTTTCGGTACTGCATCAGCAAAAGAATCTCACTTTTTGATTCTCAATTATCACGACATACCGACTGCGGAAGACGCCCAGCGATCTCTTAATAAGATGGATGTCGGTGTTGAGCATCTTGAGCAGCATCTGGGCTGGTTAAAAAAGAACGGCTATAAAATTGTCAGTGTGCAAAACATCCTTGATGCGGCTGCGGGCAAAGATACATTACCCGATAAAGCGGTACTGTTAACTTTTGATGACGGCTACCAAAGTTTTTATACACGGGTCTTTCCAATTTTAAAAAAATACCATTACCCCGCTACGGTCGCCCTAGTGGGTACCTGGATGGACGGCAACGTCACTGCCGACGAGCCGGGTAAGCCATTGCTCAGTTGGAATCAGGTAAGAGAAATGGTGCACTCCGGTTTGGTAGAGATCGCCTCGCACAGCTATGATTTGCACAAAGGCATTAATGCCAATCCGCAAGCTAATTCTCAGGCCGCGGCGGTTACCCGGCTGTATGACGATCCGATGCTGGTTTACGAAACCGATGAGCAGTATCGCGAACGAATTCATGGGGCGCTGATGAAAAGCGCCGAGTTCATTTTTCAACACGCGGGCATCAGACCCAGGGTGATGGTTTGGCCTTACGGGGAATATAATCAAATCGCCGTGCAGGCCTCTCGTGAAGCGGGAATGCCGATGACCATGGGCTTGATCGATGGCTCTAACACTTTGGCCGATATAAGCGCGCTACGGCGCTTGATTATGGTCGACAACCCCGATGTCGTCCAATTTGCCGAACTTGTGACCGGAATGCGTATCGGCAGTTCTTTGCGGGTGGCGCATCTGGATATGGATTATCTTTACGATAAAGACCCTGAGCAAACCGAGCATAATCTGGATATTGTGGTTCAGCGCATCAAAGACATGCACATCAATACCGTCTTTTTACAGGCCTATGCCGATCCTGACGGTGATGGCAATGCCGATGCGTTATATTTTCCCAATCGGCATTTGCCGGTAAAGCAAGATTTGTTCAGTCGCGTTGCTTGGCAATTAAAAACCAAAGCTAGAGTTAGCGTTTATGCCTGGATGCCGATTATGGCCTATCAGGGCAAAGCGCCGGAATCCTGGTATGTTCAGGAATGGCGGGACGGCAAGGCGCAAAAGGCCACGCATATTTATACCCGGCTGTCGCCGTTCAATCCCGAAGCGCGCCAGTATGTAGCAGACATTTACGAGGACTTGGCTAAACATTGTAATTTTGACGGCATCTTGTTTCATGACGACGGCATTTTATCGGATTATGAAGATGTATCGCCGCTAGCGCTAAGCTTTACCAAAGAGGTTTGGGGGCTGCCCGATCAATTCGAACAACTGCATGCGACCAGCAAAATACGCATGGCTTGGGCGCAACATAAAACCGAGTTGATTAATCAATTCACCGATGAGCTGGCCAGCCGGGTGCGACTTTATCGGCCCGGAATAAAAACGGCGCGTAATTTTTATGCGCTGCCTTTGTTAAAGCCCTACAGCGAAGAATGGTACGCCCAGTCGTTTAAATCCTTTCTAGCGCATTACGATTACGTTGCGATTGAAGCCATGCCGTTTATGGAAGAGGCGAAAAATCCCAAACAGTGGCTCACGCAATTGGTAAAAACGGCGGCTAAACAGCCTGATGGCCTTAAAAAAACCGTATTCGAGCTGCAATCGGTCAACTGGAGAATTCAACAGAAAATTCCGATGCCGGTCTTTATCGAACAGCTGGAGTTACTGAAAAAACTGGGAGCCAATCATATTGGTTATTATCCAGATAACGTATTTAAGGATCAGCCGCGTTTGAGCGATTTACAACAACACTTTTCACTTCCTGTCTCGCCCTAGTCATGAATTTTTTAATCAACCAGAGCTGGCGTAATCAACTGACAGGAGTGCAAGCTTTGCTTGCCCGGCAGGCAAAGCCTGTACTCCAAAAGACATGAGTAGTTCATTGCAAAATTTAGGCGCAGTAGTGCAGAGCCAGTGGCATCACTTCGCGTCTGTATGGGCGCCGCTGGATAGCTCCATCGAAGGCTTCATTTACTACTACCCGTTGTTCATGGCCTACATCTGGATGTTCGGCGCGATTATTTTTTATTTCCGCCACGAATGGCAGCAGCAGGGCAATGCCGAACACCTGCCCGAATTGACCTCGCAGCCCCCGGTTTCCATCTTGATTCCCTGTTATAACGAAGGCGAGAATATCCGCGAAACCGTGGAAATTTTGTTGCGGCAAAAATACCCCGCATTCGAAATTATCGCAGTCAATGACGGCAGCAAAGACAACACGCTGGAAATATTGCAGGAGCTGGCCGAGCAACATAGCCAGCTGCGCGTAGTCAATTTACACACCAACCAAGGCAAGGCGATGGGACTGCGCACCGCTGCATTGCTGGCTAACAGTGAAATCCTGATTTGCATAGACGGCGATGCGCTATTGGCACCCGAAGCCATCGCTTGGATGGTGCGGCATTTTCAGGAAAATCCCAATGTCGGCGCGGTCACCGGCAATCCGCGCATCCGCAATCGCTCCACGTTGCTGGGCCGAATTCAGGTTGGAGAATTCTCAGCCATCGTAGGTATGATCAAACGTGCGCAACGTTCTTACGGTCAAGTTTTCACCGTCTCCGGCGTTATTGCCGCATTTCGTAAATCCGCATTGTACGACGTGGGTTTTTGGAGCAACGACATGGTCACCGAAGACATCGACATCAGCTGGAAGTTACAGCTGGCTGGCTGGTCGATCTATTTCGAACCGAACGCCTTGTGCTGGGTACTGATGCCGGAAACCCTGCACGGTTTATGGAAGCAACGGATGCGCTGGGCGCAGGGCGGAACCGAAGTGCTGCTGCGCTATTTTCGAGACCTGTTTCGCTGGTCGTCGCGCGGCATGTGGTTGCTGTACGGCGAGTGCCTGATCAGTATCTTCTGGGCGTTTTTGATCCTGTTGCATCTGCTTTACGCTCCGGTGGAATTGTTTAGCGAATCGACCAACGAATCGTTGCACGACTTAAGTCCCAGCTGGACCAGCATGTTGCTGAGTCTGACCTGCCTTATCCAATTTGGCGTCAGCCTGTTCATTGATTCGCATTACGAATCCCGTACCGGCGGCGTCGCCCGGTATTATTACTGGATGGTTTGGTACCCCATCGTTTACTGGCTGATCAACGTCGGCACCACCATCGTCGGCTCGGTTCGAGCAGTAAAAAAGAAACGCGGACAACGTGCGATTTGGGTCACAGTGGACAGAGGCTTGCGCGAAAAATGAAAGAGTACATTATTAACGCTCCGCAGCTGCAAAGCCTGCAAAAACGGGCAGGGGCTTTATTTGTCTGGATCGTCTGTTGGGTGATGTGGATTTACTTGTTGATCCCCTTGGTCACTTTAAGCGGCTGGGTGCTGGGCGATAAAAAAATGATTAACGAAATGCGCTGGTTTGGCGGTTACAAAAGCCTGTTGGAGCTGATGCAGATTTACGTTGTCACTTTGCTGGTGATGGTCGCGCTCTGGTTATGCTGGGTACTCTACCGCACCTTACGAAGCGGAGCGACACTTCCGGCGGCGCATAAAATCGTCAACGACACCGAGCTGTGCGCGTTTTATCAAGTCAAAGTCGATGAATTGCAACAGTGCCGGAATGCAGCCATGATTACCGTTTATTTTGATGAGCAGGGGCATATTGTTCATCTTGATCCGTATATAACACGATAGGATGGCTAATCCATCAATCGCGAACGATGAGCTTGCTTCGTCTCTTGATAATAATCTGCTTCAAGGTTTGTACGATCTCTACTAGATATCTTGTCCCGATTTCCATGACGCGATGCCTCTGCGCATGTCTTCCAGACCTAAGCGCTAGGTATTTGTACCGATTATGCTGCGTGTGAAATTAGAATACATTTTAAATCAAGAAGCCGTTCCCATCGCTTTACATGCTTTCTATAATTTAGTTTTCGTAAAAATCAAACGCAGTCTATAACGCGTTTGTCAGAAAACAAGAGGTGCCGATATGTCGAAAGTATCCTTTCCCCTGTCCAAGGTCTACGGTCTGCTTGAGCCGGGGCCGGTTGTACTGGTCTCCACCGCCAGAGAGGGCAGAGTGAATATCATGACTATGTCGTGGCACACCATGCTGGAGTTTGAGCCGCCCTTGGTAGGTTGCGTCATCAGCAATAGCAACTTCACATTCGATCTATTGAAAGCAACCAAGGAATGCGTAATCAACATTCCAACGGTGGAACTATCGAAACAAGTAGTAGGCTGCGGGAACAGCTCAGGACGAACGGTCGACAAATTCAAGGGGTTTGGGCTTGCGCCGGTGGATGCCTCGTGCGTTGAGGCGCCGCTGATCGACCAATGCTACGCCAATCTTGAATGCCGTGTTGTCGATCAGAAGATGGTAGCCAAATATAACTTTTTTATCCTTGAGGTTGTTAAAGCCTGGGTTGATCCTGAGAAGCCGCATCCACGGACGATTCATCATCTTGGTGAAGGTGCGTTCATGGTTGCCGGTGAGACGATTCATCTGCCGTCCAAAATGAAATAACTTTTGCAAACCTCCAAGCGGGGGCATCAGGCCAAATCAGGTTTCCATGGCACTTTTTAGCACGTCATCGACTTTTTCCAGCCAGACAAACTGGAGCTGGTTCCTGACCGCTTCGGGAATTTCTTCAAAGTCCCGTTGGTTGCGGGCGGGTAGCATGACTGTTTTTATCCCGGCTCTTGCGGCCGCTATGACTTTCTCTTTTATGCCGCCGACCGGCAATACCAGCCCGCGCAGGCTGATTTCACCGGTCATCGCGACATCGTTTTTGACGATCTTTTCGGAAAAAGCCGAATAAAGGGAGGTAAACATTGCAACACCGGCGCTGGGGCCATCTTTGGGGATGGCTCCAGCCGGTACGTGGACGTGTATGTCGCTTTTTTCGAAGCTTTCCGGGTTTAAACCCAGTTCGTGGGCGCGGGATTTGACCAAGCTTAATGCGGCCTGGGCGCTTTCTTTCATGACTTCGCCCAACTGACCGGTCAGGATCAACTTGCCGTTGCCGGGTACGCGGGTGGCTTCGATGAACAGAATGTCGCCGCCGACCGGCGTCCAGGCAAGGCCCGTCGCAACGCCAGGAACGCTGGTGCGCATCGCGATGTCGCTGTCGAATTTTTTCACTCCGAGTATGCCTGGAATCTGTTCGCTGTCGATTTGTTCGTTTGCGACTATGCCCTCGGCAATGCGCATCGCGACATGGCGAAACACGGAGCCGATTTCGCGTTCCAGGTTTCTGCAACCGGCTTCGCGGGTGTAGTCCTGGATAATGGTCATTATCGCGTTGTCGCTGATCGCGCATTGCTCGGCGGTTAAACCGTTGCTTTCCAGTTGCCGGTGTACCAGATAGCGTTTGGCGATTTGGAGTTTTTCATCCGAGGTGTAGCCAGTCAATTCGATCACTTCCATCCGGTCGCGCAACGGCGCGGGGATGCTGTCCAGCACGTTGGCGGTTCCGATAAACATGACATGGCTCAGGTCGAACGCCACGCCCAGGTAATTGTCGCGGAAAGTCGAGTTCTGCTCGGGATCCAGCACTTCCAGCAAGGCCGAAGAAGGGTCGCCCTGAAACCCCGAGCCGAGTTTGTCCATTTCATCGAGCATAAATACCGGGTTATTGGTGCCTGCTTTGCGGATGGATTGGATAATGTTGCCGGGCAGTGCGCCGATATAAGTGCGCCGGTGACCGCGTATCTCGGCTTCGTCATGCGTGCCGCCGAGGCTGGCTCTGACAAATTCGCGTCCGGTCGCACGGGCTATGCTGCGCCCCAACGAGGTTTTGCCGACGCCGGGCGGCCCGACAAAGCATAAAATAGGGCTCTTGCCGTTCGGGTTCAATTTCCGCACCGCTAGAAACTCCAGAATGCGCTGCTTGATTTTTTCCAGGCTGTAATGGTCTTCGTTAAGGATGTCACGGGCTTTTGCTATGTCGATAACACCGGCGCTTGCGACCGACCAGGGCAGCTCGGTCAGCCAATCGAGATAGGTGCGGATCATCGAATATTCGCCGCTGGCATCGGGCATATGCTGTAAGCGGCCAAGCTCCTTGCGCGCCTGTTTTTCAACATCTTCCGGCATCTTGGCGGCAGCGATGGCTTTGCTGATTTCTTCGATTTCGGCAGCACCGCCTTCCTCTTCGCCCAATTCCTTTTGGATAGCCCTCATTTGCTCCCGCAACACGAATTCGCGTTGCCGCTGGCCCATGGTTTCCTGGGTTTGTTCGCTGATCTTGTTGGACAGTTTCAATACTTCGATTTGATAACTGAGCAATTCCAGGATCTTGTCGATACGTTCCTTTATGTCAAACAGCGCCAGTATGTCTTGTTTGTCGGTAGGTTTTGAAATCAGGTAACTGGAAATCAGGTCGGTCAGCATCGACGGTGAGCCGATTGAACGAATCGCATTAACCAGCTCATCGGGTGCTTGCCGCGATTGAACCAGCACGTCCAGCGCTTTTTGCTTGAGCGTAATGACCCGTGCTTCGACATCCTGGCTAATCAGTTCGGGTTCGTCGTAACGCGCGATTCGGGCGACCAGAAACGGATAGTCCGGTAAGAACTCCTTTACGAGAAAGCGTTGCACACCCTGGCCTACGACATGATGGGTGCCGTCAGGAGCGGTTATGTAGCGCAAGATTTCTGTTACGGTGCCGACCGGATAGAGGCCATCCGGGCCGGGCTCTTCATCCTTGTCCCTCAGCTGCATCAGCAAGCCGATTGGTTTTTCTGAGCGTACTGCCTGCTGCACGGCAGCAATAGAGGTCTTGCGGCCCATCACCAGCGGAGCGATGTTTTGCGGGAACAGCACGGTGCCGCGCATCGGCACAATGATGATAGCATCATTGGGAACAGGCGGGGATTGTACAAGCGCCTCCTGCGTTACTTCGGAAGTAGGCTCGTCCGTATTTGTCGTTGATCCCAGCAGTAGGTTTTTCAGATCCTTGATTTGCATAAGCGGCCTCTATTATATTTTTCGCAGTGAAATGACTAAACAGCCGTTCACAAATTCACGAGTGCCGATTTCAAAACGTCGGGCAGGCAGTTCTATGCGCCGTTCAAAGCGGCCATAGGGGATTTCCAGGCGTCGGATATGCGCCTGGGCGCTGCTTGGTAAATGTCGTTGCCCTTCAATAATCAAACAGTCGTCTTCCAGCATTACGCTTAAATGCTCCGGGGCAACGCCGGGCAGTGCGATAGTGATTTTGAAATCATAGCCGGTTTCGTAGACATCGACAGGAGGTTCCCAAGTGGGTTGTTTGGCATTCATAACCGCCGGTCTGAAGAACTGGCGATGCAGCCGGTCAGCCCGTTCCAATATGTCGCAAGCCTCCGCCCACATCCAGGTTTCAAGATCATGTAATGGCATAAGGGGTTATTCCATTTTTGTTTAATGGTGTCGCGTTTTATTATTCCGCCGGTGTTAGATGATGCTTAATATGTTCCGGTATCTCATTGCTGCCATGCTCGCTGATCTGGGCCTCAAACCATTCATGTAACGCCTGAACGAACTGAGGATATTCGGTTGAATAATGTATTTGTGCGCCATTTTCCAAGGCCTTGTATTCAAATCTTATATCGTCGGTTTTTGCCGTTTTTAACTGGGCCAGACCCGGCATGTCAGCACCGTGCATGCGTTCAGTCACTGAAAAGTCGCCTTTCCTGAATTGATTGGCAATCTCGGATAGATGCGCCTGGATCAGTTTTATTTGCCGGGTATCGTCTGCCGATTTGGCGACAACATGCTGAACGCCGCCATGGACGGTTTTGGTAAATGTTTGCCGAACTTGGTCTAACGTATAAGGAACCACTTGCTGCACACGCTGATGCACTTCATTAGGCGCTGTTGGGGTGGTTTTTTCAAGTGCTGGCGCTGTTGTAGAAAACAGCAAAAGACTGGCCAGTATTAACGGGTAATTTTTCATAATCGCATTCCTCGTTGATTAAAGCCCAAGATAAATAGCTTATGGGAGTTGCTAAAGATTCACAGCAGAGTATCTCTTGTTTGGCAGTGATGATAAATCCGTACGGCTACGTATAAATACCGCTATTGATAATCTGGGAGGAGCGTTGATAGGTAGTGATACGAATATTATCAATTTTATCGGCATGTTATAAATTTCAAGATTCGGATACAGCGGCTTTAAATTATCCGGATCAGGAAATGTTCATTTATTCCCGCCGATAGTCATTAGAGCGGTGGAGCCTCGGCAGCACTTGGATTATGGCTGATTTTCCCATGGCTCAAGCCACGGGTCAAGACGTGCCACGCTACATTTTTATATGCGAAAGCACTCTGGGCTTTTAATTGATTTGAAAACTTAAGAGGAAAAGCCAAAATGAAAATGCTAAAAATTGATAAGGTACTGGTAGGTGAGGCTCTGGTAGGTGAAGGTAATGAATTAGCCCATATTGACTTGATCATGGGGCCGCGTGGCAGCGCTGCGGAAATCGCGTTTTGTATTACGCTGACTAATCAAAAGCGGGGTGATAACTCCTTGCTGGCACTGGTTGCTCCCAATCTTATGGCTAAACCCAATACTGTCATGTTCAACAAAGTCGAAATCAAGAACGAGAAACAAGTAAACCAAATGTTCGGCCCGGCGGAACGTGGTGTGGCCAAGGCGGTGGCCGATAGCGTCAAAGAAGGTGTAATACCTCTGGAAGAAGCCAACGATATATTTATTTGCGTAGGTGTTTTTATTCACTGGGATGCCAAAGACAACGATAAAATCCAAGACTGGAATTATGAAGCCACTAAGCTGGCAATCAAACGCGCTGTCGCAGGAGAACCGACGCCTGCCGAAGTGATTGCCCAGGAAGGCGTGAAGCATCATCCGCTCGCGGCACACGATTAAAAAGTCCATTAGAATAAAAGCAAAGGGCTTTCATGAACATGAAAGCCCTTTTTTATTGCCCAACGCTGATCTACTTTGTTGGCCTGTATCGGCTAAAAGCAGCCATTTAAAAGTTAGGCAAGCCTCATAAAAACATCACGAAGAATGAAACATAAAACTTGGTGATCTTCGTGGCAAAACAGTTTAGTTATTTGTCTACTTTAATCGCCAGAAACACCGGGCTACCCTGGCGTTGAACTAGCATGGCGACTGATTTACCGGCAGGGAGTTTTTTGACGGTTTTTTCAAAATCATCCGTATCGCTGATGACATTGTTCTGGATACGCAAGATTACATCGCCGCGTTGAATTCCGGCATCCTTGGCCGGACCCTTGCCGACATCCTGCACTATCACGCCGTTTTTAGGCACCTCTAAGGATTTTCTTTGCTCGCTGGTTAAATCGATGACGCTAATACCCAGTCGGTTATGCGGCAGTTTTGGCGTGGCTTTGGCATCCGCCAACTTATCCACTTCATCCGGCAACAGACCGACTTTAAAGTCGATGGTTTTCACCTCGCCTTGGCGGATAATTTTCAAGGTGGCTTTGTTGTTGATCGGCGTTATGCCGACCATGGGCGGTAAATCGCCGGAGGATTCAATCGGCTGGCCGTTAAATTCGGTGATGATGTCGCCGATTTGCAATGCGGCTTTTTCAGCCGGACTGCCGGGCAGTACTTTGGAAACCAACGCTCCCTGCGGTTTTTTCATGCCGAAGGATTCAGCCAGTTCCCGTGTGACATCCTGTATCTGGACGCCCAGCCAGCCGTGCGCTGCTTTGCCTGTGGCTTTTATTTGGTCGACGACATTCATTACCACATCCATCGGGATGGCGAACGACAGCCCCATAAAGCCGCCGGTGCGGCTGTAGATTTGGGAGTTTATGCCGACGACTTTGCCTTCCATATTAAACAGCGGCCCGCCTGAGTTACCCGGATTGATGGCGACATCGGTCTGGATGAAGGGCACGTAATTTCCGCCGGGCAAGCTGCGGCCTTTGGCGCTGACGATGCCTGCGGTGACCGATTGTTCGAACCCGAACGGTGAGCCTATCGCCAGTACCCATTCGCCGACCTGGAGTTTGTTGGGTTCGCCTATGGTCACTGCTGGCAAGTCTTTGGCTTCGACTTTTATTAAGGCGACATCGGTGCGTGCATCGGAGCCGATCACCTTGGCTAGCAGTTCCCGGCGGTCGGAGAATTTGACTACGATTTCATCGGCATCTTTGACCACATGATGATTGGTTAATATGTAACCATCCGGGGAAATAATAAAGCCCGATCCTAATGACGTGGTATCTCTGGGCACATAACCGCCGCCTTGTTCATTTAAAAAACGTTTAAAAAACTCTTCCATTTCGGGGGGCATGCCCTCGGGTAGTTGCGGTTCTTCGGGAGCGTTTTCAGCCTCAGGCGGCGCTTTTTGCGTGGTGCTGATGTTGACCACGGCAACGCCGTTGGTTTTTACCATTTCGGTAAAATCAGGCAATTGCGCCAATGCGTTTTGATTAAACAAAACGACCAGGAAAAAATACCACTTAATTTTATTGAACATATAAACCTCCATTTAATAGCGTTAATGAAATAACTTATGTTGGAAATAATAACTCGGGCGATTGATATAAAATTGTGTTATCACACTAAAAAGCCTTATTATCCATCAATTGCAACTAAGCGTGTTAGTACAATAATTTTCTCTCACTTACCCATCTGCTTGTTTTTAGATAATGCCCAATTCTCAAAATTACGATGTCCTTATTATCGGTAGCGGCGGCGCGGGCTTAAGCTTGGCGCTTAAGCTGGCCGATCATTCACTGCGTATCGCCGTGTTGTCGAAATTCGCCTTGACGATGGGTAGCACCTTTTATGCGCAAGGCGGCATATCCGCTGTTTTCGGTGCAGATGATTCCATTGAGTCGCACATTGAAGATACGTTGGATGCGGGTGCCGGACTTTGCGATTCCGACATTGTTAGGTTGACCGTGACGCATGGGAAAAGTTCCATCGATTGGTTGAGGCAACAGGGTGTGGTTTTTACCGAGGAGCAAACCGCCTCCGGCGAAGTAAAGCTGCATTTAAATCAGGAAGGCGGACATTCCCATCGCCGGATCGTGCATACCGCCGATGCAACGGGCAAGGCCGTATCTTTATCGCTGATTGAACGCGCCCAGGAACATGCCAATATCGATTTGTTCGAGCATCATAATGTGGTGGAGTTAATCACCAGTTCCAAGGATGCGGATAAAAGGATTTTGGGTGCTTATGTGCTGGATTCAAAAAAGCAGGCGGTCAGGACGATAACGGCTCGTGTCGTGGTTCTGGCAACCGGCGGCGCAAGCAAGGCTTATCTTTACAGCACCAACCCGCACAGTTCTACCGGCGACGGCATCGCCTTGGCTTGGCGCGCAGGCTGCCGGGTCAGCAATATGGAATTCATGCAGTTCCACCCGACCTGTCTTTATCATCCGCATGCGCATTCTTTCCTGATCAGCGAAGCAGTAAGAGGCGAGGGCGGCAAGCTGATCCTGCCGGACGGTTCGCCTTTCATGCAGCATTTCGATCCGAGAGGAGAATTGGCGCCTCGGGATATTGTCGCCCGCGCTATCGATCATGAAATGAAAAAACGCGGTATAGACTGTGTTTATCTGGATATTAGCCACAAACCGGAACCGTTCATCCGCGAGCATTTTCCGACCATTTACCAGCAGTGCCTGGAGTTTGACATCGACATCACCAAGCAGCCTATCCCTGTCGTGCCAGCCGCTCATTACACCTGCGGCGGTGTGGTGACCGACAGCTATGCCCGTACCGACATCGCTAATCTCTACGCGGTAGGCGAGGTTGCCTGCACCGGCCTGCACGGCGCAAACCGCATGGCCAGCAACTCGCTGCTGGAATGCCTGGTGTTTGCAGAACGGGCCAGCGAGGATATTTTGCAGAAACTGCCCGGCATTTTGCCCCCGCCGGAAATCCCGGATTGGGATGAATCGAAAGTCAGCGATTCCGATGAGGAGGTGGTTGTTTCGCACAACTGGGATGAATTGCGCCGTTTCATGTGGGACTATGTCGGCATCGTCAGAACCGATAAGCGCTTGAGCCGGGCTTTGAGCCGGGTGGAATTGCTGAAAAAGGAAATCGCCGAATATTACGGTAACTTTCGCGTTACCAGCGATTTGCTGGAATTGCGCAATCTGGTTATTGTCGCCGAATTAATCATCCGTTGCGCTCAGCTGCGGAAAGAAAGCCGGGGCTTGCATTACACGTTGGATTACCCGGAAACCGATAACAGCAGGCCAGCGAAAAATTCGGTGTTGACGCCGCAGCCGACTGAGCGTCGTTAATCAAGGTTTCAACAGCGGCTTAATTGCCAAAGCCGCTTGTTCACAGTCTATAGCCGTTTTTTCAACGCGTCGGCGTAAAAAAAGCCCGCTGCTTACGCCGTCAATATCATGGGAAACATATTCGTTAAGATCGGCGCAGACCTGTTGCATATGCTGCTCAGCCTGTATTAATGTCTCTGGCTTTTTGCCATCATCGCTTTCCATCAGCATCATCACTTCGCTGGTCATTTGATTTTGTAAGCGGAATATTTCTTCCACATGATGTTCAAAGTCTTCAAGTGACTGACCATTTGCGCCGTACCCACCTAAAAATGGGATAGAACAGCCTGATATTAACGAAGCCATGGCCAATATTGCCAAGCTCCGAAGAATAACCAATTTTTTCACATTCATCATTTTGCTTTTTAAACCACACTTACAAGCCTTATTAATTAGCTGACAATATACTATAAATTCATCTCATTTGAGTATGGGAAGAACAAGTTTTTTTATCTTACATCAATAGAACAGCTTCATTACGCCTTTGTTTTTTTGTATTACCCCCCCATTCTGGGTGTATACTTCGTCATCCTTTGTTCATAGAAATCCAACAAATACGGTGTCAATCTGATGACTGAAAAGACAGCAAGCAAATACCTGCTTAACCTTGAAAAACACTTCGCCGCTGACAGTCCTGTATTGCTGAAAGCCTCAAAAGTCTTTCAAGAGCTTGATCAAATCGAATTTGATTTGGGACTCATCGAAATGGATGAAACGACGGCCAGTAAAAATTCATGGTGGCCAATAGTCAGCCTGATAGGCGGCAATTCAACGGCCAAGTCCAGGTTTGTTAATAACTATCTGGGTTCGGATGCCCTGTTTTCCGGCATTCAAACCTCCAGCCATAAATTTACTGTTCTGTTGCATAGCAATCAGTCCAATCCGACGACCTTGCCCGGTACGGCGCTGGATGTAGATCACCGGTTCCCGTTTTATCAAATCAGCCGTAAAATCGACCAGCTGCAACAGGGCGAGGGGGATCGCATTAATTCCTACCTGGAACTGAAAACACTCAACAGCGACCACCTGAAAAATAAGCTTTTCATCGACGCGCCTAACATCAGCGCTGCCCCGTCCAATCCGGTTATGTCGCTGTTAACAAAACACATCGTTGATAATTCCGATTTGGCTTTGATTTTTACCGATGTATTTGATTCGACATCGCCGCTGGTCGATGAGTTAATAGAAAACATCGCCCGGAATCAGGATTCCAATAAATTTGTTTATCTGATAGATAAACCGGCGACAATGCTGAATCCATCCAGCAACAGCGAAATCATCGCCTCATGGCAAAGAAAACTGGCCGGATTGGGTTTAAATACCGGACAGTTTATTGTCCTGCCCAGTCAGGAAAGCGGTAGCCCGCAAAACTCGCCCGAATTTTCCGCGATAGACTTGCGCGTTGCCAATGTGGGGTATGACCGCACTTACCGAGTGTTAAGTTCATTGGAAAAAAATGTTCGTGAAATTAATAACGTAGTGATGCCGGAAGTCAAAAAAGCTATTGGGCTATGGAAAGATAGATCAACATTTTCCAGCCTGATTGTTCTTGGGTTTATCGCCACCATCGCCATTTTTATTGAAATTCAAACCGGCCTTCTCGAGTTATTGATAGACCCCATTATTGGGCCGGCAATAATCGTTGCCCTGATAGCCATTATGGTTCCTCTCCATGTTATTTTTAGTAAGCTTCAGGCGAAAGTAATCATTAGCCAGCTAAATGCACGGCAAAAAGAACTCCATTTAATGGAAAATTTAGCCGGTATTTTCGAAAAAAACCTGACTTTTGCCCGCATGATGTTGCCGATTTCAGAACCTGTTGGCTGGAATAAAAAAACAAAACTCCGCTTGACTCAAATATCCAATAGAGTCAAAGATCTGGTGCAATTATTGAATGATAATTTCAGTACTTATGATGGATTGTCCTTAACAGGCCATTCGGATTCACAGGAGTTTAAATAGCCGCGACGGGGTTATAACTGGTTTGTAAAATAGGTACTTATGGATATTTTAAAACAATACCTGCCGTTATGCTGGTTAAGAAATAACCCGCTTGAGCTGCCAAGATCAGTCTATTTTTTCAAACAAAATCTGTTGTTCTATTTTGTATCCGAGTATTTCATGCAAGCCAACATGACAGACGACCCGTTTGAGTCGTTTGTCGAAGTCAGCATAGAGACATTTTTAACGCTTTTATTTATCGGGGTAATGCTGTTTTTTAACAGAACCTTATACGCCTATGTGCAAGTGACGACAGCGATTATATTTTGCGCCAACATAATCGGCGTGTTCGTCGTGCCGGTGCTGATCTGGCTAACCATCAGCGAAGAACCTTTAAGTTATTATTTTTTGAGTCTGTTGTTATTTTGGGATTATGCGGTGGTAACCCACATTATCAGGCAGGTTCTGTCGGTCAATATTATCGCCAGCCTAGTTTTGGCGTTGTTCTATTTTACCGCCACTTATTTTGGCGCTTTTGCGCTGGGGCAGTTGCTGTAATAGCCGACAGCTGACCAGCACACCGTCGCCGACATCACAAAGAAATCCTCGAAATCCCGACCGCTTTGCGCAACTCCTGCATAAACGGCACGCTGACCGCCCGCGCTTTTTGCGCGCCTTCCTGCAATTGCTCTTCGATATGTTCCGGCGCCAGCATCAAGGCCTCATAACGCTCTCTTGCCGGGATCAGGTGCTCGTTGATATGCTCAAACAATATTTGCTTCATTTCACCCCAGGAGATGCCGTTTGCATAACGTGACCGTATTTCTGCGACCTCTGCCGGGCTGGCAAAAGCCTGATAAATGCCGAACAAGGTGCAGCCTTCGGTGTCTTTGGGTTCGCCCGGTTCCAGCGAATTGGTTTTGATCTTGTTGATCAGTTTTTTTAGCTTTTTTTCCGGCTCGAATAGCGGGATAGTGTTGTTATAACTCTTACTCATCTTGCGCCCGTCCATCCCTAGCAAGGTTGATGCATGTTCTTCAACGACCGCTTCGGGCAGCACAAAATGCTCGCCGTAAATGTGATTGAATCGCCCGGCTATATCCCTGGCCATTTCAATATGCTGGATTTGATCCTTGCCTACCGGGACTTTATTGGCATTAAACATCAGTATATCGGCGGCCATTAAGATCGGGTAGCTGAACAAGCCCATGGTGATGCCCTTGTCGGCATCGTTTTCGCCGCCCTGCTCATTTTCGGCGACCGCCGCTTTATAGGCATGGGCGCGGTTCATCAAGCCTTTTGCCGCGACGCAGGTCAACATCCAGGACAGCTCCATAATTTCCGGTACATCC
>JANYKK010000099.1 GCA_025361585.1 Methylobacter sp. | reverse complement strand
GTTACCGGCGGTAACGTGCCACGCGAATACTGGCCGGCGGTTGAAAAAGGCTTTAAAAGCATGTTGGACAAAGGCGTTCTGGCCGGATTCCCTTGCTTGGACTTTAAAGTTATTTTAACCGACGGTGCTTTCCACGCGGTTGACTCTTCTGCTATTGCGTTTGAAATTGCTGCGAAAGCGGCTTTCCGTCAATCGATTCCAAAAGCAGGACCGCAATTGATCGAGCCGATCATGAAAGTGGATACATTCACGCCGGCCGATCATGTCGGCGATGTTATTGGCGACCTTAACCGTCGTCGCGGCATGATCAAGTCCCAGGATGCGGGTGCAACAGGAGTTCGTATCAAGTCTGATGTACCGCTGAGCGAAATGTTCGGTTACATTGGTGACCTACGCACCATGACCTCGGGTCGCGGTCAGTTCTCCATGGAATTCTCGCACTACTTGCCGTGCCCGAAAAACGTGGCTGAAGAAGTTATCAAAGAAGTGAACGAGCGCAACAAAAAGAAGTAAGCTATATGAAAGGGTGCCGGGCGGTTCGTCTGCCCGGCTATACCCTCCTCCGCACCCTCTTCAATCAACTAAAGTCTGGCTCAGGCATTGCCCGGGCAAAAAACACAATCCGCAGAGTTTAGGTACAACCAAATAGGTGGCGAACCGTATTTTTTTAGCCAACGGTTGTGTATTTGATTTTATCCAGCTCCAGTTGAATGCCGCCAAGCAGATCGTGGGGAACGCCTATTTGAATGGCCTTATTGATGCAGGACTGGGCATGCATGGTTTTTTCAGGGTCGGGCCTGGATGTTTTAAGATCATGAATAATGATTTTCAGCATATTTAAAGTGACCGTCCGGTTGTTAGGCATTTTTTCGATGGCATTTTCAAAAATTGCAAGAGCTTCTTCAATCCTGCCTTCCTTAAATAAGCTGACCCCCGCATTGTTAATGTCGACTAATTCCTGTTTTATCCGGCTAATCAAACTTGCCGCATAATTATCGCTGACAAAGGTCTTGCACATTTTTTCGATCTCAGCGATAAAATGTTTGTCGTCAATATTGGTTTTAATCAAATCCGCAAGAATTTCATCGGCAACGTCGCTGGCTCCACTCAGATGACCAATCTTTGCCAATTCCAGGCGCAGCTCCCTGGAAATTTGCTTGCCGAATTGCTCATTTAATTTGAATGCTTTTTCATACGGTTTTTGCGCCACTACCCCGTTGTTTTTTGCTTGTTGAATCTCGATTTCCAATATTGCGGCTCTAACTCTTGAATCAGGGTCATTTAAAAAAACCTTATTCATATCGTTCAATATTTTCAGCGCATCATCGGCTGAATTAGATTTTAAGTGGGCTTTAGCCAAGCCTGAAAAATCCCTGGACGATCCATGCACAGAATGCTTGCCTAAATGAACCGCCGCTTTATAGGCTTTTTTGGCAACTTCATTATTTTCCGCTTTATCCGCTAGCAAGGCCAATCGTTGCTGTCTTAAAATGGCTTGAGGTGAGAGATCAACCGCCTGATTAAGCGCAACTAACGCATCCTCATCGTTACCCAAAGCAGCATAAGATTTTGCCAGCCAGTCATAAGCTTCCAACATCATAGGATATTGATCGATGAACTGAGTGAGCAACTCAACAGCCTTCTCATAATGGCCTTCCATAAAAACGATAACAATCAACCCCAACCTTGCCCAGGGGATATCTCTTTCTTCCAGTATATCTTGGTAGACTTTTTGGGCTGCCTTGAAGTCGCTGATTAGAATAGCTAATTCGGCACGTATTTTTAATATGTGTAAATGGGTGTTTTTATCGCCCTGCTGAAGCAGTTTTTCACAGTTTTGTATCGCCTGATAAATATTGCCTATATCAATTTCGCGTTCAACACTGGAAAGATACGTCTTACGGGCAATACAGCGTTCGATCCGGGTTGACAGCTGTATCCGATTAAAAGGCTTTATTAGGTAATCATCCGGCTTGCAGTCGAGTGCGCTAAGCACCATGTTCTTGCTCTGCTCAACGGTAATCATTATAAAAATGGCGTCAAACGGCAGCAATTTAAAATGTTTTGCTTCCTCCAAAATCTGCTGGCCGTTTTTCCCGTCGCCCAGATTGTAATCGCAGAGGACAATATCAAAATGAACGCGCCTCATCTCAACAATTCCATTAACACCCGTTCCTGCTTCAACGATGTGGCGCGCACCTAATGAATACAGTATGTGCTTAATGGTCTCTCGTATGATCGCCTGATCCTCGATTACCAGAATCTTTTTTGAGTCGAAATTTATTTTCATAAGAGTTGATATTAACCTTAAATTGGCGCACAAAAAATCATTTAATTGCTAACTTCGTTGCAAAATGACACATCTCACCCACTTATGACGCCAATAAAAAGAAAAATGTCGATTAAAACACGAATTCAGACAATTTTTTATGCTGCCGTCTAGCATTAAAATTACTAAACGTATTAGGCTAACTCGCCACGACACAGGAACAGGTTTACTTCCTCCCTGATTGGAAAGGCACAAAAACAACCGACTCCAGTTCTTCAACCTCATAACCGGTTTCCGTGCGCAGTACTCGCTGTAATTGTTGACTACCGCTCCTGTTGCCGATGGGGATAACCATCACCCCGCCGACCGCCAGTTGCTGCAGCAGCATTTCCGGTATTTCCGGCGGTGCGGCGGCCACCAAAATGCCATCATACGGCGCATAATCCGGCCATCCCCAGCCGCCGTCGCTGTGCTTATAACTGACATTTTTCAGCTTTAAATCCCATAGCCGGTCTTTGGCTTTTTTCTGCAACGGCGCGATTCTTTCAACCGAATAAACATTATCAACCAGCTGCGCCAAAATTGACGTCTGATAGCCACAGCCTGTACCTATTTCCAGCACTTTTGCTAATCGACCCGACGACTCCAGCAGCAACTCGGTCATTTTTGCGACAATATAAGGCCGGGAAATCGTCTGGTTGTAGCCTATCGGCAGCGAGGTATCTTCATAAGCCCGGCTGGCCAAGGCCTCGTCCATAAAAATATGCCGGGGTGTGTTGCGTATCACATCCAGAACTTTATTATTGCTGATGCCCTGCTCCATTAATCGGTTGATCATCCGCTCGCGGGTGCGCGGAGAGGTCATGCCTATTCCTTGCAAGCTTTGAATCATAAATCATGCTCCTGGGGTAACCACTCTTTCAAATCATTAATCCGTTCATACCACGTCAAATCCAGCTGTAACGGCGTAACCGACACAAAACCGGCATTAACCGCATAAAAATCAGTGCCGGGGCCAGCGTCCTGTTCTGCCCCCGGCAGTCCTACCCAATAAATAATGCGTCCGCGAGGATCCTCACTCTTGATGACTGACTCCGCCTTATGCCGCTGGCCCAGCCGGGTCGCCTGATACCCTTTCAAGTCTTCAATAGCAACATCAGGCACATTGACATTAAGAATCGTATCCTGCGGCAAAGGATTACTAACCAATTGCCGCAACAGCGTCACTGCAACGTGGGCTGCGGTTTCAAAATGGCTGGGATTATTACCCGCCAACGAAATGGCTACAGCAGGCAAACCTAAGAAACGTCCTTCGCTTGCCGCCGCAACCGTACCTGAATACAGCACATCATCACCTAAATTGGAGCCGTGATTAATCCCGGCAAAGACCATATCCGGCTCAGTTTTCAGCAAACCGGTAATTGCCAAATGCACACAATCGGTGGGCGTACCGTCAACTTTAATAAAACCGTTATCCATTGTATAAGCACGTAACGGCATCTCCAGCGTCAACGAATTACTCGCCGCGCTACGGTTTCTATCCGGTGCCACCACCGATATGTCGGCATGCTCGCGCAATGCATCGGCTAATGCAACAAGACCTTCGGCCAAGTAGCCGTCGTCATTACTTAATAAAATATGCATTATCAATCGCCCTAAAGCAGATTAAGCTATAAAATCAACCATATTAGCAACAATACACAACAAAATCAGCTTTCATGGCAAAAAAAATCCTTACCCCCGAAGAAAGCGATTTGTTTCGTCAAACTATCGGCAATGTACATACTGTAAAAAGCGACAAAGTGCTTTTGACGGAAGGTAAAAAACCCAAACCCTACCCTAAATCTCAAGCCGTTAATGTGGAGGAGCACTTAAGCACTGCGACTGAATTTGATGCCGAAAAACTGGGCATTGAAGACTCGCTAAGTTATATGGCACCGGGGCTACAGCATAATGTGCTAAAAAAACTGCGCAAAGGACAATTCGGCCTGGATGCGGAAATCGACCTGCACGGACTCAGCAGCGTCGAGGCAAAACGACAGCTGCTACATTTCCTGCATAACAGTGTAGAAGACGGCTGCCGCTGTGTCCATATCATCCACGGCAAAGGCTATCGCTCGGAAGGCAACCATCCCGTACTCAAAAACAACCTCAATTTATGGTTAAGACAGCACCAACACGTCCAGGCCTTTTGCTCCGCACCGCCTAAAGATGGGGGGACTGGGGCTGTTTTTGTGTTACTGCGGTTGTCTGAGAAACATGCTGTAGAGAGTAGCGAGTCGAGATTTGATATTTAACGCCATTGTCAGCGACGACCAACAATTATCGCTTTCGGTGTCAGTTTTATCGGACTAAAGTAATCGCACTAAACAGAACATATTAAAAAAAACAGTACAATAGTGGCTTATGGGTTTATTTTGCTGCTGCTTAATAATTTATGTTTTAATAGTGGTAACAAATAAAAGAGCAGCAACTGCCTTAGCGCAAGTTAAATGCCGGAAAAACAAATGATCTCGCCAACTATCTGTTTCAAACATCGTCAAAAATCCATACTCTGTAAGAAATATCCGGCATCTTCCGTGTTTTTACTGTGCCTGTCGACTGTTGCAATAGCCGACAAAGCTCCCCCCTTAGGCAACGACACTATTCCGTTGACTTCTATGACCGTTTACGACGACCGGACTGATCCTGAATTAATCGACCCGCCGCGCATGCGTAACCGATTAGACCGGGACGCGTTGCAGGTCGCCGAAATGCCCGATCTTAATAGTGTATTAAAAAACCAGAGCGGCTTAACACTCAATCAGGGTACTGGACAAATACCGACTAAAATCAGTTTACGCGGAGCCAGTGGCGGGCAAGGCCTGATCACCTTGGATGGCGTACCCTTATTCGGCAATTTTGCAGGGTATTACTCGTTGAGTCACTATGCGCTGGATGCTTTAGAGCAGGTCACGGTGACGCGAGGCCCAGGCGGCGAGCGGCATGGCAGCCGCACATTGGGCGGAGCCATCCATTTGCAAACCCGGCACATGCAGCAAAAAGACAGCTTTTTGCGCATTGAAGGCGGCAGTTACGATACAGTACGCGGCGCTGTCGGTACCGGCTTGACTACTAAGGCCGGTGATTTTTCCGCAGTGGTCGGGCGGAGCGACATTTTTAACGGCATCAGTCAGGCACAAAATGGCATAGAACGAGACGACTTCGGCATGACCCATGCCTCGGCCAACTGGGCTAAAGAATTCAGCCGGGGCGCACTAGATGCATCGGTGTATTTTGTGCGCACCGATGAAGATACCGACGGCCCCGGATTTTTGCCAAACGGCAGGATAGGCTGGGTGGACGATAAGCTAGCCCGGTTTTCCGATGAAACCTGGGTGGCGCAACTACGCGGACAATATACCCTAGCATCGTATTGGAACAGTTCGCTGCAATTCGGCTTTACCCAAGACAGGCAAAAAGGGGTAGCAACCTTGATTAAGCCATCGTCAATCACCAGCCAGTTATACCTGCTGGACTGGAAAAACACCCATCGCCTGCCATTGAGCACTGATAACCAGGATCAGGCATTATTGGTCTGGGGGATCAACACCCAACAGCAACAAGTAGTAGGTTTGCCATCAGCACAGACCGTAGTCAGCCCCAATGCACGGGGGGAATTGAGTCTCGGCGCATGGCAATGGAGCGCCGATACGCGCTCTGATCATGGCGACACATACGGCAATCACCCAGTATTTACGCTGGGATTGAACCGTTCATTGCCTCAACACATGAGCGTCTGGGCTAACGGCGGTACCGGCTATCGCCAACCTGGTGTCAATGAGTTAAAAAATCCTGTGTATGGCAATCCAACATTGCAGGGAGAGCATAGCGCCGGGGGAGAAATCGGCTGGCGTTGGCAGCCAATGCCCGAGAGCGAGGTTAAAGTCAGCGGTTATTATCAAAATTACCGTCAAATGATTGTGATGCAATGGAATCCAGAAACAGGCATATCCAAGGCGGGTAACGTACCGGAAGCGGATGTCTGGGGTGCCGAAATGCAGTCGAAGCACCGTTGGACGAGCGCATGGGAAAGCGGCTTAAACTACAGCTATATGCTTGCGATAAATCCATTGACGCAGCTGCGCATACAGGAAAGGCCCGAGCATCAGGGTGTATTTTGGAATGAGGTGCAATTGTTGCAGCCGTTAAAATTACGGATAGAATTGACTGCTCGTAGCGGCTACTGGTTCGATTCGGGCAACACCCTAAGAGCCAAATCCGCGCCTCGCATCAACATCCTTTTAAAATACCAGCTGACACCGAAAACGGAAGTCTATTTGCGCGGCGAAAACATTACCGATGAACGCACCCCCGAGATTCTTGATTTTAGTTACAATGGCGCGTCGTTTTACTTGGGGCTGCGTACCGGTTTTTAGGAAAGCGCTGATTAAATCCTTCGACAGGACTCTCTTGAACGTAGTCGAAGCCTGTCATGAGCTTGTTGAATGGTACTCAGAATGAACAGTAAGTTGTTGATTCCGTTCGTGGTGAGCCCTTCAGCTACGCTTCGAAGAGCCTTGTCGAACCATAAATGGAATCAACTTGTTCAGCGCTTCCTTATAGTGGTTTAACTCACAGCGCTAGGCGAGAGACTTAATTCGGGCTAAAATAAGTCTTATCCGTTCGGCAGCCGAGAACAACGCCATGAAATTTTCATCCCAAATCAAGCCTATCAGCTACCTCAAGAGCCACATGGCCGAGGTCGTTAAAGATATTTCGGAAAACCGCGAACCCTTGCTGATTACCCAAAATGGCGAGGCTAAGCTGGTCGTCATGGATATAAAAAGTTACGAAGAGCGGGAAGAAGCTTTTGCGCTGTTGAAGATTCTGGCACTCGGGAACCGCGAGATTGAGCAAGGCAAATTCCGCGATGCAGAGGATGTATTTGCAGAGCTGGACAAAACTAACCACCCATGAATTTCAAAGTCGTTATTTTAGAGTCGGCAGAGCATGACCTAAAAGAACTTAAGGATTACATCACCAAGAATTTCTCTGTTGAAACTTGGCAGAACAGCTATGACAAGATCAAAACAGTTATCCGAAACCTGAAGGCCTTTCCTTATGCAGGCCCCATCCCTGAAGAGCTGGAGAAGTTAAACCTCAGTCAATACCGGCAGGTTCTTTCAGGGATGAATCGCATCATCTATGAAGTGCGACAGGACGTTATTTACATCCATATCATTATAGATGCGCGACGAGACTTGAAGTCTGTGCTTACCAAACGGCTTTTACGAATTATTTAACTGATGTTACGCACGAGTGGTATTTCTCCCGTTTGCCGCGCCGAGCACTCATCGCTATACATATCTTCATTCAATATCAAGTTCCGCTGGTAGGGGGTGCCGTGCGCGCCTTTGGCTCCCTGGGGCTGCGCACCGGTTTTTAGAATGACAGAACCGTAACTTTCAGCACATAGAGAAATGGAACACGCTGAATAATTACATAGAACCTTTATACTGTCGGTTACCGCTAGATTTGCCAACGCTTTACCGGCAACCGCAACGTAAAACACGTACCTGCACCACTAGAATCCCAACTAACCTCAGCACCAATCGATTCGGCACGGCGCATCTGGTTGGACAACCCCTTGCCGCCGCTCTTTAACTCATGCTCGACCAAAAATCCTTGCCCGTTGTCAGTGATCGTTACCCATACGTAATCATCCTCCACGCCCGTCGCAACACGAATTTCGGTGGCCTGAGTGTGCTTGATGATATTGGTGAACGCCTCTTGCAAAATTCGCAGGATATGCAGCGAACTTTTTGGGTCGAGCCAGTCGAGCGCGGGGACATTCTCAACCTGCCAGAGCAACCCGATACCAGTGTTCTCCAGCCGCGGCTCCAACCGGAAACGCAAGGTCGCAAGCAACAGCAGCAGATCGGCCTCAACCGGCTCCATCGAATCAATTGCCAACTTCAGGTCGTCGATACAGCCTTTAAGTACCTGCGCAATGTCGGCTTCATCCATTTTGCCACGCTCCACCACCCGTAGTGCGCTTACCAGCGACGAGCCCAGTCCGTCATGCATATCCTGCATCAGGCGCTGCCGCTCCTGGCTCAATGTCTGGTGTCGCTCAATCTCGCGTAGGCGTTCATGGCTCGCTGCCAGCTCGGCCTCGCGCTCATGGTGTTCGGTAATATCCCAAATCGTACCGAGCATTTTCGTGGGTTGGCCCTGGGCATCGAAACTCAGTCGGCCCATGCCATGTAGCCAGCGTACCGCCTGATCGTCGTGACGGATGATGCTGTATCTTTTATCGAAGACTGTGTTTTGGGCGAGAATCAGGTTTGTGAAGTAGTCGGTGATCATCACACGATCATCGGGATGAACCAGTTCTGCCCATGCCCCATAAGTATGTTCGTAACTTTCGCCCATGCCAAACATTTTAGTAATCGAATCCGTGCCCGTCCAGCACCCGGTTTGTATGTCCAGGACATAGCTGCCCAAGCCTGCAATGTCTTGCGCGTCTTTGAGGAATTCTTCGCTTTCGCGCAGTTTCTCATGTTTTAAGGCCAACTCCGCCTCGCGCGTCTTTAAGCGTTGTTCCAGATTGATATTGGCCTGCACCACGTCATCAATCGCCTTGCGGCGTATCATGATAAAGCGGTCGGCCAAAGCAAAGGCCAGCAACAGCATTTCCATGGCCGACCCAATTT
This sequence comes from Methylobacter sp., assembly GCA_025361585.1. Classification (GTDB taxonomy): domain Bacteria; phylum Pseudomonadota; class Gammaproteobacteria; order Methylococcales; family Methylomonadaceae; genus Methylobacter_A. Next base: position 2,573 of record JANYKK010000099.1, on the reverse strand, counting down.
GCAAACCGTTGATGGTAAGCACGTTGCTGGGTAGCAACCCCAGATTCTTCAAGCCGAGCAGCATTCCGCCCGAACTCGTCAGCGCAAAAGCTATCACGAAGAAATAGGCGTTGCGTTGCCGTTTCATGGTGCAGAACACCCCCGTACCCAGAAATAACGCCAACACGGCGATGTAAAGCAGCGCAAGCGATTTGCCGAAGGATTCATAGGAAATGGCGACTGCTATCACGCTGAGCAGGAGGATGCCTGCGAGAATTTTTAGCCATCGATCAAGCTGCGGAAGGAGCTTTCGGGTGTCGAGCATACTGCGCATGAAAATCAGCCCCGTAGCACCCGTAAGCGAAGCGCCGGCATTGACCGACATGTTCGACCATGTATACGAATCAAACGGCAGGTACTCTTTGATCAGCCCATTTTGTGCAGCTAGAGTAAATGCCATGCAACTGACAATGCCGACATACTGTAGATAGATGACATCGCGGAGTGCAAAATAGAGCAACAGGTTGAATATGGCCATGGCCATAGCCATACCGAAGTACCAGGCCTGACCGAGATAATAGTTACGCTCATAGACATGAAAAGCTTGCGGAGTCCAAAGCCTGGCAGGGATGACGGTCGGGCTGGATTGAATCCACAGATAAACCGTCTGGCTGGAGTGCTCCGGCAAGACGATGGGAAAAACAAAGTAGTGATTCGGATAGGGGCGTGTCGCAAAGGGCATGACAGCGCCCGTGATCACGGATCGGTAAGTCCCGGTCGTGCCCGGTTGATAAAACTGAATGTTGGCAAGCCCCCAATAGGCAATTTCCAGCATCCGCTCAACCGGATGATCGCCAGTGTTGCTTAATGACAAGCGCAGCCAGTAGGCCGAATCGGTGTAGCCATAATTGAGCGCCTCTGCCGGTGCCTGACCAGCCTTGAAGCGACTTGCCATGTCGGGCTTTTGCACATCGGCCAGCGTCAGCGCCAGACTGGGATCTTCAAGCACGGCGAAGTATTCCGTCAGCGAAACCGGCTCGCGATCAAGCGTGCTGGCATCCAGCACCTTATCCGCTGCAAAGACGTTGCCTGCCAGCAGGCACCACCCGCACAGCAACAGAAATAGCCAATTCCGGGATCTCTTGTGCATATCGCTTGTCACCCGGATTTAGACATCCAGCAGCCCCTGATTACGAGCCTCGAAAATCGCTTCGGTTTTGGATTTGACTTCAAGTTTTGCGTAAATGCGCCGCACGAAAGTCAGCACGGTGTGACGCGAGACGGACATCAACCCGGCGATCTCGTCCGAAGTAAAGCCCTTGGTAATGTATTCCAGCACTTCCCGCTCCCTTGGAGACAGCGTAACCGGAGGGTTTTCGGATTGGCGCCGCCGCTCGACAAACGTAGCGGCGGAACGCTCGCTGCTCTTAAAGCGCGTTAAAATCTGCCGCGCGATCAACGGACTGATCGGGCTGCCCCCTGCGTATAAACTCCGGATTTCAAACACTATTCTTTCCGGGGCGCTATCTTTAAGCAGATAGCCGGACGCGCCCGCCTCGATCGATTGCATAACGTGCATTTCGTCGCCGAACGTCGTGCTGACCATAATACTGCAACCGGGCCATTTTGCATGTGACGCCCGGATCACATCAATGCCGGAGCCGTCCGGCAATCCCAGATCGACCAGCAACACATCCGCCTGCATCTTCTCCAGCACCCTCAGCCCTTCAGCCCTGGTGCCCGCCACATCCAGAAGCAGCATGTCGGGCGCATCCTGAATAGCCTCCATGAAAGCATTTTGGAAATGAACATCGTCCTCCACCAGCGCAACCCGGATCAGAGAACTGCTTGAGTAACGATTCATGAGAAATTCGCCTTCTGTGTTGACTATGTTCGCTGAACGCATATTTGTAATTGAGTGGCGCAAGAAAGTGGTGATATTACCATAAGCACTACAAATGCTTTGTCACTAGTTCTAGGGACAAACCTACATGGCTGAATTCCCACGCCGGAGCATAGGAACGATACGCTGACGCCTAAATATTACCATCTGTCTACATTGATTTTGTCCCTAGTTCTAGGGACATACAAATGTCGATTAGTTATCTACCATTGCGATTAACTATCTGCTGCCTCGCCGTGAATGTCCTTAATTATGGAATCACGTCTTGGCTCAAGATTTAAGAATAATCAAAAAGGGATATAGCCTTATGAAACGCCATGCATCGATGAACCGCATCTACCGGCTGGTCTGGAACCCGATCCATAAACTGTGGGTGCCGGTTGCGGAAATCGCACGGGGGCGCAGCAAAGGCTCCAGCCGCAAGCTGTTTGCGGCGGCCTTGTCCTTGACCGCGGCGGTCGGCCATACCGAACCCATCGGCGGGCAGATTGTTTCAGGTACCGGCAACATCAGCCAGTCAGGGTCAACCACCACCATCAACCAAGCCAGTCAGAACCTGTCGGCCAATTGGCAGAGTTTCAACATCGCGCAGCCTGAAACCGTCAACTTCGTTCAGCCCAACACGTCCGCGATAGCCGTCAACCGCATTGCCGATACCAACGGCACGCAAATCCTCGGCCATCTAAACGCC